>CAYIYW010000010.1:0-14719 GCA_964367845.1 uncultured Candidatus Saccharibacteria bacterium | reverse complement strand
GTTCCCGATAACGGTTCAGTCGTGGAAATTACGCCCAACGGCCAAAAAATTACGGTTCTGAAAGAAAAAGCTCCTTCGGACGATATGATGGTTGAGGGCTTTACCATCGGCGACATGCAAGAGGTCGTTATCCGCGACCGCAAAATGCTGGCGGAAGACGGAATGTTCGTGATTATCGCGACGATAAACGCCAAAACCGGCAAACTCCGAAAGTCGCCAGACATCATCTCCCGAGGTTTCGTTTATCTGCGGGAATCGCAGGACCTCCTCCAGCAAACACGGCTCATCATTAAAAAAACCGTTGAAAGCACGACAAGCGGCATGAACCCTATTAACTTTGAATATGTGAAATCAAGCGTTACCGACACGGTCAGCCGTTTCCTCTTCCAAAAGACCGCCAAAAAACCGATTGTCATACCGGTGATTCTTGGAATGTAACGACACTGCAATACGCGCGACGGTTGTGAAATTTGAGTTGGATTACGGAGCCCCGAAAATCGGGGAAACGGGTGTGGATAACTTCGTGTCATGGAGGCAAATACTTGGGCTATTATAATTAGATAATAGAAGTTTCCAAGTTAATAATTTTAGTAAAAATATGGAAAAAACTACAGATTCTAAGAGAATAATGCTACTGTTGGGTATATTGGTAGTAGTTGCTATTGCTTCTTTTCTGTTTATTTCAAATAGAAAAAGCTCAGGGACAGCAAACAGTGACTCTTCATTGGCTACAGTAGCATTACCGGCATTATCTAAAACAAACCTTCCCGTTGTATCCACTGGCTCAGGTAACACAGTATCCACTAACGTATCCACTAGCACACCTAAGGATGCTATTAAGGCCATCTGTTACAAAAACTTTTATAGTTGTATTGATAGCGCTCAGAGAACCTTTGAAACCTGTGCAAAAGCTAATCCCCCTGGTTCGGAGGGATACATTCAATGTCAAAATACTCTGGAAAATACTTTAAGTACGTGTCGCAATGGCCTAATACGTTGCATGAGTATAACCGAGGAGTGATTCCGGTTATTCTTGGTATGTAATGCACAAATTGTCTCACCCACGAATGTAGTCATCCACGATAAAAAATAACGAGGGTTCAACAAAAAGCTGAAAGATTAAATGAGAACGGATGTATTCTGCTGTGGTCAACAAAGTTACGATAGTAGCCCCTAGCTACTCTCCTGTAGATGTTGCTCTTATCTGCGAGTAATCGAGTTTTGCTTCTTTGGTGATCATATACCGAAAGTGTATCCCCCGCTCGGCCGCCACCACAAATCCTCTCGTGCCTCGATATTTATTGAAAATTCTCATCGCGCTCCTTAGGTTTCAAGGAGTGCAATATGTTAGTGGCCTTGTGCAGGGATACATGTGGATAACTCTGTTTCTTACTGAATAAAAGGAGTAGGATTGGGGGTAGATAGTAGACATTGTTTCTCCGTCTGTCTCTCTTTTTCTCCCTCCGGGGCTCGGCGCACTCACTGCCGAGCCCTTTTTTCATTGGCATTTAATCAGCATGCAAAACAACAGCGATTCGTTTTCGTATGATAAAATTATTGAATGTCATTTTTTGAAGCGATTATTCTAGGACTGGTTGAAGGCATCACGGAATTCCTGCCGATTTCATCCACCGCCCATCTGATGATGACGTCAAAAATTCTTGCTGTCGCTCAAAGCGAATTTTTGAAAAGTTTTGAAATCGTCATTCAATTCGGAGCGATTGCGGCGGTAATTTTCATGTTCGGCAGGCGACTCATGAAAAGTTCCCAGTTGTGGAAGAAAATCGCCGTTGCTTTCTTGCCAACGGCGATTATCGGTTTTGCGCTATACGAACTCATTAAAACTCGTTTAATCGGCAATTTGACCGTCGCGGTCTGGAGTCTTATCATCGGCGGTTTGGCGCTTATCGTTGTTGAACGCTTCTTTTTAAAAAAACCGGCACGGCTAAACAACAATAACAACAGCGCGGAACAGAATGGCCTTAATGATATTTCACATAGACAGGCCTTTTTTATAGGCGCAATTCAGGCCTTAGCGGTCATTCCGGGCGTTTCCCGAGCGGCCGCGACCATCGTTCCGGCGCTGTTTTTCGGCGCCAGTCGCAAGGCCGCGGCGGAATTTTCGTTCATGCTGGCGTTGCCGACCGTGGCCGCCGCGGCCGGATACGACCTTGTCAAAAACCTTGATGTTTGGGCCGTGAACGGAAACATTACCCTCCTTGGAGTCGGCTTTCTGGTTTCTTTTCTGGCGGCGATTGCGAGTATTAAATTTATGCTTTCCTACATCCAAAACCATTCTTTTGCGGTTTTTGGCGTCTATAGAGTTGTCGTTGCGTCCTTATTTTTCTTGCTTTTTATGTGAGGAAGTTCGTATAAGCAATCATACTCCGTCTCAACTGGGCAACCCGCAGAGTTTTGTTCGGTATTATCCCCTTCTTATGCACGCTCTTTCCCCATCCTCAATTTTGCCGTAAAAAGCGTCATGGTCTATCCTGTTGTCAGTCATTAACAACAGAATAAAATATACCACTATGCGGATACTCGTCATTGAGGACAACAAGGAAATTCGGGAACTTCTTAAATTGGGACTTGAAACAGAAATGTTTTCGGTGGATACGGTTGAGGACGGCGAGAGCGGTTCATACATTGCGCGAACAAACGACTACGACCTCATTTTGCTTGACAATATTCTGCCCAAAAAGACCGGTAGCGAGGTCTGTCAAGAAATTCGTAAAGCCGGGAAAAACACGCCGGTTATTTTGATGTCGGTAAAATCCGACACTGATGAAAAAGTTCGCTTACTTACAGTCGGAGCTGATGATTATGTAACCAAACCATTTTCGTTCAAAGAGCTCTTGGCGCGCATCCATGCCATTCTGCGCCGACCGGAAACAAACCTGCCGGAAAATTTGGCAACGGGCGACCTTGTCTTGAATTCCAGAACTCACGAAGTCAGGCGTGGCAATGCGAGCATATACCTCACTCGCAAGGAGTATTCATTGCTTGAACTTCTAATTCGCCACAGCGGTGAAGTTGTTTCCCGCGGTGCGATTATGGAGCATGTCTGGGACCTTGACGGTAATCCGTTTTCAAACACCATTGAAACCCATGTTTTCAATTTGCGACGGAAACTTGAAAAAGGGAAAGACCGGCTAATCTGGAATGTCCCGGGTCGCGGTTACAAAATTGCCGCGAGCCCGACCTAGAGACGTGAAAAAACATGGAACGCGGCACAAACCGCCGAAAAAACAAACCGTAATATAAACCGTTATGAAAATCCTGAAAAGCGAACTCCGAGTGCCGGAAAACCGAAAAATTATGGAAATCCTTGAATTGGCCGAACTTGGCAAGAAAGCCAAAGTGGTTTTTCACGACCTCTCAAATCATCTCACGGCGCTCACTTTATCGGTCGGCCACATGGAAGAAAATCTTGCTCGCGACACTGAACGCTTGCGCGAATATTCCAAACGCTCCGAGAAAACCCGGGTGCAGATGGAATATGTCTCGGCCTTGCTTCGTTCTCATATTGAAAATGCGAATGAAACAATGTTTAGCCCCGGCAATGAAATTAGAAAAATAATTGAGGCGTTTGCGGAAAGAATGGGGGTTGAAAAAGTCAAAATCGCCTTTGAGTCCGAGGAAGATATAGAAATTTTCGGGAGTAAGAGCGGTTTTATCCACATAATAACCAATCTGATTTCAAATTCACTGGATTCCTTTAAATCCGTTCTGAATGAATCCGTTATGGACGCAAAGGCGCGCGAGATTAAAATAACCCTGCAAAAGAACCGCATGGACATTCGGCTTTCCGTTTCCGACACCGGTTGCGGCATTAAAAACGCCGATATAGGAAAAATTTACGACGAGCGATTCACAACCAAGCCAAATGGGTGTGGAATCGGACTGTCCGCGACAAAAGAATGCGTTGAACAAGGGTTTGGCGGGACAATTAGCGTTAAGAGTTCAAGCGACGGGACTGTGTTTTTGATAAAAATCCCGAAAGCCCTTACGCTCGGAAAACAAAAACAGGAAACGCTTGGCGTTTCCTGTTTTTGTTAGACAAGACCGAAGTATAACTGCCGATTGAAACAACTTTGAAGCAACTACTGGGCCAAGGTCTTAAAGGACTTGGAAATAAGAACGCCTCCCGATGTCAAAGGGACATCAATCCGGTAATCAAATTTTCTGTCGCCGTCGTCCTTAAAAAGGACGACCCGGTAGGTTTTGTCGGCGGTGGTCGGAACAAGAAGATAAATGACGATGTTATTGCTTGCGCCCGAATCAACTCGCGAAGCGCCAAGAATGTTGCCGACGACTCCATTCTTGTCTTCTCTAACAACAACCCACGCGGACACGTCCGTCTCCACCGAAGCGACTG
The DNA here is from genome assembly GCA_964367845.1 of uncultured Candidatus Saccharibacteria bacterium. GTDB lineage: Bacteria > Patescibacteriota > Minisyncoccia > Phycocordibacterales > DATGWK01 > JAHFLV01. The sequence continues at coordinate 10,341 of CAYIYW010000010.1, read as the reverse complement.
TCGCCACATTGCCGGCTCCTTGGTCTACGACAAAAATCGCCGAATCGCTCTCTTGAGACGGAGATGAATTTGCCAGCAGGGCGTTTAAGGAATTTTCGGTCCCCGCGGCTTTTTCCGACCCGTCATCATCCCGAGGAACCTCCTTTGTCCCCCATCCGCCGTTCCCCATTAGCCAACCCAAAACAAGGCCGACAATTAAGCCGACAATTCCTATAACGATTGAATTATTGCTGATATTTTTCATGACAACCAAGCGGTCTAGCTTTTAATGGCGTAATAATTGCACGACACCCAAATATCCGCAAGCCGAGAAAAACTACAAGAGCCCGTCAAGCGAGCCGATGTAGACATTTAGAAACGATGGAATCGCAAAAGCCAAACCAATAACAGGCAAAACCACGGCGATAATCGTCACCCAAACAATGACCAAAAAATATTTTCTGGTTTTTTCCACCGACTTATAAATCGCGTCAAGTTTTGCGTCTTGTTCCAGCAGTTTATTTTTTATATCCGGTTCCATATCAAAAGTATACTCCAAACAGTCAAAGCAAAAAGCCCCTGACATCGGGGCCATTTGCGGAATGATATTGACTGGTTTTATTTTGCCGACTCTAGGAAAGGTGCTTTGAAACCAACTTCGTCATTTCAAACATATTAACCGTTGCTTTTCCTTCAAAAACTTTTTTGAGGTTTTCGTCGGCGTTGATATTTCGTTTGTTTGTCGGGTCCTGAAGATTATTTTTCTTAATATATACCCAAAGCGCCTTAACAACTTCGGAACGAGGCATTGGGCCTGCACCGACGACAGCGGCTAGGTCAGCACTTACATTGAGCGGCTTCATGAACGCAGAATTTGATTTTGCCATATGTTTTAATTATTTTATTAAGGACAGATTGATTATAGCATAGAAATGGCTGTCTGCGAGACAAGGAGGATAACCCCCACGGGGATAACACAGCATTTCTGAACCCGCGAGGCATGATACACTTTTCATATTATCAAACTAACGAACAGCGTATGAATGAAAAGGAACAGTATATAGCGCTTATAAGTGAAATCATCAAGAAGCAGTCGCTCATTCTCGGACCTGAAATAGCGATACTTAAGGCGCGCAGTGTGTCCGACCTTATGGTTGACAACGACGGCAAGGTAACCGGCGTGGGCGACAACCCAAAAGAGACGCTTCAGAATCTTGTTGACCGATATGTGGAACTTTCGGGTCTGATAGTGAAGAACGCGCTTGGCTCAATTTTTGCCAAGTATCCGGAGTTAAATATAAATAAATAATTATTATCGTAAGAAATATGACTATGTTTAAAAAAACAATTTTGGCTTCGTTACTGGTTTTTGCTCTGCCGGCTGTCGCACTGGCTGCGGAAGGTTATATGTTTGATGTGGAAATGTTTCCAGCCGTCGTTGAGCAGGTATTGGAGATAGTGAATCTGCTTATCGCTCTTCTGGCCGGAATTTATGCAATCAAACTGGCGGCGCTTTCCCAGGGCGGTTCTATGGAAAAAACATGGAACACCTTGGCCGTTGTCGCGATATTATTCGTTTTGATAGAAGTTATCGGGGCGTTAAAGGAATTCGGAGTAGTTCATATCGGCGGTCTCGGTGAAATCGCAGAATTAGCGTTTGCGTTGACTTTTGCTTACTGTTTATTTTTTACCAAAAAGGACTTGCTGAAAAAAACTCTTGGGCAGTGAAAACGAGAAGTTTGACTGCTTATGCTTGAGAAAGCGGAAAGAATTCTCATTAAAATAGCGAACATGGGTGATATTGTAAGGCGATGTTATTAATAATTTCATCAATAGTGGTTGCTTGCGGCGCCGTTGGCGTAAGCGTATATTTTGCAGTCAAAAACCACAAAGCGAAAACGGCGCTTGAAACAAGAGAACGGGAAGTCAGCCGCAAAATGTACGAACTCGCGATTCTCAAAGAACTTGGCGACCGCATCGGCTATTCCCTTGATGTTCAGCAAATAATTGACATTATCGTTAATTCTCTCCACCAATTCATAGAATACTCGGCGGTTTCATACATGCTTCTGGAACCGGAAAAAGTCATGTTCAAAATGCACCTTGAAAGGTCTGTGCATCGGAGATTTGTGAATGACATACGGGACAGAATGCTCGGCTCGCTGGGCGCTCTTCTTGACCGTGAATTTGACAGGAAGGACGTGAAGGAAATTCTTTCCGGCGCAATCATTATTGAAGAACTCGAAGAGCCCGTGCGCTCATTCTTCAACATTCCTTTGGTCATAGACGAAAAAGTGGTCGGGGTTTTGACTGTCGCCGACACAAAAACCGGCCTGTATAAGGAGGAGGAGATGACGATACTGTATAAAATCATCCAACAAGCGTCTAAAGCCGTTACCAGCTTGCAGGGAGTGGTGAAAACAGAACAGGCAAAAGTGAGCGCTATGGTTGAAAGCATGGAAGACGGCGTCGTAATGACCGACGCTGATTATCGCATTTTGGTCATAAATCCAGCCGCAAAACGAGTCATCGGGCAGGAAAAAAAGACAGGGGTAACGATATTTGATTTTATAGACAATTTGGGCGGCAAGATGGATATTCGCGGACGATTGGAAGAAAGCGTGAAGTTAAAAAAAACTTTCGTGTCGGAACGCTTCGGAATAAAAGAAAGATTTTATCAGTCATTTGTCTTTCCGGTAAAGACGATGTCGGCATTGAACGCCGATGAGGTTTTGGGCGGAGTGGTGATTTTCCATGATGTGACGCGCGAAGTTGAACTGGAACGAGTGAGAGATGATTTTACTTCAATGATTGTTCACGAACTAAGAACGCCGTTGAGCGGCATTCAGAAAGCGAGCGAGCTTTTGAAGAGACCGAGCAAGAAAGCCAGCCCTTCGCCAAAACAATATATTGATATCATCTATCAAAACTCCTCCGGCATGCTGAACTTGGTGAACGACATACTTGACGCGGCAAAATTACAGGCAGGCAAATTTGAAATCAACCGCGAACCGGCCGATATTGAGGAAGTCATGTCAAACCGGATGGATTTCTTTAACATCTCGGCGGCGGACAAAAAAATCCGGTTAATGATGTCCGTGGACAAGAATATTCCGAAAGGCGTTGTTTTTGATGTCCAAAGAGTCAAGCAAGTCCTCAACAACCTGATTTCAAACGCTTTGAAATTTACCGCGGAAGGAGGCACGGTTTCCGTTTCCGCTTTTGGGCATGAAACCGGAGCGCAAATCAACGACGAGACGCGCAAAGCCGGTGTTCAATTGCCGGAGCCGCTTCCCGAAGAAAAATTCGCCTCTCTGCCGGAGTCACTCGTCGTTACCGTTACGGATACCGGCGTAGGCATTGCGACAGAACATATGCCTGAACTTTTCAGCAAATTCAAGCAGATTGGAAATAAGACCCTCATTCCGAACATCAAAGGAACTGGGCTGGGGCTTGCAATCGCCCGAGGTATAATAGAAGGGCACGGAGGAATTATTGGACTTGTGTCAAAGGTAGATGCTGGAAGCGCGTTTTACTTCTCACTGCCGTTAGCAAAATTGGAAATAAAATAATAAATAATTTATGAAAAAGATACTGGTATTGGATGACGACCCGATATTTATTGAGTCAATAAGAGCGTCGCTTGATTCCGCGCGATATGATTTTGTGTCCGCGGGAAACGGCGCAGAAGGTTTGAAGATAATGGAAAAAGCCAAACCCGACCTTATCCTGCTTGATATTATGATGCCGACGATGGACGGCATGGAATTCCTGAAACAAGTCAACAAGAAATACGGCAAAGGCGCGACCCCCATTTTTATAACATCAAACCTTTCGTCAATAGAAAAAGTCAGCGACGGAGTGTCGCTCGGAATTCGCGGATATTTTGTAAAATCAAACGAATCGTTGCAAGGAATTATCGGAACAATTGATAGGGTGTTTCAAAAATAAAGCGAGCTGGTTATCCCGTGTAGAATTTGCGGACAAATTACACACATTTCTCATTGGAACCAGTTTTAAGCGTGTTTTTTCTTTGCCAACAGCCATTTTGGCGGGGGCGTAAAAGTAATTGATTCCCAACCGTCAATCTCCGCGTCGGTAAAGTCATAATGCATCTGATATATTGGCTCAACGCTCCCATGTAGCGCTTTATTCCAGTCAAACCCCAGTTCATCTGCCACCTTTTTGACTGATTTTTCTGTCGGACCTTCCAATTCGGCAAAGGTAGGCACCCATGGCCATGTGTCTATGGTTATTTCAACGTTGTCATATTTCCATTTCTCCCTTTTGGTTTCCTGATAGGATTTTGTGTCCAGTCCAAGATTTGCAAGAAACCTGCAGGTTTTGTCAAAATCATCAACGACCACAGTTACTTCTTTTGTGCCATGAAGAGTTCGGTCATTGAGTTGTTTATAGCTCAATGTTATCTTGCTTCCCTCATCCCGAACGCGCACCCAACCAGCCATCTTATAAAGACCTCTGTCGGGATAATCAAAAGTTTTTCGCTTCATCAATATTTCCTGATGTTCTTGGACCGCTCCAACTTTTTTCAACTTTCGGCGTAAATCCTTTGGTTCAATATCGGGGAATTTTGCTTCTATTTCAGTGTCCATGGAGTAGATTGTAACACTAATATGGTTTTGATAAGGAATAATACGAATCAACTACTCAACTCCAGATCAATCTGCGCCTTAAGCTCCAATGCTCTCGCCATGACATGATCACCAATTTCTCCCCAATCAAAGTATTGTTTGTAGTCTTTCGGGTCAATGAGTTTAATTTCCGTGATATCTCCGTCTGGATCGTTCGTGAAAGGGCCATAAGGCTCAACAATACATACCGAGCGAGTTTGGGAGATAATTCCCTGCGGCTCTGTGATGTCTTGAACACCTATAAAACACTGACGAATGACATTCATGTTGGTCTCCTCCCTAACCTCCCGCCTTACCGCACCACGGATATCTTCGCCCTCTTCAACACTGCCACCGGGCGGAGTCCAGTAACCTTTCTTTTCAGAATAGACCAGAACCAATTTGTCGCTGTGAAAGCAATATGCGTGCACAGTTTTGATTTTTCTGTCTTCAAGTTCTGATTCTTTGTTGATATCGCGATACACAACATTCAAGACCTGACCAAAACTATTTGTGAGTGTTAATTTGATTTCCATAGATTTTGGCTGCGGGACCTGGATTCGAACCAAGATTCATTGCTCCAGAGGCAATTGGCCTACCATTAGCCGATCCCGCAATATTCAAATTTTATTTAATATTTCCGAAACTGGATTAGATCCAGAAACCGAAATACTTCTTCTTTTTTCGACAACTGAACTTCGTCTCCGCTTACGTGCGGGTGAAAATCGAGTCTCTCTACTAAACGAAAAACGATTTTGATGAGCGACTCGTTCCTGTTTGTGAAAAATACCTTGTACGTATAAGTCGGTTCGTGAATGCAATGACTACCTTCCGCCTCGTATAAACCACGCAGGTATCCTACTACATTTTTATCATTATTTAAAATCCATGGTGGAATTTTAAGTTTCAGTGGTTTCCGGGGACTAAATGGTATTCCGAGACGAGAACTTATATTTTTTTGATAGATCCTAATTCGAGTACAGTTTTCATTCCCATGCTTTGTAATGGCCGGCTTCTTATTGAACATTGCCTCGACAATCCCAGCATACCTTTTAATAAAACCCGGGTTATTTGAGTTAGAAAAAATGGAAAGTTCCTCAGTTCGAGGAAATTTTCTAATGTGTCCATCACCCAACACAACACCGACTAGCTCTGCGAGAGTCTCATTTTTATCAAATTCAGGATAATTTGTTCGAATTTTTCCACTAGCCCTCATTTTCTCCCTCCACACAGAAAAATTATCTACCTTCTTCGCTCTCATCGTTGTCGAAGTTTTTAACAGTGAAGGATGCGTATTTTTATTTAACCCCTTGTTCCAAACCTTTTTCATGACCAGATCATATCAAAAATCCAACATTTTTCCTACCATTAGACGAACCGGCAATTCATACAAACTACTAGAAATTCAGGACTTATTCAACCCAAGGAACATTTGAACTCGGCCTAACCCGATTTGACACCTATTGATACTCATGCTATCTTAAACGGAGATTTCCCAAAAAACACTCAAACTAAGGAGACGAAATGGGCAACGAACTGGATGTGCGCCCTCTTAGTTGGGTGGCGCGTTTTGCGGATGTCTTGATGATTCCGATTATGTACTTCGTGTCTGGCACGACAAGAGAGTTACCGCAACAGACACACCGATGGAATAACACTCCTCTCACCCATAACCAAATTGCTCACCTGTCAGCCGAAATGACGGTGTTCTGCAAAGGAATTGGGGAAGCGGATGGCATTGGAAGCCGAGTTCGCTCTCGCGGTGTTCTTCTTTTCCACATGCCGATACTTGGTGGATGGCGCGACTATGTGGTAATCCAACCTGACGAAGGCGTTAGGAAATGGCATATCGGCTGGACTACCGCAGACGCCGTGGGAGTTTCCCGGATAGTTCTTCGCGAGCATGTCTGGCATGGGCGTGTCCGAATGCTCATCGGACAGAAAGATGTGTCGTTTTTCGGAATCTGTTCCAAAAGCCACAAACAAATTGGAATTCGCCAAGTTGGCGCAGGGCGCATTGGGGACCATGGCCAGCATTCCAGAGTTCCTTTGTTGTAAGTTTGCACAGCGCACCCCGAGGTACGCTGTTTTAAATTATTTGGAATACTTGGAATACCATGACGAGCCAGGGTAATTACTTCCCCTTCCCTTTTTCAATCGCCGCTTTCACGAACGCCGTAAACAACGGGTGTGGCGATAACGGCCGAGCCAAGAATTCCGGATGAAACTGCACGCCCAAAAAAAACGGGTGGATATTTCGTGGCAATTCCGCGATTTCCATGAGCCGGCGGTCAGGTGAAATGCCCGAGAAAACCAAACCAGCTTTTTCTATTTCCTCAATAAAATCCGGATTAACTTCATAGCGATGACGATGACGCTCGGAAATAATTTTGCCGCCGTTTTTTCCGATTTTCGCGCCCGCTATTTTCGCGCCCGCTAATGAATATGCCTTGCTTGCAATTGTCCCTTTTTTCAAAACGCAAGGATACGCGCCAAGCCGCATCGTCGCGCCGTATTTGCTTTCCGCCAGATTATCTTTTTGTTCCGGCATAATGTCTATCACCGGATGCGTACTTTTTGAATCAACCTCGGTCGTATGGGCGTCCTTCCATTTCAAAACATTCCGCGCAAATTCCACAACCGCGAGTTGCATGCCGTAACAGAGGCCGAAGTATGGAATTTTGTGCTTCCGAACATATTCAATGGCCTTGATTTTACCTTCAACGCCCGTAGCGCCGAAACCGCCGGGCACCAAAACGCCGTCGTATTTATCAAGTTCCGAGAGTTTGAGTTTGCCGGCAGTTCCGGTTTTACCAGCCACTCCGGTTTTGCCGGTTTCCCCCGTTTCAAAATCCTTTGAATTTAAGTACGTGATAACCGGTTTGCGGCCAAGAGTAAAAGCCGAAAACTTCAGGGCCTCAATGACCGAGATGTAAACGTCCGATACGACGAAGTCGCCGGAATTAAAATATTTGCCGATGATGGCGATTGAGACCTTTCCACGGGGCTTTTTTACTTTACTGACAAAATCAGACCATTTAGAAAGATTGGTAACTCTTTTTTTGTGATTAATTTTCAAAACCTTGCAAAGAATTTCGCCGAGATGGTCCTTTTCAAAATTTATCGGAACGTCGTAAATACTTTCAACGTCCGGCGCGGCGATGATGTTTTCCGGACGGATGTTGCAGAAAAGAGCGATTTTGTCCTTGCGCTTTTGGTCAAGCGACACTTCGCTTCTGGCGATAATCACATCGGCTTGAAGACCGACGCTATTCAAGGTTCTGGCCGCGGTTTGAGTCGGCTTGGTTTTCATTTCGCCGATTTTTGACGGCATCGGCAAGTAGCTGACCATAACAATCGCCACATCGTCAGGATATTTTGACTTGAGCATTCGGGCCGCTTCCAGAAAAATAATGTTCTGATACTCGCCTATCGTCCCGCCGATTTCTATGACCGTTACGTCGGCGTCGGCATTTTCTGCGGCTTTCTCAATCCGGCCGATGACTTCAAGCGGCACATCGGGCACGACTTCCACATTTTTGCCTTTGTATTCCAGATTGCGTTCTTTGCGGATAACTTCCAAGTAAACTCGGCCAGTCGTCAGATAATTCACCCGAGAGAGCGTCGTGTCCAGAAAACGCTCGTAATTGCCCATGTCCTGGTCGGTCTCGTCGCCGTCGTTGAGCACAAAGACCTCGCCGTGCTCGGTCGGATTCATGGTGCCGGCGTCAACATTTATGTAAGGGTCAATTTTGAGAGCCGTTACCTGAAGACCTCGGGCCTTCAAAATGAGAGCGATTGAAGAAGCGGCGATTCCCTTTCCGACTCCAGACATCACTCCACCCGTTACGAAGATGTATTTTCGCTTCTTCATTGATTAAATTAAGTTACCACCATCATGTCCTTAGATATTTGCGAACGGCTAAAAAACTTGAAACCGCGCCGATTATAATCCCCGAGCCGAGAATCACCAAAAAGAGCTGGCCGAAATTTGAGGTGTAATAATTAAACAGATTAAACCCGACAAAGAAATTTTCCGTGAATCGGCCGAGCCAAAACAAAATAGGATAAAAAATTATGAGAGTAACAACGCCCGAGACAATGCCGTAGAGAATGCCGGTAATGACGAACGGCCCGCGAACATAGAAATTGCTCGCTCCGACAAGCCGCATGACCGAAATCTCTTCGCGGGAAACATATATAACAAGACGAAGAGTATTGAAGGTGATGAGAACCGAAACGGCAATCAGAATCAAGGTCAAGAAAAGCCCAAGTTTTTCCGAAGAAGCAATGATGCTTGAGAGCTTGTCTATCGCGGTTTTATTTTGATAATAGTTGACCTTATCCACTATCGGCGCGCCGGCGCTGCCAAGAATGTTCCGGCCCTGCAAGAATTCGGCAATTCCTTTGTACTGCGACGGCTCCTTGGTTTTGACATTGAGCACGGCTCCAAGAGGATTTTCTTCAAGTTCCGCCAAGGCCTGAAGGGTCAGCTGGTCAGTTTCGTGCCGGACGGTGAATTCCGCCAGAGCTTGCTCCTGGGAAACATAGCCGACGGTTTCAACCTCCGACAAGGTTTCAAGGGTTTGCTTGATGCTTAAAATATCTTTTTCCGGCGCGCCGGGAATAAGATAAACATTCAGGTCAACTTTATTCCGAAGCACATCAAGGGTTGTGTTCAAAATCGCGCTGCCGAGAATAAGCGAGCCGATGACCGAAAGAGTTACCACCATCACCAAAACCGAAGACAGGGAAACAAATCCATTGCGGACAAAATTGAAGAAACCGGACCGGATAACTCTTTTTATGTTTGTGGTAATCATTTTATAAGACATAGCGACCCTCCGGGTCGTCGCGGATTATTTTACCACGGTCAAGCGTAATAACCCGCCGACCGACCGAATCCACCACTCCTTTGTTGTGAGTGGTCAGAATGACAACCGTCCCGAGGTCATTAATTTTTTTAAGAATCTGGACTACCTCAAAGGTGTTGAGCGGGTCAAGATTGCCGGTCGGTTCATCGGCGATAACGATATCCGGCTGGTTGACAATCGCTCTGGCTATCGCCACCCGTTGTTTTTCCCCGCCCGAAAGCTCGTCCGGATAATTCCAAATTTTATTTTCCAAATCAACAAGCTTCAGGACATACGGCACGTCGGCTTCAATGTCGGCGTCCTCGTGACCGGCGACCTCCATGGCAAAAGCGATGTTTTCATAAATGGTTTTCTTGGACAAAAGACGAAAATCCTGAAATACCACCCCAATCCGCCGGCGATACGAGCGGATATCGTTTCTCGGCAAAGCGTGAATGTTTACGGATTCAAGAAAGACCTTGCCTTTGGTGGGTTTTTCTTCGGCCAGAAGCATTTTGAGGAGCGTGGTTTTGCCGGCGCCGGAGTGGCCGACCACCGAGATAAATTCCGCCGGGTCAATTTTGAAGGTGATGTCGTTTAGGGCGACTGTTTTGTCGGGATAAATTTTTGAGACCTTATCAAAGTGAATCATAGATGCGAAGATTATAACACAGGAAACCGCATGACAGCGTGTGTTGAGAAATGAGTCTTGCAGGCCGCGCAGGCGGCCGAGAGGAGCGAAAACTCAGCAGAGTTTATCGCGCTCATTTCGTGGCACACGCTGTCATGCGGTTTCTTGTGGCCTAAAGATTCCTTTCCGCTTCAATAAAAAGCTCAATGTCGCCCGCCAAAACCGCGTCAACATTTGAGGTTTCGGC
>CAYIYW010000009.1:0-23615 GCA_964367845.1 uncultured Candidatus Saccharibacteria bacterium | reverse complement strand
AGCTAACGCGGAATGTTTCCTGACCTATTCCAACTTAACTGTTTGTGGTTTTATATTGTTATCTACCAAAACAGCCAGCTCGGAATATCAAGCACCAGAAAATCATATCAAAATAACTTCCATTTGCAATCCGCAGGTAATTTGCGGGTCGTCAAGCTCTGTTGTGCCCGAACTTTTGCTATAATACACACATGCATGTAAAAGTTCGCGTGAAAACCGAAGCAAAGAGGGAGGAGATTGTGCTGAAGTCAAAAAACAGTTTAGTGATTTCACTGAAGGAAAAGCCGGAACGAAATGCGGCCAATAAAAAACTTGTTGCAGTGATTGGCCGTCATTTTTCAGTGCCGGTTAGCAGGGTAAAAATTATCACCGGTCACAAAAAACCGACAAAAATTGTTTTAATTGACGAACAGTGGCGTGCAAGGCCGATTTGTTAAGGAACGACCATTTATTGAAGTTAATAATAAATAATCCAAACCATGAACATCCACGTCAAAACCAAAAATCTTACCATTACTCCGGACATTCAGGATTATCTTGATAAAAAAATCGGGTCGCTGGACAAGCTCATTGACCCGCTTGATACCAGCGTTTCGTGCCAGGTTGAGCTCGGTCGGGCGAGCAATCATCACAAGTCCGGCGACATATTTAGAGCGGAAATCAATCTGCGAAAAGACGGCAAGCAGTTCCGTGCGGTTTCCGAACATGAGACGCTCATGGCCGCGATGGACGAGGCCAAGGATGAAATTCTTCAGGAATTCAAGAGTTACAAATCAAAACGAACTACTCTTGTCCGTCGTGGCGGGGCGGCCATTAAAAATATGATGAAGGGAATTAGCAGTGTCGGTGGCAGTATCGGGAGTTTCAGCGGCCGAATCGGCGGGCATATCGGCGGAAGGTTCAGGAAGTGGCGGGGGAAGTAATTTTTCTATCCAAGTTTTCTATCTAAGTCCGCGAATAAAATCCTTGTAACTCATCTCTTTTTTACCCTCTGGTTTGACTCTTTCCAGTGAAAGCTCGCCATTTTTAATTTTTGCTCTGATTACGGTTACTCTAATTTCTCGGTCTTTTTGTTTTTGAAAAAAGTAAGCGCCACGATTATCCGAAAACGCCCTGATTTTTCGCAGATTTTGCTTGGGGTTACCAGTCAAGTCAATCAATGAATCTTCTTTAGAGAATTTTTTAGTAAATGTCGCGCTATCGTGGTCTTGTTCACTGGTCTGGATTTTTCCGGCAATCCAATCGGGCAGAATTTCGGCAAATAACTCCGCGCCGGTTTCAGCCAAGGCTTTCTCTAGGTCGGCGTAATACGGTGGCCAGTCGGGAATCAGGGCGGTCCCCATTGTCTCCTGTGAAGCAACTGTTTTCCGGGCGACAATCGGCCCGTGGTCAACCTGCGCGTCAACTTTCATAATCGTAACTCCCGTTTCGTTTTCGTTCAAAATCGCCGACTCAATGGGCGAAGGTCCGCGAAATTTCGGCAAGAGGGACGGATGGATATTCAGCGTATTTTTTGTCGGGATGTTGAGAACTTCGTTTGGCACGATTTTCCCATATGACGCAATCAAAAAAACATCCCATGGCCCGGATTTTTTGAATTCGGCGATGACGGTTGCACAGGTCTCGGGATTTTTTAAATTTGTCGGCGCCAAAACTGGAATTTTTCTTTTATCTGCCCACTCTTTAACCGCGCCGGTCTTAATTTTTAATCCTCGTCCTTTTGGCTTATCTGGCGTCGTAACAATGAGTTGCGGTAGAAGTTCTAAAAACTCAAGTTTGTCTAAAACGATAACCGAGAAATTGGAACTGCCGAAAAACGCCCATCTGTTTTTTGGGGCGTCTTTTTTCATGAATTTTCCGTCGTCGGCGGAATATCTTTAACGTCCTTGGCTTTATCGGTGAAAATTACGCCTTCCAAATGGTCAATTTCATGCTGAAATATCTGGGCCAAGAGGCCTGAACCGCCGAGCTCAAAGCGTTTACCGCGTTCATCGTATGCTCTAACTTTGGCTTTTGTGGCTCGTCTGACCTTGCCGTACAAGTAACGAAGACTCAAACAACCTTCATCTAACCACTCGGTTTTTTGCGAAATTTTTACAATTTCAGGGTTAATAAAAACCCGGTCGGGGATTTCGGGCGCTTCTTTGCCGATTTCGTCAGCGGCTAAATCGCCAAGTATTCTGCCGGATATCACAAAAATCCTCAAACTCTGGCCGATTTGAGGCGCGCAAATAGCCACGCCGTCGTCTTGTGCAACGAGGGCCTGTTTCATGTCAGCGATTACGCCTTGGATTTTTTGACTCCGGATTTCATCAGTCGGGATTGCCGTGGCTGTCTTTCGCAGAACCGGTTCGTCTTTTGTGTAAATTCTGACCATAGTTAAACCATCATATCGCAAGATTGCCTTCGGACGCAAAAGGTTTCTGAATTGGCCAAAGGGCGCCCCGAAAGAACCTTTTGCGCATGGAGACGATGTTACAAAATGTTCTCTGGGTCAACGGCAATGGAAAATGACGGTGGCAGCGCCCGCAACTTTTCGTAAAGATTGTTTTCCACCCAGCGCGCCCGACCGATTTTTACGAGGGCGTGCATAGTGTAAACACCGCCTCCGAAAGGCGTAAAGGCCGGATAGAGATTAACATTGTATTCCTGAAGCGAGCTTGCAAAGTTCTGCATTGATTCCTGAACATTCCTTTTTTCTCCGGAGAGCGAAATTTTTATCAGGATTGTAAACGGCGGGTAATCAAATGTTTCTCTGTCCTGAAGCTCTTGTTTGTAAAAATCTATGAGGTTGCCTTTTTCGGCAAAATTGAAAACCGGTTCGGCGATATTTCGGGTTTGAATCAGGAATTTTTTTTGGGCCAATGCTCGCAAGCGAATCAAAATTGAAAGAATTTTTTCTCGTATCCGAAAATCAGGCATGCCGAACATTGAATCTATGGAAACCACGGCGACATTCTCAACCTTTTGGTCCAGATAAAGGAGAGCCATTTCTGTCCCAAGCAAAATTCCGCCGGGAGAATCGTAAAATTTTTTGCTGATTGCCAACGCTTGGGCATGAGTTTTTACTGTGTCTGAATCCAGCTGTTGGACATTGAGAGCGGAAAATTTTTCTCTTATCTCGTCCGCCACAAGTTCAATCCCGACTCCCAAGGTTTTGAGTCGCCAGCCGGTGCAGGAGACACATTTTTCATTGGCGTCTCTTTTCTCGCCACAGCGATGACAAAGGAAAAACCGTTCGTTGGCTTTGCTGTGGAGAACAATCGGCGCCCGACACCGCTTGCAGGCCACGATTGTTCCGCAATCGGCGCAGAGAGTAACGGGGGAGAGGCCTCGGCGGCTGGCAAAAAGAACCAAACGCTCGCTCCGCTCGCGGCTGTTCTTGATAATTTCCGCCAAAGCCGGGGAAATCGGGTCAAATTTCGCCTCGGACTCGCGAGTTTTTCGCATGTCAATGACTTGCGACTCGGCGGAAGTTTGAACTCGCAGAGACGGCGGAACGATTTCTCGGAGCTCGTCTTCGCGGTATCGCCAGACGGTTTCCGTTCGGAGCAAAGTGTCTCCGAAAATTATTTTTGCGCCGGTTTCTTTGGCGTACATTTCGGCAAAATGTCTAAGGTCGGTATAAGGTCTTGTTTGACTTTTATATGTCCGAGAACTTTCGCGCTCTACGATAATTGTGCCGATGTCGTGGCGGGGGACACAAAGAAACTGGCCGATGCCGATGATAAAAACCGGGTGTGGCTCGCGAGCCAGAGCGTTCCAGCTGGATATAAAGTCCTTCTTTTTGGTCAGGCCGTGGAAAATATAGGAATACTCGGCAATGCCTTTTTCAAGTAATTTTTCCGCTCTTCTTATGTCGCTGGTTGTCGGCAGACACAAAAAAACCGATTTTCCCTTGGCGAATTCTTCCCGAACCAAAGACCGATAATTGGAAAAACGTTCATCGTCGTCGGTCTGGAGTATCGCTCCGTGCAATGACTCCGGTTTTCGCTCCGGGGCTTTTGCGGTTGCGAGACCTTTGGCGTTTTCAAGGACGATTTTCGGGACAATGGAAAAAAGCAAACTGCCGAGAGAGGCCGCATGGAAATCCGCAGACCTTTTTGCCGCCGCCATGTATGGAGCCGACAAAAGGTCTTGAGAAACGATAGAAGAAGTTTTTTTGAAGGAAAAAGCGGAGTTTTTGAGTTCAAGTCGAGATTCTTCCGCCGGACGACTTGAAACTACCAGCGCGTTTATTGTTCGCCCGCGGACGGGGACTTTCACAATCGCTCCGGCCGAAATGTCGTGAATCGTAAAATAGCTTAAAGTGTTTTTATTGATTCCTCGACTGATTGGGATAATGTCGACAATTTTCATGTTTTTAGGATTCAGTGGCACGCAAACAATCTTCTGACTCTAGAGTTCATTCGCAGGCAAACAATCTTCTGAATGGGCCAAAGGGTGCCCAGAAGAAGATTGTTTGCCTGCGAATGAACATTAAAAATCCTTAAGAATCTCAATTTTGGCGCCAAGGTTGTTCAATCGTCTGATTATGTCCTCATATCCACGATTGATGCTGTAAATATTTCGCAAGACCGAAATGCCTTCAGCGCCGAGCATACCGATAAGAATAATGGCGGCCGGACGAAGGGCCGGCGGGCAGATAACCTCGGCGGCTTTTAATTTGGTCGGCCCGGTGATATATATGCGATGCGGGTCGGCCAGAAGAGTGTCGGCGCCGAGCTTGTCAAGTTCCTTGTACTGAATGGCCCTTTTTTCGTACACCCAGTCATGAATGAAAGTCGTGCCTTTGGTTTGAGTGGCGATGACGGCGAAAAACGGCAGGTTGTCAATGTTTAAACCCGGATACGGTTTGGTTTCAATTTTTTCCTCCAGAGCCGTGAGTTTGGACGGGAATGTCTTTATGTCCACGAGTTGAGTTCGCTCGTTGCGCGCCAGATATTTTTTAAGAATTTTATACTTAAAACCCATCTTTTCCAATTTCAACAGCTCAATTTCAAGAAATTCAATCGGACAGCGTTCAATCGTAATGTTTGACTTGGTAACGATAGCCGCGGTCAAGAAAAACATTGACTCAATCGGGTCTTCGCTCACCTCATAAATCACCGGTGAATTCATATTTTCCTTTCCGTGAACGGTAATCGTAGTCGTGCCGATGCCTTCAATTTTGACGCCCAGTTTTTCAAGAAAAAAACAAACCTCCTGTCCCATGTAGTTGGCCGAGGCGTACTTGATGACTGTCGTGCCGGGAATGCCGGCCGCAGCGATAATGATGTTTTCCGTGACGGTGTCGCCGGCTTCATAGAGGATAATTTCGCTCGGCCGGAGCGCGCCGACTTTTACTTCGTAGAAGTTCTTGGTGGTCTTGATGTTTACCCCAAGTTTCTCCAGAGCGAACAAGTGCGGTTTGACAGTTCTGGAGCCGAGTTTGCAACCGCCGGCTTGTGGCAGTTTGAATTTTTTAAGAAAATGAATCAGTGGGCCAATGAGCATAATGACACTGCGAGTTTTTTCGGCCGCAACGACATCAAGGTTTTCCATCAAAAATTTTTCGGGCGGGATAATTTCAAGGTCATTGCCGTCAACGCCGACCCAATTCACGGATACTCCGATGCTTTGGAAAACCTCTATGATTCTAAAAACCTCTTCAATTTTTGGAATCTGTTTTAGCGTTGTTTTGCCGCGATTCAGCAGGGAGGCGGCCAATAGACCCATGGCTCCGTTTTTTGACGTTTTGGTAACGACCGTGCCGTGGAGCTTGTGACCGCCCTCAATCTTGATGTTTATCGCTTTAGAGTCCATATTAATTGGCATTAATATAACACAGAAACGGCTTATCTCTCTATTGGTAAAGTGTCGCGAAAAACCGTATTATGTGTATCCGCATGGCATTTTTCTCAAAAAAACTTGGTATTGACCTCGGTACGACCAGTACGCTTGTTTATGTGCCCGGCAAGGGCATAGTTCTGAACGAGCCGTCCGTTGTGGCCGTTTCCGAGGAAGACAATCAAATCATGGCTATCGGCATTGAAGCCAAAGAAATGATTGGCAAGACCCCGGACAATATCATCGCCTACCGACCGATGAAAGATGGCGTGATTGCCGACTACCGGATTGCCGAGGCGATGCTTCGTTACTATATCGGCAAAGCTCTTGGTAAATACAATATCTTTAAGCCGGATGTGATTATTTCCGTTCCGGCCGGAATTACTTCAACCGAACGCCGGGCGGTCATTGAAGCCGCCATCAAGGCCGGCGCCAAAAATGCTTATGTCGTCAAAGAGCCGATTCTGGCCGCTATTGGCGCCGGGATTCCCATTCAAGAAGCGGTTGGACATATGGTCGTGGACATCGGCGGCGGCACGACTGACATCGCCGTCATTTCTCTCGGCGGTATCGTCTCGGCAAAATCCGTAAAGTGCGCCGGCAACAAAATTGACTACGCCATCGCCGATTACATCAAAAAGACATTTAATCTGGCAATCGGCGACAAAACCGCCGAGGAAGTAAAAATCAAAATCGGTTCGGCCATTCCGCTTGAGGAGGAACTGTCGTTGACCATAAAAGGTCGCGACTTTATTACTGGTCTGCCGCGTTCCATTGAGGTCAGAACAAATGAAATCACCAAGGCAATCACGAAGGAGCTTCGTGAAATGATAAAAGCCATCAAGGATGTTTTCCAGGAAACTCCGCCGGAGTTGGCTTCCGACATTATTGACCGAGGCATTATCATGACCGGCGGTTCATCCCAACTTCGGAATCTGCCCGAGCTTGTTTTTCGCCGGACGGGAGTAAAGGCGGTTCTCGCCAAAGACGCGCTGTTTTGCGTGGTGAACGGAACGGGCATCGCTTTGGAACATTTGAATGTTTATAAAAAAACAATTTTGTCTAAAAAATAAATGCCCAAAATAAGTTGACACAATCTGCGTTATGTTTTATGTGGCTGAAATTAGTTGACACCAAAAATCGTCGGGCGTAGCATTTCTATCGGAAGCAGAACTTTGGAAGGTGAGTGGGACAGTTCCCCCGACGCCTTGTAGGTGTCGGGAAGATAGCGTTCCCCAGATGGGACCCGGATCGGAATGTCCAAATCATCTTCTAGAGAAAGGAGGTTCTTCGGAAATCAGGCGAGATGGAAGCATGCGTGATGACATAAGCATAATCACCGGTCCAGATGGTGTCGTGAAGACACCCCGGACAAGGCGCAGTCGCGCCATAGCTTGCCACCACCACGTAGCGCCTGTCGTCTCACATGACGACATTTTCCGAGGAATAACCTGAAACTCCGCGATAATCACCTCTCACAAGGGTAGTAGTCGCGGAGTTTTTTCATACTTTCATCGGTGATATAATCGGCGGAACATGGTAATTAGTGAATTGAGAAATTTGCTTGAAAATCCGAGTCACCACGCTTTTTTGATTATCGGCGACCACAATGCGCACTACAATGAGCTTCGGCTGTTCCTTCGGGAAAAGGTTTCAGCCGGGAAATTGGAATTGGCGGACATTTGGTCGCGCTCGTATGAAGCGATTGGTATTGATGACGCCAGAGAGATAAAAGAAATTCAAAATACGAGGCCAAACGGCGAGAGGCGGGTGGTTTTACTATCTTTTTTGTCAATTCAAAGTGAAGCCCAGAATTCGCTTCTGAAACTCTTTGAAGAACCGATGTCCGGCACGATTTTTATCGTTTGCGCCAGAAGCCCCGAGATTTTTTTACCGACTCTTTTGTCCCGTTTTTATGTCATTGAACCGCGAAAAAGACAAACAGCGCCGGAATTCGCCGACTCTGCTCCCATTGACTCTGCTCCCATTGACTCTGGTTCCCAAACCTCGGCGTCCCCAATACCTTCAATGCCGAAGTTTTTGTCCGGCACAATCCAAGAACGTTTGGCTCTTCTTGAACCGATAATAAAAGAGAAAGACAAAAATTTGGCTGAAGGTTTTTTAAATGCTCTTGAGTTGGTTTTGTATGATGGCAAGGTTAACGCGACAAAAGGGGAGATTCCTTTGGCGGATGGCAGTGGCTCCGCGCTCGCGGACATAGACGCCTCAATTTTTGAGGATATTTTTTCAGCTAGGCGTTTCCTTCGCGGTCGGTCGCCTTCGGTTAAAATGATTCTTGAACACTTTTGCGGTGTTGTTCCGATTGTCTCGGGTGACCCGATTGTTTCGGCTGTTTCTAAAATTTTTAAATAACATGACTCTCGCGACTCACATTGTGACCGGCGCCGCCGTTGCCAAAATTTTTACCGCCAACCCCGTCCAGGCCTTTTTAGTGGGCTGTTTGTCGCACTATGTTTTGGATTCCATTATTCATTGGGACTACAAACTTCGGGCGTTTTCATCGGAAAGCAATTCGTATTCAATGGACGACTCATCATCAATAGACGACTCGTTCTCAATGGAGAAAAAAGTTCGCTTCAATAAATTTCTTCTTGGAGACATTGCCAAAGTTCTTTTTGACGCTTTTCTCGGCTTTCTTATCGTTTTTCTGATTGTTTCCCTTGCCACCGACCGACTGGCCAACGGCGATATGTTTATTATGCTTTTTGGCGCAGTCGGTGGAGTTATCCCGGATTTTCTTCAGTTTTTATACGGTATCCGGAAGAATCAGTTTCTTCGCGGACTCCAGAAATTCCATCACTTCATGCATGCCAAAAGAAAATTGAACGACCGGCCGGCGTTGGGAATTTCGCTCCAAATTTTCATAATCGTCGCGGTCGGTCTGTTTCTTTCCGGGTCATTTCTCTGGGCGCAATGAAAGCCACTGCAAAAACCGCTATGGAGTCATTGCAAAAATTGTTATGAAAGCCACTGCAATAATCGTCGCGCGAGCTATTATGGTTTTTCCAGAATTTTTGCTAAAATGATTTCATAAAAGCATGGCCTATAATTTTTCCGAATTTAAAAAGAGTTTGATTGAAGTTGAATCTTGGCTCGGCAAAGAGTATTCGGCTGTTCGCACCGGCCGAGCAACGCCTTCAATCCTTGACCACGTTGTCGTCAGCTCGTACGGCAATATGATGCCGATAAATCAACTCGCGAGCATCGTTACTGAAGGCCCGCGGAGTTTGCGAATCGTGCCTTGGGAGCAATCCTTAAACAAAGCGATTGAAAAAGCGATTGCTGATTCAAATCTCGGTTTGTCGGTTTCTTTGGATGAAAAGGGCGTGCGGGTGATGTTTCCTGAATTGACAACCGAACGGCGTCAGGCGCTTATCAAACTAACAAAGCAAAAACTTGAGGACGCCAGAATTTCGCTTCGCAAAGGGCGCGACCAGGTCTGGGATGATATTCAAAAGAAAGAAGAAACTGGCGCGCTCACCGAAGATGAAAAATTTCGCCTTAAGGCCGAAATGCAAAAACTGGCCGACGAAACTGGCAAAAAACTTCAAAACTTCGCCGAGCGCAAGGAGCAAGAAATGATGAACTAAAGAATAATGTCCATTATCATTTTTATCGTCATTCTAGCGGTTCTTATTCTGGTTCATGAACTCGGGCATTTTTTCGTGGCCAAATCGTTCGGCATTAGAGTTGATGAATTTGGAATCGGTTATCCTCCGCGGGCGCTCACTCTTTTCGAGTGGCGACGGACTCGTTTTACTCTTAATTGGTTGCCCTTTGGCGGGTTCGTCAAAATTTTCGGTGAAAATGGCGAGGTTCCCGCGCCGGAACATCAGAATGCTGAATTAAATAATTCGGAATCGGAATCTGAAGCGAAATCGGAACATCCCGATGCAGAACCAGAGTCGGAAAAAAGTTTTGCTAAAAAACCGCGATTCGCTCAAGCTCTGGTTCTTATCGCCGGTGTGGCCTTTAATATTATTTTTGCGTGGGTTCTCATTTCAGCCGGTTTTATGGTTGGCCTCCCGACTTCAACATCAACTGTTACGGCCGGTCGGGAAGTTGAAAATGCCCGGTTGGTGATAACAATGGTGGCGCCGGATTCCCCGGCCTTTATCGGCGGGCTTAAATCGGGAGATGTCATTACCGATATTGTGTCCATCGGCGATTTGACCGGAAAAGACAATTTGACTGGGAAAATTAGGCCAAAAACGGGAATTCTCTCACCAGAAAGTGTCTCTGATTTCATCGCCAAGCACGGCAATGAAAAAATAAATATTTCATATTCGCGAGGGTCGGAAACCGACATCGCTGTTTTGACGCCAAGCGATGGAATCATTGAAGGCCGAAAGGCGATTGGCATTTCAATGGACATGATAGGCACGCTTTCCTTGCCGATTCATCTGGCTTTCTTTGAAGGAGCGAAAACCACGGTGTCGCTTACAAAGTTGGTAACTGTCGGATTGGCGGTATTTGTTTATGATGCCGTGCGCGGTGCTTCGGATTTCTCCCAGGTTACCGGACCGGTCGGCATTGTCGGTTTGGTTGGTGACGCCTCTCGGCTCGGCTTAATTTATTTGATTTCATTTACCGCCTTCATTTCTATTAATTTGGCTGTCATTAATCTAATTCCATTTCCGGCTCTGGACGGCGGACGGCTTCTTTTTGTCATTATTGAATCAATAAAACGCTCGCCGATATCCCCCAAGATTTCCAATGTTATGAATACTGTCGGCTTTATGTTGCTAATCATCCTGATGATTTTAGTCACCGTTCATGACGTGGTTAAGTTGTTCTAAAAAACAACATGAACCCCCGACCATGAGGTCGGGGAGATTCACTTTGTTCAACGTTTTTTCCGATTTTTAGTAGACCCCTGACCGTTTTTCCTGTAATATGGTTTCCATGCGGCAATCAAATCTCTTTACCAAAACCCGAAAAGAAGCCCCAAAAGATGAGGTTGCGAGGAACGCCGAGCTCTTGCTCCGAGCCGGTTTCATTCACAAGGAGTTGGCCGGTGTCTATTCTTTCCTGCCTCTCGGTCTAAGGGTTTTGAACAAAATAATCTCGGTCATCAGAAAGGAAATGGACGGTCTTTCGGTCGGCGGAGTTTCGCCCGACGAACTCTCGTTAAGCGCCATTCAAGACAAAAGCATTTGGGAAAAGACCGGACGATGGGCCGACGAAACGATGGACGTCTGGTTCAAAACCGAACTCAAGAACGGCAGTCAAGTCGGGCTGGCGCCGACTCATGAGGAACCGCTGACTCGTCTCATGAAAGACCACATTCATTCATATCGCGACCTGCCTCGTTATGTTTACCAGTTTCAAACAAAATTTAGGAATGAAATTCGCGCCAAAAGCGGTATTATTCGCGGCCGAGAATTTTTAATGAAGGATTTGTATTCTTTTTCGGCGGATGAAAAAAACCATCAGGAATTCTATGACGCGGTCACGGAGGCCTATAAGCGGATTTTTAAGACCGTTGGTATCGGTTCAAAAACTTACCTGACTCGTGCCTCCGGCGGTTCATTTTCAAAGTTTTCCCATGAATTTCAAACTGTCTGTGAAGCGGGAGAAGATACGATTTACACCACTCCTGATTTTTCTCTGGCGGTTAATGAAGAAATTGTTGATATGCCGGAAGCTTTTGGGGACATGCCTACAAAAGATAAATTCAAACCCCGGAAGTCAATTGAAGTCGGCAATATTTTCAATCTTGGCACGCGCTTTTCCGAAGCTCTCGGCCTGACCTATCTTGACCGTGACGGCAAA
Source organism: uncultured Candidatus Saccharibacteria bacterium (assembly GCA_964367845.1). Lineage (GTDB taxonomy): Bacteria > Patescibacteriota > Minisyncoccia > Phycocordibacterales > DATGWK01 > JAHFLV01. The sequence continues at coordinate 11,990 of CAYIYW010000009.1, read as the reverse complement.
CCTCAACCGGTCGTCATGGGCTGTTATGGCATTGGGCCGGGTAGAGTTATGGGAGCGATTGTTGAAGTTCTTTCCGACGAAAAAGGCATTGTCTGGCCGGAGTCGGTGGCGCCCTTCAGCGTTCATCTGATTGAGATTCCGAGTCGGGATTCACACGACGATGGAATCCATGATGGCGACGGAATCCGCAAAACTGCCGAAAAACTTTACAATACCTTAACTCACGCCGGAATTGAGGTCTTGCTGGACGACCGCGACATTCGGCCGGGTGAGAAATTCGCCGACGCAGATTTAATCGGTATTCCATTCCGAATCGTGGTGAGTGACAAAACCTTAACCGCCGGCGGATTTGAAATCAAAAAAAGAACCGAGGAAAAAACCGAAATCAAAACGGAAAAAGAACTGCTTAAATTTTTGGCCCGACCTCCCGAATCAGAATAATTCATGAAAAAATTTGTTCAGAAATTTTACCGGATGCTCTCAAATGATGTCGGGATTGACCTCGGCACGGCCAATACCTTGGTCTATGTCCGCGGACGCGGGATTGTTATAAACGAGCCGTCGGTCGTGGCGATTAACCAGAAAACCGGCCGGGTCGTGGCTATCGGCAAGGAAGCCAAACAAATGCTTGGCCGAACACCGTTGCACATTGTCGCCGTCAAACCGGTGGTGGACGGCGTTATTTCCGATTTTGAAGTAACCGAAGAAATGATTGCCTATCTCCTGAACTCCGCCCAGAGAGAGTCAAAGAAATATTTCAGCCCAAAAGTCGTTGTCGGCGTGCCGTCCGGAATCACGAATGTTGAGATTCGGGCGGTTCGGGACGCAACCAAAAACGCTGGAGCTCGGGAGGTTTATGTTGTTGAAGAGCCGGTGGCCGCCGCGATAGGCATGAAATTGCCCGTCATGGACCCGGTTGGCAGTATGGTGGTTGATATTGGTGGCGGCACCACTGATATCGCCGTTATTTCTCTGGGCGGCGTTGTTCGGTCAAAAAATGTGCGGATTGCCGGTGACAAGTTTGACAGCGATATCATGTCTTACGTCCGCGGAGAATTTAAGATTCTCATAGGTGAAAAAACCGCCGAAAACGTAAAAATCGCCATCGGTTCGGCTATCCCAATGATGCAATCCATGGAGGCGGTTATAAAAGGACGGGACCTCGTAACCGGTTTGCCGAAAGAAGTGGTTATTACCGATACGGATGTTCGGGAAGCGATGGCCCAATCCGTTTACACCCTTGTGGAATCGGTTAAGGAAGTGCTTGAGACGACGCCGCCGGAAATTCTTTCCGACGTCATGGGCCGTGGTTTGCATCTGGCCGGTGGTGGCGCCCTCTTGCGTGGCTTGGGCGAGTTGCTCCATGATGTGATTAAAATCCCCATTCACATAACCGATGACCCACTTACCGCCGTTGCCCGCGGTACGGGCATAATTCTTGAGAACCTTGATTACTTCAGAGAAGTTCTTATTGTAAACGATGATGATTTACCCCCAAAAAAGTAGGCGACCGAAAAGAAAGATTTTTATGGTCACCCTCGCCGTCGCTGTTTTGGTCGTTGCCGGTGCCTTAAGCGTTCCGATATTTGCCGGTGGTCTTGTCAGTAAAATTGCCATGACTGTCAGCCGGCCATTTTCGTCCTCATTTTTGGCTTTAAAAAATAACCTTTCGTTCACGGCGAATCTCATCCGTTCTCGCGGAGCATTGGTCAGAGAAAATAGAGAACTACGGGCCGACATTGAGGCCGACCAAGTCAAACTTCTGCGTCTTGACGCTATTTTTCGCGAACATCAGGACCTCCTGTCGGCTTATGGCCGGAGTTTGTTTACCAAGCAGGCGACGCTTGGGAACATTATCGCCAAACCGCCACAATCGCCCTATGACGTTCTGGTCGTTGACATTGGAAGCGAGCAGGGAATTGTTTCCGGAAACCGAGTTTATGGTATCGGCGGTATACCGATTGGCAGAGTAGATGAAGTCGCAAACACAACGTCAAAAATCGTTATGTTTTCCAATGTCGGCGAGAAGAACCAAGTAATTGCTGAACGGACTGGCCTGACGCTTTCCATTGAGGGAATCGGCGGCGGGAATTTAGAAACCCAAGTGGCTCAAGATATGGATATTATGGTCGGTGACTTAATTATTCTGCCTCAATTCGGCGCGGCTGTGGTGGCCTCTGTCGCGGCGATTGACACCAGCGTGGCGAGCGCGCTTAAGCGGGTCCTGTTTCGGGTGCCGGTAAATGTCTTCAACCTCCGCTGGGTGGAAATTATCAATGACTCCGATGGTGGAGCAGGAAAATGAAAATTACGCAGATTAAATACCGGATAATCGCCGATGTCCTGATTTTTTCTCTAATTTTTGTCGGACCGTGGTGGCTTTCAATCGTCCTGATTTCAGCTGGCATTTTTTTGTTTCGGCATTTTTACGAATCATTGGCTCTGGCAATTTTTTTAGATGGTCTCTACAGCGTTCCGGGCGTAACTTTTTTCGGCACCGGCGCTTTCTTTACGATAATCATTGTCGCAATTTTCTTGCTCTCAATTTTCTTAAAGACCCGACTGAAGTTCTATCGCGTCTAGCGAGGAGCGCCGCGAATGAGAACTCTCGTTCATGGCATCCAAGCGGAGACGCAATTTGATGTAGAATCAAACCGATGTTCAAACACTTTTTTAGAAATTTTCGGCGGCGAAGGATGGGGGAAATAGACCCCGACGAAATTTTCATTGATTCAAGCAATTTGCCGAAATTTGACATTGACCAGTTTGAGGGTCGGCTTGAACGGCCGATTGCGAGACAGACCATCGCAGCCGTTTCCATTTTGTTTATTATTTTGGGCGTGGTCTTTCTGTCGCGGTTTTGGGTTCTCCAAATTAGCCGTGGAGAGGTCTTTGCTCAACGAAGCGAAGCTAATCGTCTCCGCCATACTGACATTTTCTCAAACCGCGGAGTGATTTTTGACCGCAACGGCGTAGAACTCGCTTCCAATGAACGCTATGACGACAACTCCGATTTTGCCAAGCGTTCATACGCGCCTCTTAGAGGCATCGCGCATTTAATCGGTTATGTGAAATATCCATCCAAAGACAACGCCGGTTTTTATTTCAGGAATAGCTATATCGGCGAAGATGGCGTTGAGAAGGTTTATAACGAGATTTTGTCCGGTGAAAATGGAGACAAAATTGTTGAAACCGACGCTCGGGGGGTCATTCAGTCCCAAAGTGTTGTCCAACCGCCGAAGGACGGCCAAAGTTTGATCCTGACCATTGACTCGCGTCTCGCGGACAAAATTTATGAAATCATGGAAAAGTCCTCCAAGGATTACGGCTTTACGGGCGGCTCAGCGGTTATCATGGACATCAAAAACGGCGACCTGATTGCTCTCATGAGTTTCCCTGAATATGATTCATCGCTTGTCGCGGAAGGAGACAGAACGGCCATTGCCGGATACCAAACCAGTCCGCGAACGCCGTTTCTGAATCGGGCCGTTTCCGGCCTTTACACTCCCGGTTCAATAGTCAAACCGTTATTTGCTATTGGAGCGCTTTCGGAAGGGTTAATCAGTCCGGAAAAACAAATTTTCAGCTCCGGCTCAATTTCTGTTCCGAATAAATATTTCCCGGACAAGCCGACAGTGCTCCGCGATTGGAAAGCGCACGGCTGGGTTGATATGAGAAGGGCTCTGGCCGTTTCTTCAAACGTTTATTTTTTCGCGGTTGGTGGCGGGTTTGAAGACCAAAAGGGCTTAGGCATTTCCAATATGGAAAAATATCTAAAAATGTTCGGGCTGGGCGAAAAAACCGGCATAGCCGTATCAAGCGAGAGTGAATCAACCATTCCCAATCCGGAGTGGAAGGGAAAAACCTTTAACGGCGACTTGTGGCGTATCGGCGACACTTACAATACCGCAATTGGCCAGTACGGCCTGCAATTTACGCCGATTCAGGTTGCGCGATATATCGCCGCGATTGGGAATGGCGGAACGCTTCTTACCCCGCGACTTGTTCATGGCGATGAAAAAATTCAGGCCAAGACAATTCCGTTACAAAAAGAATATTTTGGAGTTATAAAAGAGGGGATGAGACAATCCGTAACCGACGGTATCGCCACAAGTTTAAATGTGCCGTATGTCAAAGTGGCGGCCAAAACCGGCACCGCCGAGCTTGGCACCCGCAAGGAACTTGTCAATTCATGGTCGGTCGGTTTCTTCCCGTACGAAAATCCATCCTATGCCTTTGTGGTTCTTATGGAAAAAGGGCCACGGAGCAACTTGATTGGCGCGACTTACGTTGTGCGCCAGCTTCTGGATTGGATGAATGGGAACACCCCGGAATATTTTGAATGATTGATTAGTTTCGCGAGTAGTATACAATACCTGTGTCCTTGAAACCAAAATGAACGAAATAACCGAATATTTAACTCAGGAAAAACATGACGAGCTCAAAATAGAGCTTGATTTTCTTATCCGTACCCGCCGAAAGGAAATTGCCGAGCATCTGGAATACGCGAAGTCCTTGGGCGACCTTTCGGAAAATGCCGAATATCACGAGGCCCGCGACGCGCAGGCGAACATTGAGGACCGAATCGCCAAAATTGAAATGATTCTTAAATCGGCGGTGATTATGTCGTCTTCCCGCGACACGAATGCGGTCACCATCGGTTCGGTTGTAACTGTTGCAAGGGAAAAAGACGGGAATAAAAATACTTACACTCTGGTTGGTTCCGAAGAATCGGACATGAATGCCGGCAAAATCTCCATTAAATCACCGCTTGGCTTGTCGCTCGTCGGAAAAAGGAAAAAAGAGTCCTTTACCGTCAATACGCCAAGCGGCGCTGTGGTTTACAGAGTTCTTGATATAAAATAAGACGGAACCAAAATCATGTCTTCAATGGACGATATCAGGCAAGGGCGTTTGGAGAAACTCCGATTGCTCAAAGAAAAAAATATTGAGTCCTTTCCCATTGCTTCCAAACAGGATTACACCATTGCCGAGGCGATTAAAAATTTCGCGAAACTCTCAAAAGCGCAAACAAAATCCAAGAAACCCGTCTCACTGGTCGGCCGCGTGCTTTCTCTGCGCCCGCAGGGCGCAATCATATTTTTTACCTTGGATGACGGGACGGGAAAATTTCAGGGCTTCATGAAGAAAAGTGAGGGCATCACCGCCGACTTATTTGACCAATTTGCAAATCTCGTTGATATCGGCGACTTCGTGGAGGTCTCCGGAAAATTTTTTGAAACCAAAAGAAGCGAAAAGACCCTGGATATCGGCAATTGGAAAATGCTCGCCAAAAGTTTGCGGCCGTTGCCTGAAAAATGGCACGGGCTTCAGGATGCCGAAGAACGCTTCAGAAAACGCTTTCTTGACCTCATCGCATCGCCGGGGGTCAAAAACCGTTTTATCAAACGAACCGGAATAATCTCGGAAATAAGAAAAATTCTTGACAAGGAGGGTTTTTTGGAAGTGGAGACGCCGATGCTCCAACATCTCGCCGGCGGAGCGTCGGCCGAACCATTTCGGACTCACCACAATGCGCTCAACATTGATTTGCATTTGAGGATTGCGCCGGAGCTTTTTTTGAAAAAACTTTTGGTCGGCGGTTTGCCGAAGGTTTATGAGCTCGGCCGAAATTTTCGGAATGAAGGAATAGACGTTACCCATAATCCGGAGTTCACGATGCTTGAATACTATGAGGCATGGAGCGACGCCCAAAAACAGATGAAGTTTGTTGAGAAAATGCTGAAAGCAGTGGTAAAAAAGATTGCCGGGTCGCTTCAGTTTGTTTTTGACGGCGGAAAAATTGATTTCGGGAAAAAATTCGCCGTTATTTCTTATACTGACCTCCTTAAACGCTATGCTCTTATGCCGAATCCGGAGACCGCGACATTTGAAGATTACAAGCTAAGAGCCAGCCAACTTGGAATTCAGGTTCAGGCGGGCGACAGTCGGGAAAGAATAATGGATTTGATTTATAAAAAAGCATGCCGGCCGAAAATCATCCAGCCGACATTCGTTGTGGACTATCCGGTTGGTGCTCTGCCTCTCGCCAAAAGATTGGCCGACAACCCGGAATTTGTTGACGCCTTTCAGGTTATAGTCGGCGGTTTGGAAGTAGTGAAGGCCTTTTCGGAACTAAACGACCCTATTGACCAGCGAGAACGTTTTAGCAATCAGGAAAAAAATAGAAGAGACGGCGACGCCGAAGCACAGCCGAACGATGAAGAATATATTGAAGCCATGGAATATGGCATGCCTCCGGCCGGCGGTGTCGGCATCGGTATTGACCGGCTGGTTATGCTTTTAACCGATACAAAGAATATTCGGGAAGTGATTTTATTCCCGACTCTCCGAATCAAATAGCAAAACAAGCGGTTGACTGGTCGCGGTCAAAACCCGCAACAAAATAGTGTTCCGCATGGGCCAAAGGGCGCCCAAAGGAACACTATTTTGTTGCGGGTTTTGTTTCTCGCAAATCTGGGGATAAGAGTGTAGGTCAGTGGTATCAAGTGTTATATACTATTACCCAAGTGGGAAGAAGTGGTAAGTTGAATCCAACTCATGTTAATCGGCGAGTACACTCACACCATTGATGAAAAAAACCGAATCTCACTTCCGGTCAAATTTCGGAAAGAGGTCGGCAAGAATGTCGTTGTCACTCACGGTCTGGACAATTGCATTTTTCTTTACTCAATGAGCGAGTGGGGACAAGTCGCCGAAAAACTCGGAGGATTGGGAATCGGGCAATCCGACACCCGCGGTTTCAATCGCTTCATGCTCGCCGGTGCGGTTGAGATTGAGGTTGATTCAATCGGCCGGATTTTAATCCCGGATTTTTTGAAGAAGTTCGCCGGACTCAAAGAAAAAGTGGTTTTTACCGGCGTTCACAATCGGGTTGAGCTTTGGAACAGCGGTCGCTGGAGCGAATACAAAGGCCGGGTTGAAAAGCAAGCCGACAAGCTGGCCGAAAAATTGGGCGAAATTGGCGCGCTTTAACCATTCGGACCGAATCTCGGCGGGAAAATCATGTCTCACACCAGTGTTCTTTTACATGAATCAATAGAAGGTTTGGCGATTTGCGAAGGCGACGTTTTTGTTGACGCGACGCTCGGCGACGGAGGTCACAGCGCTGAAATCCTAAAAAGGTTCGGCGATAAAGTGACCATTGTCGGAATTGACCGTGATGCTGACGCCGTTGAACGGGCGGCGAAAACTCTCGGTGGAAAAATCCTTGGCGGGCATGATGGTGAAAATGACGGCAAGGGCAAACTGGAGCGCGTTGTCCTGAAGCAAGGCGACTTCAGAAACATTGAATCAACCTTGGCGTCTCTCGGATTTGAAAATGCTCAACGATTTCTTTTTGACATCGGTTTGAGTTCCCGACAAATTGAGGAATCGGGCAGGGGATTCAGTTTTCAAAAAGATGAGCCGTTGCTCATGACATTTGAAAAAAGCAGTGAAGGCCCCGATGGTTTCTCACGGGGCGCTCCAATTGTTACCGCCAAAGAAGTCGTCAACGAGTGGCAAGAAGAAACCCTCGTCCAAATCATCAAAGGTTTCGGCGAGGAGCGTTTCGCTGGAAGAATTGCCCGAGGCATCGTTGAAACCAGAAAAGAAAAAGTGATTGAAACGACCGGCGACTTGGTTGAAATCATTATGAAGTCCACACCTTTCTATTATCATCGCGGAAAAATTCACCCGGCGACTCGGACTTTTCAGGCGATTCGGATTGCGGTCAACGACGAGCTTGAGGCAATTCGGGACGGACTCAAGTCGGCATGGAAACTTTTAACGCCGGCCGGCCGAATCGCGGTCATTTCATTTCATAGTTTGGAGGACAGAATCGTCAAACAATATTTTAACGAATTAAAAAAAACGGGCGCGGCGACGGTGATAACCAAAAAACCGATTGTCGCGAGCGAGGCCGAGATTAAATCAAACCCGAGGGCCAGAAGCGCGAAATTAAGGATTATTAAAAAAAATTAACATGTCATTGCGTTCAAAAATTATTGCTCAAACAGGCGGGGACGGGTTGTTATGGCTGATGATTTCCGCCGTTGCCCTTGTGGCCATTTTTTATGTATATTCCGTAAACCGAACGATTGTTTATGTGGCCCAAAGGGACTCCATTGAATCCAAGGTCTCGGCAATCCGAACGGCTATTACCGGCTTAGATTCAGCATATATTTCAGGAAGAAGCGGAATTACCATGGAGGTGGCGACCTCTCTTGGCTATGGCGAGGCGTCAAAAGTGGTCTATATGCCCAAAAAAGCGGTTAGCGTACTCACCAGGTCAGAAACGATTCAGTGACGATTCAGTAATGATTCAATCGCGATACAATAAAGGGTGATGGCAACGCAATCACAGGTAATTAAGGGCAGAGTGAGATTCTTTTTTATTCTCGTCGTGTTTTTCGGTCTCGGGCTTATATATCGGTTATACACTGTGCAAATTGTCTCCGGGGAGGAGTTCAGCGTGAAAGCAGATCGGCAATATCTTATGCCCAGTTCGACGCTTCTTAATCGAGGCGCGATTTATTTTACGACCAAAGACGGAGAACGCGTAACCGCGGCCTATCAACAAACCGGGAACATTGTTTTTATAAACCCGAGCATGATTGCCGACCCCGAGCCGATTTATGAGAGGATAAATTCCGCCGTGCCGATTGACAAAGAAGATTTTTTGAAGAAGGCGTCCAAAAGAACCGACCCGTACGAAGAGATTGTGAAGAAAGTTGATTTGGCGGTCGGAGAAAAAATCAAAGAGCCGGCCCTTAGCGGTCTTTATGTAAAAAAACAAAAATGGCGGACTTATTCTTTTAATCGGCTGGCCGCGAATGTTTTGGGTTTTATGGCCTTTGACCGCGATGACCTGGCCGGTCGCTACGGTTTGGAGCGTCAATATGAAAAAACCCTCAAGCGAGCCAATGAATCCATGTACGCCAATTTTTTTGTTGATATGTTTTCAAACATCAAGGGCACATTTTCTGACGACGAAAGCCGAGAAGGTGACATTGTAACGACCATTGAACCGACTGTTGAGGATTTTCTTGAACGAACGCTTGAACAGGTGACGAAGAAATGGAATTCAGGACATACCGGCGGGATTATCATGAATCCGGCGAATGGTGAAATTATCGCCATGGGAACGAATCCGTCCTTTGACCCGAATAATTTCAGCAACGAGAGCGATTCAAAAATCTTTTCAAACCGGCTCGTGGAAGATGTTTATGAAATGGGTTCAATCATTAAGCCGTTGACGCTTGCGGCCGGAATTGATTCGGGCGTCATTGCTCCGGAATCAACCTATTTTGACGCCGGGTTTCTCGTCCTGAATAATCGGCGAATTGCCAACTACGACGGACGAGGGCGGGGGATTGTCAATATGCAACAGGTTTTAAGTCAATCACTTAATACTGGCGCCGCATATGTCGCCGGCAAGCTTGGAAATGGAAATTTTTCTCGCTACATGAAGAGTTTTGGTTTAGACAAGAAGACGGGAATTGACTTGCCGTTTGAGGCCGCGCCGTTGGTTGAAAATTTAAACAGCGGGCGAGAAATTGAACACGCCACGGCTTCGTACGGGCAGGGAATTGCCCTGACGCCTGTAGCAACTGTCCGTGCGCTCTCAATTCTTGCAAACCGAGGCAACCTTGTTGAGCCACATGTTGTGTCACGCATTGATTACAAAACGGGTTTATCCAAATCAATTGAAATAAAACCACCGTTTCAGGTTCTCAAACCCGAGACGGCCGAAAAAGTTACAAGAATGCTTGTCCAAGTTGTAGACGAGGCCTTGCTTGAGGGAAAAGTCAAGATGGAGCGCTACAGTATCGCCGCAAAAACCGGCACGGCCCAAATATCCGACGGCAAAGGGTATTACGAAGACCGCTACTTGCACTCATTTTTCGGTTATTTTCCGGCCTACAATCCGAAATTTATCATTTTTCTTTACACTTATTATCCGAAAGAGGTTAGATATGCTTCCGAAACACTTACTCATTCGTTTATGGATATCGCCAAATATCTGATAAATTACTATGATGTTCCGCCTGACCGATAGATGTTGGGCGGCGCGGAACATGTCTTTCTCCGCGCCCGACGGGAAAGGGCGCTACGAAGGACATGTTCCGCGCCGCCAAATCAATTCGTATGCTAAACCATACATGAAGATAATATTCAAAAAAATAATAGTGGTTTTGCTCCGGAGCGAGGCGCGATTAGTGCTGAAAAAATATCGTCCGAAAGTTGTGGCGATAACCGGCAGTGTCGGCAAGACCCTGACCAAGGATGCGATTTATTCCGTTCTCGCCACAACTTTTTTTGTCAGGAAAAGCAGTAAAAGTTTCAACAGCGAAATCGGCGTGCCGTTGACGATTCTCGGTTTGCAAAACGGCTGGAATAATCCGTTCAACTGGGTTAAAAATTTAACTGACGGTTTGGCGTTGATTTTATTTCCCCATAAATATCCGGAGTGGCTGGTGATAGAAGTCGGGGCCGACCGGCCGGGCGATATTCAGTCCATTGCTTCCTGGTTGCGACCGAACATCGCGGTGGTTACCCAACTTAGCGATGTGCCGGTTCACATTGAGTTTTTTAATTCGGCCGAGCAAGTGCGACATGAAAAATCCCAACTTGTTTTGGCTACGGGCAAAAAGGACACTGTAATTCTCAATGCCGACGACAAATTGGTGTCCTCAATGAGGCCTCTCGCCAAAGGGAGGGTGATTACCTATGGTTCAACTAATCCCGCGGACATTTCGGGTTCCGATTTCAATTTTATTTACAGTCAAAAACCGCCTTTCTTTCCAACCGGCGTTTCTTTTAAGGTTGATGGTGGTGCAGAAAGCGCCGACGGCAAAAATGTTGGCACGGAAAGTACTGAGGTTAAAGGCAAGAAACTTCCTATTGAAATCAAGGGCGCACTCGGCAGACAGCAGATGTATGCGTCGCTTGCGTCGCTTGCCGTGGCCGAGGCCTTGCATATTCCGGCTGAAAAGGCGGTTTCAGCTTTATGTGCTCATGATTCCCCGCCGGGACGAATGAGAATTCTTTCGGGCGTAAGCGGCGCTTGTATTATTGATGACACCTACAATTCTTCGCCGGTGGCGGCAAACGAGGCGCTGAATACTCTCAAAAATGTTAACATCCTCGGGAGTGACCAAGGATTAAGCCGAGGCGCGGACTGGAGCGCTGGCCAATATGCGGGCCAAAGTGTGGGTCAAGGTGTCGGCCAAAGTGTAGGCCGAAAAATTGTCGTGCTTGGCGATATGCTTGAACTTGGCCAGTATTCGCAGGGTGAGCATGAAAAACTTGGGATAAAGGCGGCCGGTGTGGCTGATGTTATTTATACTGTTGGTACACGGGCGCGAGGAATTATGGATTCCGCAATAACTGCCGGATTTCCGAGGGAACGAGTGTTTTGGTTTAACGATTCAACTTCAGCGGGCGACGCCCTGCGTCAAAATCTAAAGAACGGCGACATCGTGCTCATCAAGGGCTCGCAGGGCGTACGAATGGAAAAAGCGATTGCCATGATTCTCGCCGAGCCGGAGAGAGCAGGGGAGCTTTTAGCCAGACAAGAGTTGGAATGGCGAAACAGGTGAAAATTTGTTATAAATCGTTGTCTGTCCGCACATTACAGTCAGAACAAAATACGGCCCTATCGTCTAACGGTTAGGACGGAAGCTTCTCAAGCTTCAAATCCGGGTTCAATTCCCGGTAGGGTCACAAAATGAAACTTCTTCGGAAGAAATGAGAAAGCATCAAAATAATTATGGCAAACAAAAATCTTACAAACGCAAGACGGGTAAAGAATGACGAGTTTTATACCCAGTACAGCGATATTCAAAAAGAGGTGGGAGCGTATCTAGATTTAAATCCCAATGTATTTCGCGACAAAGTGGTGTATTGCAACTGCGATGACCCATTTGAAAGTAATTTCTTTCGCTATTTTGTGCTCAATTTCAACAAGCTTGGATTGAAACAGC
>CAYIYW010000008.1:0-25689 GCA_964367845.1 uncultured Candidatus Saccharibacteria bacterium | reverse complement strand
TTTTTTTCTCCTCTTTGGAACAGCAAAATAGCGGTTGCTCTCGCGTTGTCGCTGGTTTTGGTCGGGGCGGCGGTGTTTTTCTGGGGAGGGGTTACTGAAAGGGCTTTGGGAGAGAATTGCAATCCTTTTCAGTGTGGCGACTGCGTAGATAATAACGATGGAGATGGGTTAATTGATTTTAATCGCCAAGGCCGCGTGGCTGATGTTGACCCTGATTGTGAATCTGCAACTGACGACAGCGAAAGCCCTGTCGGTGGCGGTGGTGGCGGGCCCGGCGGTGGCCCAGGTCTAGGCAGTAACTCTCCATTGTGCGGTTTTGCTTGGGGAGCGACGGATGAAGCCCCCTCACCTTCTAAAATGGGCGTTGGCTGGGTGAGTTTCAACAGTAAAGATTGCGATACTAATGGGAACAATCGTTTTGACGATGGCGTGCCGGGATGTCCTACCTCCGGGACAGTTTTCCCTTACGCGGTTTCTGTTGACAAAAATGGGAATCTTGTCGGTTATGCTTGGAGTAGTAACATTTACTGGATAAAATTCGGAGGGTTAGGTGACCCTCCAAATACAAGTGGAAATAATGAGGACGATGCAAAAATTTCGGGTAGCGGCAGTGTTTCTGGTTGGGCTCGAGCGATTGTCGCTGTTGGCCGAAACGACGGTTGGGACGGCTGGATTAGCTTGAGGGGTAATCTGTCTGGCTCTCAAGGTTTGCCAGGTTCATCAGGCAGTGACTATGGAATAAATTTTAATCAAAGTACCAGAAAATTTAGCGGTTTTTCATGGGGTAGCGAAGTTGTCGGCTGGTTGAAATGGGACCAAGCGTCTGGTAACGGGGTGCGGTATTGCGACGCTCAAAATCTGATAGCGCTTCTTACCGCTGACCCTGTTGAGGGCACAGTTCCTTTTGATTCAACGCTTACGGCAACCTCCCGAGTTGCTTTGGAATCTCAAAGACAACTTGCCCAAGTCGCGGATTTGTATCGCTTTGATTGTGGTCTTGGTGAAGGATGGGGCGAATCCCAACTGCTTAATTTTCATACTTGCACATATGATGTTTCCGGATGGTTTTATCCTCGGGTTGAAATAAAGTCCGGTGGTTTAGACGCCATAGGAACAGTCGAAATTCACGCTAAACCGGCGGCCGGTAATCTTGGGGCGGAATGCACTGTGTCTCCAGCTCCTTTGCTTATCAATCAGGAGGCGACATGGACGGCAGGGATTAGTCCACAAGGGGTAACGACTCTACCATATGTGTACACATTCACATTTGATGATGACCTTGACGGCGATTTCGATGATTTCTCCGCGAATGTTTCCAAAGGTGATACTTCCCCAGCAACGGTCGCCAGAACCTACAGTATTCTCGGGAAAAAATCTGTTAGGGTTTCCGTTACTGACAGCTCGTCTCCAGCAAATACCGGGATATGTGAAGAAAGCACAGGTGTAATCGTGCGACCCAAAATCATAGAAATTTAATATGAATCAAGAACATCACAACAAAATAATAATTATCGCGGGTATTCTGGTCTTGGTTATTGTCGCCATTCTCGGAGTGGCGGCGATTGGCGGAAAAAACAAAAAAACATTATCGCCGCCACCGCAGGTTAGCAACACTGACCGTCAATATCAAATGCTTATTGAAGCCACGACGGTCAAAGGAAGTTCTTCGATCACTGACCCTGAAGTTCAGAAGCTGATTGAAGCCACAAGCGTGTCTAAGAACGCAAATGGAGGAAGCGCAAGCAACCGCGAGGCCTTGATTCGGGCGACGAGCGTCATTTGATTCAATGGTTGAAAATTAAGATTTAAATAATTAATAAATTAATAGGTTAAAAATAAAAAAATTATGAAATACGATAACAAAATTCTGGACACAATCAAAGTAATCTTTCTGGCGCTTATGTTGACTGTCGGAATACAGTATGTGTCGGCCCAGAGTTGGACAGCGCCGACAAACACGCCACCGAACGGGAACACATACGCGCCTCTTAACATCAGTAATCTTGGGCAAGTAAAGGACGCGGGTTTGACGCTTGGCTTTGGACTCGGTGCGCCGTCAGTAACACCGGCCCTTATAATTCCGTATGGTCTGGTAAGTATTGGTGACACAACTGATCCATACGAGCCAGCGGAAAAAATTGATGTGGTTGGGAATGTTAAAGCGACAGGTTTTTGTCTTCGGGATGGGTCAAGCTGTATAACATCATGGCCGGCTGGCGGCGGCGGTGGTTTGCCGACCGGAACGGCTAGTCAAACATTAAGGCATAACGGAACAACTTGGCTAGCCAATAGCATTATCTCAAATGACGGCGCGAATGTCGGAATCGGAACGACAGGGGGAACCCACAAGCTTAATGTCGCCGGAAGCGTTAATGTAACGGGTACGAATAGTTGTTACAGAATCAACGGTGCCTGCATCGGTAACGTGTCTGGAGCCGGAACGGCGAACTATGTGCCAAAATGGTCGTCGGCATCGGCTACTCTTGTGGACAGCCGAATTATTGATAGAGGAGTGCATCCTGGTGGTTCTCAAACCGGTGGGGTCGGCATCAACATGACAAATCCCCGCGCACCTCTCCATGTAGGCCCAGACGACGTTGGCTCTGGATTACTTCGGGTCAGTAAATCAGCCACTAGCTCGGGCAATTCGGCTCTGCAACTGTACAAAGATGGCACTCCTTGGACAGGTTGGGCATTTGTAAATAACCCTCAAGATGATCTTGAAATTAATTACGACGGTAGTGAAAATTCAAGAACAAATACCCCCTTCTTTATTAAAGCCGGAGTCCCTAGTCCTAATTCAACTAACGGGTATGTCGGAGTCGGAACAACTAATCCACTAAGAAAACTGCATGTTGCCGATGGAAGCATTTATTTGGACGGAGCCGGAAAAAATATAATTATGAAATCGCTGGGTGGCATATGTTATGCAATTACTGTAAGTGAAGACGGAGTGTTAAATTCACTCCGCGTGACTTGCCCTCAGTAGCTTTGAAATACGACCCCAATCCTCATTTCTTTCTACCATCCAAACTCCTCATCCCCCGCCCTCTGGCTTGGATGGGGTTTTTGTTTGGTATAATTTAGAGGAAATAAAAAGCCCGCGGGTTTTCTTTTATAACTGAAAAGTCAAACAGCCCTTATTATGCACGTTGAAGAAAAGCAACTAAAAAATTTCATTCTTGACTCCGGACTGGTGTCAAAAAGCGCCCTAACCACGGCCGAAAAACACGCCCAAGAAACCGGCCAGAATCTCGGCGATGTTTTGGTTTCGGACGGCGCCATAAATGAAAACGACCTGCGCCGGATTCAGGCCAGCATTCTCGGCATACCTTTTGTTGACCTAAAGGGCGAGCATTTGGATTTTGAGGTGTTGTCCTCAATTCCCGAACCGATTGCCCGCAATCACAACATCGTGGCGTTTCGCCGAGGCAAGGATTCGCTTGAAGTGGCGATGCTCAACACCGACGACTTGCCGGCCATTGATTTCATAAAAAAGAAAGTCGGCCTGAAAATCCTGCCACGATACACCGACAGCGAATCAATCAAAAGCGCTCTGCTTCAGTATCAAAAAAGTTTGAAAGCCGAATTTGGCGATTTGATTCAAAAAGAAATCGGTTCAATTAAAACAATCGCCGAAGGAATTGAGGGAGTTGAGGGAATGGAAGGCGACAAAATTTCCGGCGATGATTTGAAAAAACTGGCCGAGGATTTGCCGGTCGTGAGAATAGTGGATACCCTTTTGAAGCACGCCATAATCCAGAACGCTTCTGATATCCACATTGAACCGCTTGAGGAACAGTTGCTTGTCCGCTATCGCATAGACGGCCTTCTCCGCGACGCCATGGTTTTGCCAAAAAATGTCGCGCCAAGCATCGCCGCCCGCATTAAAGTTTTGTCCAATCTTAAACTGGACGAAAAACGCCTGCCCCAAGACGGCCGTTTCAAAATTGACCTAAACGGCGAGAAAATTTCTTTCCGGGTTTCAACTTTGCCGACCTATTACGGCGAAAAAATCGTAACCCGTGTTTTGCGCGAAAGCGTTTCCGGTTTCACTTTGGAAGCGTCGGGTTTCCACGGCGAGTCGCTTGAGCGGGTTCATAAAGCGTTGAATCTCACGACCGGCATGATTCTGACAACCGGCCCGACCGGTTCCGGAAAAACCACCACTCTTTACACCATGCTTGATATTTTGAATACGCCGGATGTCAACATTTCAACCATTGAGGACCCGATTGAATATCAAATGGACAGAATAAATCAGACCCAAGTGAAATCCGAAATCGGTCTGACCTTCGGCACCGGCTTGCGGACGCTTGTTCGTCAGGACCCGGACATCATTATGGTCGGAGAAATTCGCGACACCGAAACGGCCTCTTTGGCAATCAACGCCTCGCTTACCGGCCATCTTGTGCTCTCAACTCTTCACACCAACTCGGCCGCCGGCGCTCTTCCGCGCCTGATTGATATGCACGCCGAGCCGTTTCTGATTGTTTCCACCGTCAGTATTATCATCGGCCAGAGATTGGTCCGGAAACTTACGGATAAAAAGGAAAAATATTTTATGACTGCGGCCGAAATCAAAACTCTTTCCGAATCGGTTGACATAGAGCGAGTCCTCCGCGCGCTCAAAGAGGAAAAAATTGTTGACCCGAAAGTGGTTTGGGAAAAAATCCCGCTCTTTCGGCCAAAAACCGGCGTAAATCCCGAAGACGCATTTTCTGGTCGCATCGGAATTTACGAAGTCATGAAAATGTCTTCGGCGGTGAAAGAATTGGTTATGCAAGGCAAAACCGACAAAGACCTTGAAGTCCAAGCCAAGAAAGAAGGCATGCTGACGATGATTGAAGACGGCGTGTTTAAGGCGGTTCAAGGACTGACGACGATTGAAGAAATTTTGCGGGTCGTTTCCGAGTAGCTGGCGACAAATCCGCTCTTGTAACCGGTTTTTGAGCGGGCAAGCGGACAAAAAATTTCCAAATTTCCAAACTTCCGAAAATTTTTAACAAAACAAATGACAAAATTTAAATTCAAAGCGGTTCGCCAAGGCGGGGAAAAATACGAAGGCGAGAAAGAGGCGACGGATAAATTTGCTTTATATGAAATGATAAGAAAAGAGGGCGGAACGGTTACTCATGTTGAAGAAGCAAAGGGGGCGCGCTCAAAATCTTTGAAAATGCCGGCCTTTTTGGGTTTTTTGAACAAGGTAAAAATGACCGACAAAGTCCAGTTTGCCAAGAATCTGGGCGTCATGATTGAAGCCGGTTTGCCGATGACTCGGGCGATTTCGGTTATGGAAAGACAGACCAGAAGCGTGGTTTTCAAGACGATTCTCGTTGATTTGAATGCGAGCATCGGCAGAGGCGAGTCGCTTTCGTTGGCGATGGGGAAGCACACAAACACATTCTCGGAACTTTTTGTCTCAATGGTAAAGGCCGGCGAGGAGTCGGGCAGTTTGACCGCTTCGCTCAAGGCCGTCGGCAGTCAGCTTGAAAAGGCCTATCTCCTGACAAAAAAAATTCGCGGAGCCATGATATACCCGGCGATAATCATTTGCATAATGATTGCAATTACTTTTCTCATGCTCACTCTGGTCGTGCCGACTCTTTCGGGCGTTTTTAAGGAGCTGAATGTTCAACTGCCCTTGATGACCAGAATCGTCATCGGTCTTTCGGATTTCTTGAAAAACAACATTTTTCTTTCGCTGGGGACGCTGGTGATTATCGTGGCTTCATTTATGTATTGGCGAAAAACAGCCGTCGGCAAACGAACGCTTGACGCGCTAGTCCTGCGTTTGCCGATTGTGGCGACGATTGTCAAACAAGCCAACTCGGCACGGACCGCGCGAACTCTCGCCTCGCTTCTTTCGGCCGGCGTTGATGTTTTGGTTGCTCTAAAAATCTCCGGCGATGTCGTGCAAAACGTTTTTTATAAAGAGATTCTAAAAAAGGCCGAGGTAGCGGTGGAAAAAGGCAATCCGCTTTCGGCCGTATTTATGGCTGAAGAAAAACTCTATCCGGCTTTTGTCGGTGAAATGACCAATATCGGCGAAGAAACCGGTCAGCTTTCCAAAATGTACGAGAATATCGCGATTTATTATGAAAACGAGGTTGAGCAAAAAACCAAAGACCTTTCAACGGTAATAGAGCCGTTTCTTATGGTTTTCATCGGTATCGCCGTCGGTTTTTTCGCCGTCTCAATGCTCTCGCCGATTTATGCTCTTGTTGATGTCATATAAAAAAACTAGGGGTTTCAGTCTTGTGGAGATGCTGGTCGGCATCGCCCTGTTTCTTGTCATTGCCACGGGAATTTACGGAGCGTTTACGACCGTGCTTACCGTCATTTCGGCCTCGCGAGCAAAAATTATCGCGATGGATTTGGCCAATGAAAGATTTGAACTCGTTCGCAATCTGCCCTATGAAGACGTCGGCATTTCGGGGGCGATTCCCGACGGTGTGCTTTTGCGCACCGAGACCTTTTTGCGAAGCGGTTTTTCATTCATCGCCACTACCACCATCAGAAACATTGACGACCCGTTTGACGGCACAATCGGTGGCAATCCAAACGACCTTTCGCCGGCCGATTCGCGGTTGGTTGAAATTGAAATTGATTGTCCTGCCTGCAAAAATTTCACGCCAATTTTCGTGAACACGCGGGTCGGGCCAAAAAATCTTGAGGGCCAGTCAACGAATGGTGCTCTTTTTGTGCGGGTTTTTGACGCCAACGGCCAGCCGGTTCCGGATGCTCTGGTTCACGTGGAAAACAATCAGCCGTCTACGCCGATTGTGATTGACGACTCAACCAATGTAAACGGCATGCTCCAGATTGTGGACGCCCCGCCCGGTGTAAATGCCTATGAAATCAGCGTTACTAAGTCCGGTTTTACAACGGATGAAACGGCCGCTCCGGGTGCAGTCGGGAACCCAAATCCGACAAAACCACACGCCACCGTGGTTGTTCAACAAGTTACCCAAATCAGTTTTGTCATTGACAAGGTCAGCACGATGAATTTTTCAAGCATGAGCCAATCGTGCACGGCGGTCGGTTCAATTGACTTTAATTTAAAAGGTACAAAACTTATCGGCACGAGTCCCGATGTTTTGAAATACGAACAAAACCTCGTTACAAACGGTTCTGGCCAGAAAATAGCGTCAAATATGGAATGGGACACTTATCCGATTACGCTTACCGACGGCGCATACGACCTTATCGGTATGAATCCGCTTTTTCCCGTGTCTTTGCCCCAAGACAGCGAGCAAAATGTAAAATTTATAGTTGCGCCCAAAAACCCGTCAACTCTTTTGGTCGTCGTGAAGGACGCTTCAACCGGTTTGCCTCTCTCAAACGCGGCGGTTGAACTAGTCGGCGACGGTTATACCGAAATGCTCGTTACGGAACGAGGATTTATCAATCAGACCGATTGGTCTGGCGGGGGAGGACAAGCGACGACGACAGACCCGACAAGATATTTTTCATCAAATAACATAGACGCGAATAATCCGGCGGGTGAAATCAAACTCAATGGTTCTTTCGGGGTTTATGACCCAAGCGGTATTCTGACTTCCTCAACATTTGACACCGGCTCCGTGAGCAATTTCCATCAATTATTTTGGTTGCCGGCTGACCAGCCACCGGCGGCCGGCGCCGACAGCGTTCGGATGCAAATCGCGACGAACAATGACGGTGAGACATGGAATTTTGTCGGACCGAACGGTTTGGCCGACAGTTTTTACGGCTCGGCTACATCGGACATAAACACAATTCATAACGGCAGTCAGTTTTTACGATACAAACTTTATTTAGGCACGGCCAGCACGACTTTCACTCCGAACATTTCAGGCATCTCCGCGACTTTTTCTTCACTTTGCGTCCCGCCTGGCCAAGTCGCGTTCACCGGTCTTTCTTCCGGAACATACGACATGGTCGTTAAACATGGAAACTATCAGGCGTATACAGCACAAGTCAGCGTCGGCGGTTCATGGCAACAAGAAGAGGTCTTGCTTTTGCCTCAATGAAAATTTGCCCAAACAAAAAACCCATGAAAATTTGCCCAATAAAAACCCCCATGCACATTTTTACTCGTCGCGACAACAAACCTCGTTTCAGTCGCGGCTTTACCCTTGTTGAACTCGTGGTGTCAATTGCCATTTTCACCGCTCTCGCTCTTTTAATCGGTTTGTTCGGAAAGGATATTTTTTCTTTCAATTCCTACATTCAAGCCGACCTGGGCGCCCAGATGGAAGGTCGTCGGGCAATCACCAGAATGGTTTCAGAAATGAGGGAAATGTCCCCGTCAAGCTTGGGAGCGTATCCGATTGCCGTCGCTGCCACTTCGTCAATAACTTTTTTTTCCGACATTGACACGGAACCGCTTAAGGAACAAGTTCGCTACTATATTCAGGGAGAAAAGGTTTTGAAAAGCGTCATTAAACCAGCCGGCGTTCCTCTTGTCTATGACGCCGGTTCCGCCGTGATTACGACCGTCGCTTCCAGTATTGCAAACAGCACAAGCACACCGTTTTTTGAATACTACGATACGAATTACGCGGGGACTTCAACCCCGCTATCCATTCCGGTCAATATTTCGGATGTAAAACTTGTTAAAATCAACATACTGCTTTCGCGCAAATCCTCAATGTCGGCCGTTCCACTCCTCATCACATCCCAAGTTACGCCGCGCAATCTAAAAGATAATCTATAAATGAATTCAAAATTTTTCCGCAAAAATTTTCAGACGAAAACCGGATTCATGATAATTCATTCGGTCATCTTCGGCTCTATCGCCATCGTAATAATCAGCGCGTTGGTGGTCTGGGCCGGCACGAATCTCAAAGTCGCTCGGTCGTCCGTGCTCAAGGAAAAAGCCATTCAAATCGCGGAAGCCGGTGTTGATTATTACCGTTGGCATCTGGCTCACGCGCCCAGTGATTTCACCGACGGCACCGGACAGCCGGGGCCGTATGCCCATGATTTTTATGATAAAGACGATGTGCTCATCGGCTCGTTTACGCTTAACATCACGCCGCCGCCGGCCGGTTCAACAATCGTTGCCATTGAATCAACAGGAGAAATCATTGAGGACTCGTCAGTCGCCAGAACAATCAAAACGGTTTTGGCCATTCCTTCACTTGCCAAATTCGCTTTTGTTTCAAACAGCGATATGCGCTTCGGGCAGGGCACGGAGGTCTTCGGCCCGATTCACTCAAACGGCGGTATTCGTTTTGATGGCGTCGCCCATAATATTGTCAGTAGCGCCAAACCCGATTACAACGACCCCGACCATTCGGGGGCAAACGAATTCGGCGTTCATACTCATGTCAATGTTCCACCAGCCACGGGAGTAAACGACGCTTTTCGGCCACTTGAAGCGCCGCCGACAACTCCCGTGCCAATCCGAACCGATGTTTTTGAGTCCGGCCGTCAGTTTCCAGTTGCGGATGTTGATTTTGTCGGTTTGACGAATGACCTCGCTCAAATAAAAGCCGACGCTCAAGCAAGCGGGCGATATTTTGCCGGTTCGGGAGCGCTTGGTTACAAATTAATTTTTAATTCGGTCGTGAGCGGAACGGATACTTTTACTGTTTACAGAATAAATAATCTTCGGTCGCCACCGAGCGGTTGTTCTAACAGTCAAAATCAAACCGGTTGGGGAACATGGAGTATCGGCACGGGCGGCAGTGCGCTGACTCTCATCGGCACATATCCGATTCCCGCAAACGGTCTCATCTTTATGGAAGACCATGTCTGGGTTGAGGGGACGATTAGCGATACTCGGGTAACTGTTGCGTCGGGAAGATTTCCGGACAACTCGTCAACCAGAACGAGCATCACCGTTAATGCGAACATAAACTACACATACACCGACGGCCGAGACGTTATCGCTTTGATATCCCAAAATAACATCAATGTCGGCCTTTTTAGCGCCGATGTTCTTGATATTGACGCCGCTCTTTTGGCTCAAAACGGTCGTGTCGGCCGCTACTATTACGGCACGAGTTGCCGGAGCGGTGGCAGTAATTATGAATATCGTCGCCAGCAAATTACTCTCTACGGCATGATTGCCACCAGTCAGCGATATGGCTTTACATGGACTGGGTCAAACTATAACTGCGGCGGTTCAATCGGCTATATCGGAAGCGGATATTGCGTGCGAAATATCACATACGACGCAAACCTTCTGTATGGCCCGCCGCCGAGTTTCCCGTTAACCTCCGACCAATACACGACTATTTCATGGGAGGAAATTTAGTTGTGTTACAATTTTCTGGTGTGGCGGGCAATGATGTTTTGAATGGGCCAAAGGGTGCCCAGAAAAACATTATTGCCCGCCACACCCAATAATCTAAACAATTTTCGTGAAATCTGATCGCATCATTGTCGCCAATTGGAAAATGAATCCCGAATCGCCTGAAACGGCCAGGACGATTTTCCTTGCGATTCGGCGGGCGAGCGAAAAACTTAAACGCACACGGACAGTTGTTTGCCCGCCGGCCATTTTTTTCGGCAATCTCGCAAAACTTTCAACCTCAAAAGTCCAAGTTGGCGTTCAGGATGTTTTTTGGCAAAATAACGGGCCACATACCGGCGAGTTGGGCGTTTCAATGGTCGTGGCTTCCGGCGGAACGCACGCGATTATCGGCCACTCGGAGCGTCGCGAGCTCGGCGAAACATCGGCGATGATTAATAAAAAGGTTTTGGCGGCCCTGCGTGAAAAAATCACGGTTATTCTTTGCATCGGCGAGAAAGAGCGTGACAATCAGGGCAATTATTTGGGTTTTGTGAAAGACCAAATCAGTTCGGCGCTGGCCGGCGTTCAAAAGCGTTACGTTGAAAATCTGGTTATCGCCTATGAGCCGGTTTGGGCGATAGGCAAGAGCGAACAGGAAGTCATGAAAGGAGCGGACATGCACGAAATGCTTCTTTACATCAGAAAAATCATCTCGGAAATGCTCGGCCGCGACTATGCCGAGAGCGTGCCGGTGCTTTACGGCGGGTCGGTCAGCGCGCTAAACGCGGAAGACATCATCGGCAACGGTCATGCAGACGGGCTCTTGGTCGGTCGGCAGAGTTTAGACCCCGTTCAGTTTAAGGAGATTATGAACATCGTTGATTCAGCAAATTGATTTTCATTAGTTGCCACTTCGGAGACCGCTTGCGCTCTCCTGCGAGGTCTCCTCTTTGACCACTAATGAAAGTCAAACCCCAAATGCAATTAAAAAGCATAAATCAATTAAAGAACATCAAAAGCAAGCGCGTTCTTTTGCGTCTTGACCTGAACGTGCCCATCGTTAGGGGCAAAGTTGCCGACGATTTTAGAATTCAAACGGCCATTCCGACGGTAAATCTTTTACGGGATGCCGGCGCGAAAGTTATTATCGTGAGTCATATTGAAGGGAAAGGTGGTGAGTCGCTTAAGCCAGTTGCCGACCATCTGAACGAGCGGAAAATCCCGGTAATTTTTAGCGACAAATATTTCACGGTCGCGGCGAAGAGCATTTTAGAAAAAATGAAAGACGGCGAGGTCGTTCTTTTTGAAAATGTTCGCTCAAACAAAGGTGAAACTCTAAACAGCAAAAATTTTGCCGAAAAACTGGCGGCCATGGGCGACATTTACGTGAACGAGGCCTTTTCCGTTTCTCATCGCAACCATGCTTCAATCGTCGGAGTGCCGAAGTTATTGCCGAGTTATGTCGGGACGGTGTTTGCGAGGGAGGTGAAAAATTTGAGCCAGGCCTTTGAACCGGACCGGCCGTTTCTTTTTATTCTCGGCGGGGCGAAGTTTGAGACCAAACTGCCGTTGATTAAAAAATTTTTGAGCCATGCCGATTTTATTTTTGTCGGCGGGGCGCTGGCGAACAACTTTTTCAAGGAACTTAATTTTGAAGTCGGACAGTCGGTTGTTTCGAAAGGAAGTTTTAATTTATCCGGACTTTTAAAAACCCAAAAGGTCTTTATTCCGACCGATGTCGTCGTGGCCAGCGGCAACGTCGCCGGCCGCGGACAGAAGGTTAAATCTGTTCAAGATGTCAACTCCAATGAAAAAATTTTGGATGTCGGTCCCCGGTCGCTGATTCAGCTTGGCGGGCTTGTGTCGCAGGCAAAATTTATCCTTTGGAACGGTCCGCTCGGAAATTGCGAGGACGGTTTTTTTGAAGGCACACAAAAAACGGCGGAAATCATCGCAAAGGCCAATGCCAAATCTGTCATCGGCGGGGGAGACACCGTGGCGGCCATAAAAAAAGTCGGGTTGCTGGATAAATTCACTTTTGTTTCTACCGGCGGCGGAGCGATGCTTGATTTTTTGGCGAATGAAACACTGCCAGGCATTGAGGCGATAAAAGATAAGGAATAATGAATATTTTGTCGCGGGGCAAGCCGGTGCTTGACACGAAAACACAATAGTAGTATAATATCCACCGGATTGAACCTTGAAACTACTAGCGAATTTGCCATAGCATAGAGTACTTTTAACGAGTTTTCTGTGCTGTGGCAAAACACCATTCCGGTGAAGCCTAACTCCTATTCCGGGAACAGCGAACAAGAAAGGAGGATGTCGCCATGGCCAAGACCATGACCCCATCCGCAGAGTCCAAGACAATGACCGATGGTCAGATTACCAAGGCTGTTGCAGCCTATCGAGCTTTGCTCGAGAAGCACGCTCCGGAGTTCAACTCTGAAGTCGTGCAAGCGGTTCTGGGCAATCAGGGGCTGGCAGGCGAGATGTTCGCTCTGTTCCGGCAACGTGTCGAGGCGAAGGCGAGCGAAGTCGTTCGCCGAGTCACTGGGATCGATCGCACCTTCAAGCCATCGGACGTGATCGCCAAAGTAGTCGCCACAGGTCGCAAGTCGTGCGTCGACGACAAGGTCGTCGAGACGATGCCCAAGGGCGAAGGAGAAAATGTTGAAGTCGTCTTCTTCACCCTCGGCTGGTTCATCAGCGATGATGATCTGGAGAAGGAGTACGAAAAGCGTGGCCTCAAGCCCGCCGACCCGTACTCGCTCGCTGCGATCAATCGGGATGACCCGGCTTTCGCAGACGAGAAGCCCAACTGCACTCACTGGAAGGACAGCAAAGGCAAGTGGTGCTACGCTGCCTTCAGCCGGTGGGGCGGCGGGCGCCGGGTGCTCGTTCGCCGCCGCGACAGCGCCTGGCGCGACGCTTGGTGGTTCGCCGGGCTTCGCAAGTAGTCCTTGGACGCTCGGACACTGTGACCTTTTGGTCACTTTGGACTTTGTCCTTGGGCCGGCTCTAAACAAAAACGTATTCCAAAACGTAAACAATGGAAGCTCCGATGCAAGTCGGGGCTTTTTCTTTTGTATTTTGGTAAAATTAAACGCGGTAGTAGGTGAATATGCGAGAGACCACGGTTTCTTGCTACCGAATCCAGTATCCATGCATCGAGAGTATCTCTGACTAAGGTTTGGGATAGGGTGGTGCATGCAGAACTTCATCAAAAAATGAAACTACTTGGTATGAAATGCTAGGGCATTACAGATGCCGAATACGATACAACCCCAAGAGTATTCGAGGGGTGGTGGCATGGAAGGCATCTCATACGTATTTCTGCCTTCAACCGGTGGAACGACGAGCGCAAGGTGAACGTTAACCGCAACGACAACGACTGGAACGACAATTGGTGGTTCGCCGGGCTTCGCAAATCATTTCATTTCTCTCCTGCAATCGCGGGGGAGTTTTGTTTTGTAAGCTGGCCGTTCCAACCTCCAAGCATTTTGCTAATTTCCTCTAGGGGAATGGAAAGAGCAATGTATTTTTTGTTGTCCAAAGATTTTGTTTCCCAAAGAACCATTAAAAGGATTTTGGTTGTATCAATTTTCCGAATGGCTAATCTGACCCAAGGCGTTTTTTCCTCTTTTGAAAGGAAACGGGCGACTGATGTAGCTTCTATCGCTTCAACAAAAAGACCGTCAATTTTTAGACCGAGTGAATGTCTGTGAGTTTTAGGTATGGTTTGATAATATCCGTACCACAGCATATATACCTCTTTCAACTTCTGTAAAAGCGGCAAAAGTCGTTGGGGGGGGGTAGCTTCATAGTTTGCATTGCATGGAGAAGATAACACTAACCAACCAATTCGACAATATAATCTCAATTGAAAATCTACTCGAGGCGTGGAAGGAGTTTTTGAATGGAAAACGAGGCCGAAAAGATGTTCAAGAATTTGAGAAAAATCTCATGCATAACATCGTTTCTCTCCATCAGGATTTGAGGATGAAAAAATATAAACACTCGCCATACGAGGAATTTGAAATTTCTGATCCGAAAAAGAGAACTATACATAAAGCGAATGTGAGAGATAGATTGCTTCACCATGCTCTTTACCGAAAGCCCCATCCATTTTTCAATCGGACTTTCATAGCCGACTCGTATTCTTGCCAGATCGGAAAGGGTACTCATAAGGCCATGAATCGGTTTAAGGTCTTTGCAAATAGAGTTTCCAAGAATCGAACAAAAACTGCCTGGGTTCTAAAATGCGATGTCAGAAAGTTTTTTGCCTCAATAGATCAAGCTATTCTATTGGGAATTGTTAACAGTTACATTTATGATCAAAAAATTGTTTGACTTGTCTCCGAAATTGTTGGCAGTTTCAGTTCAACATGGAAAGGTGTTGGCCTGCCTCTTGGCAATCTAACTTCGCAGTTATTGGTGAATGTGTATATGGATAGATTTGATCAGTTCGTGAAGCACAAACTCAAAGTAAAATTCTATATTCGCTATGCTGATGACTTTGTACTAATGGATACTAATAAGGGTCGGTTATTGGAAATACTACTTAAGGTTTCTGATTTTCTTTTGGATGAACTCAAGCTATCACTTCATCCCGACAAGGTTTTTATTAAAACTCTGGCTTCCGGTGTCGATTTTCTTGGCTGGGTGAATTTCCCAGACCATCGAGTTTTGAGAACGGTTACAAAAAGAAGAATGTTTAGAGGCATGCGGTCAAAAGAATACAAATTTGAAACAGTTCAATCGTATTTAGGACTTTTGAAGCATGGGAATGCTAAAAAAATAGTAAACCGGGTGTCTAGGTTGATGATTGAATCTGGTAAAGACAACAGCTCGGCCAAATTTTGAATGATGAGCTTTTTTGCTCCCTTACTGTTACTTTTCAGAATCTTGTCGATAAGCGGTGAGATATGTCTCCCGACGGTTTGTAATAATCGCCCTAACATCCACGTATCTTTAAACTTACCGATTTTTGCCCACCAACCAAATTCTTGAAGATCGCTTGGAGCTGTTAATTTTTCAAGTCTCCAGTCCCAAAATCTTTGAAGCACAGTTGTGTCAGGAATTCTCTCTCCTTGAGGAAAATTATCTCTAGAAATAAAAGCCCCCGCAATAAAAAAACGCCCCCGATTGTGTCCGGGGGCAGAGATAATCTTTTCGGTTTTCTAACTCGCGTCGGGATTTACGTCAGATGGAAAATCTGCGTTGGGGGTGAGCGAAACAACGGGGCGTCATCTGGTCCTCTGGAGTAGTCAAAATGAATATCTTCTTGCACCTCCGTTACCAGCCGTTCTGAAGGGGGACATCCAGTCCTTTTCTCAGCATATTCCCTTAAAAGTTGACTGGCGACGCCCGTGATGGGGTCATCTGGGTCCAGCATTTCCCCCAAAGCATTCCGATTCTCTGTCCATATTCCTTGTGTGCACATACAGAGCTCCTTTGCTCTTGGTTTATCAGCCATGATTCAGAACAATCTATCTAAACAATAGCGAATTAAGAAGTTTTTGCCAATCGGCAATTTTGTTTGTCGGTTGAATATCGTATAATGCAGTCAATGAAGTTTCCTCGCTCAAAAAAACTCATTTTTGTAAATAATAAAGGCGGGGTTGGCAAGACAACTTTGGCTTTTAATTGCGCCGTTTCGTTTGCCAAGCAAGGATATAAAACGGCTCTTATTGATTTGGACCCGCAATGCAATCTTTCCCGTCTTGCTATGGGCGAAGAATATTACGCAAAACATCTTTTTTCTGAAACAGAAAAGACCGTATACGATGTTTTGCGTGGCGTGGTTGAAGGTGGCAGTGATGTAAATCTTGCCGTGAAATTTCTTCCTGTCAAAGCAGATAAAAACCTCTTACTCCTTAAGGGAGATATAAACCTTTCTGTGTACGAAGGACTGCTTTCAACTGCTTACGGGCAAGCGGCTTCCGGACAGCCGATTGGATATTTCCAAACAAGCGCGATTGACAGATATTTGCGAGAAAAGGGGTTGAACGAGCAGATAGATGTTTTTATTATTGACACCTCGCCGGGTCTGGGACTATTGAATCAGATGATTTTACTCGGAGCCGATTATTTCGTTGTGCCGATGATGCCGGACGCTTTTAGCGTTCAAGGTATTGAAAATTTGGGAGTCGTGTATGAGAAATGGAAAATTCAATGGCGAAATTCAGCCAAAGCGCTTGCGGGCAACACGGAAACAAAACTTGTACTTCCCGGGGACCCTCTTTTTATCGGATATATTGTTAATGCATACAATGTGTATGGCAAGCAACCGATTGCTGACCATCGCGCGTGGATGGAAAAGATTCCGGAACGGGTGCGTACCTATCTTTCGGAAAAACACTGTCGGAATGGACTCGTGGGAGAAAGTTGGAAAAATCCATTAAATGTCATTCAGGATTACGGCAGGATCCCGGCTAAGTGCCAAGAACTAGGGGTTGCAATTTTTGACCTTGATCCGACGCTAATAGCTGATAATCAGCAAGGCACGAAAGAAAATATAGAAAAATCAAGAGAAGAGTTCGCCAATCTTTCAAAAAATATACTAAAGGTTCTTTCAGCGTACTAAACTACCCTTTATTCTCTCCGAATTTTTTTGAAAATCCTTTTTATCGCCTTTGGTTTGTTTGGGGTCGGGGAAAATCCAAATATGGGCGTGAGTGATTTCTTCTCCGGTGATTCTTGACCAAATTGCCTCCACGCCGAATGCTTTTTGCTGAGCTCTGGCGATTTTTCTGACGATTTCAAAATATGCGCCGACACTGGGCACATCCCAAACCCACCGATAATGTTTTTTCGGTATAACTTGAACATGCCCTGGCGCTCTGGGGTCTATATCCAAAAAAGCCAAGAAATTGTCATCCTCATATACTTTATGGGAGGGAATTTTTCCTTGAACTATTTTGCAAAATACGCAGTTTTCCATGAATAGATACTATCATCATCCGAACGAGTGTCCAAAAACGCGATTTAGCGTGTACTTTGGCGCGCTTCATCATTTCTTGTGCCGCCTTTTAAGCGGTCAGTGTATAATTGGGCAATGTCCGTCGGCACGACTTTTAATCCCAAAAATCCAGACATCAAACTCAACTCTAAGCCGACCTTTTTTCCGCCCCTTTTGAAGAAACTTTTGGATAGGCGCGGGCTTTCCGACCCTGAAATTGCCGAAATGTTTCTAAATCCCGACTACAATCGGGATACGCACAACCCCTATCTTCTCAAAGACATGGCCAAAACGGTTGAACGGATTGTGTCGGCTATGGAGAACAACGAAAGAGTCGCCATTTACAGCGACTATGACGCCGACGGTATTCCCGGCGCCGTCATTCTGCATGATTTTTTCAAGAAAATCGGTTTTAACAATTTTGAGAATTACATTCCGGACAGACATGAAGAAGGTTTTGGCGTGAATCTCTCGGCGGTTGAAGATATTGCCGGCCGCGGCGCGACTCTTTTGATTACGATTGACTGCGGAATTGCCGATGTTCTGCCGATTGCTCGGGCCAAAGAACTGAAAATTGACACGATTATTACCGACCATCACGAACCGAACGGAGAAATCCCGCTGGCATTCGCGATTCTCAATCCAAAGCAAAAAGATTGCGATTACCCGTTCAAATCGCTTTGTGGCGCGGGCGTTGTCTTCAAACTTGTTCAGGCAATTTTACAGAAAAAAAGGGAAGAAAACGGCGAGAAATATATTGATAATGATGTTGAGAAAACAGGCGCGGGAAAATTAAACTGGAACATCTCTGTCGGTTGGGAAAAGTGGCTTCTGGACATGGTGGGACTCGCGACGCTCTCCGACATGGTGCCTCTCACGGGCGAAAATCGCGCGCTCGCTCATTTCGGCTTGACCGTGCTTCGTAAATCGCCACGGATTGGCCTGATGAAATTGCTCCGACTGGCTCGAACAAACCAGCGGAACATGACCGAAGACGATGTTAATTTCACGATTACTCCGCGCATCAACGCCGCCTCGCGGATGGGCGTGCCTCACGACGCTTTTGAACTTCTTGCGACATCGGACGAAATACGAGCCGGTCTGCTTATCGCTCATCTCAACAAAATAAACGACGAACGAAAAGGGCTTGTAGCTTCAATTATAAAAGAAGTCAGACAGACGATTTCAGAACGAGAAAAAGAAGGCCGTCTGCGCGAAGTTATCGTTATGGGCCATTTGCACTGGAAGCCGGCGGTTTTGGGGCTGGTTGCAAACAGCTTAAAAGATGACCATGACCGTCCGGTTTTTCTTTGGGGCAAAGAAAATGGCAAGACGATAAAGGGCTCGTGCCGGTCGGACGGGCGGGTGAGCGTCGTTGAGCTCATGGAATCAAGCCGCGAGCTTTTTCTAACCTTCGGCGGACACAAAATGTCCGGCGGTTTTGCGGTTGAGCAGGAGAAAATTCACATTCTTGAAGACGCGCTCTCGGCATCCTATCAAAAGCTTTTTCTTGCCGATTCGGGGGAGTTGGCGGAGGATTTTGACGATATTCTGACGCCCGATGACATTAACTGGAATACCTATTCCGTCATTGAAAAAATGGCGCCGTATGGTGTCGGTAATCCGAAGCCGATTTTTCTTTTTAAAAATGTGAAAATAGCCGGCGTCCGGCCGTTCGGGCAGACCAAAAATCACCTTGAATTGAGTTTTGAAAATTCGCGAGGCGACATTTTTAACGCCATTTCATTTTTTACCAAAACCAACGACCCGCTCAAAAATCTCAAAGTCGGCGATACAATGAATCTCAAGGCCTCGCTTGAAAAATCATTTTTTAAAAGATATCCGGAGCTTCGGTTAAGAATTGTCGGGGTTTATCAGAGCGCTTGCGTGTGATGTTCCCCATTAGGTGTTGCGAGCAAGACCAATTCAAATGAATAAAACAAACTCAAACGAAACGATAATTTTCACCGACGGCGCGTCGCGGGGCAATCCCGGACCGGGCGGTTGGGGAGCAGTGGTTGTAACTGGAGGAAGTGTGATAGAGCGCGGTGGCAGGCGGACGGACGCCACAAACAACCGCATGGAGCTTATGGCGGTGATTGACGCGCTTTCTTTTTGCGCCGGCACTTTTGCGCCGGACCCGGCCAAAAATTCAATAGTCATATATACCGACTCCAGTTATGTTTTAAAGGGCGCGACCAAATGGTTGTTCGACTGGGAAGCAAAAAACTGGCGAACGACGGCTAAAAAAGAAGTTCTGAACAAGGATTTGTGGCAGGAGCTTTCGCATGTCATCAATCTGACGACAGAGCGTGGCAAAAAAATTGATTGGCGATTGGTCTCCGGCCACGTTGGCGTGGTGGGGAATGAGCGAGCCGATGAAATCGCCGTCGGCTTTGCCGACAATCGCGAGCCGAAACTTTTTTCCGGGCCATTGAGTAAATACGGAATTGACATTCTCAACGTGTCTCACAATACCGAACGAAAAGAAAATCGGCTGGACTTAAAAACCCGTTCAAGAGCCAAGGCCTATTCATACATAAGCAAAGTCGGCGATTTAATTAAAATTCACCCAACGTGGGAAGAATGTGAAAAAAGAGTGAAAGGCACCGCGGGAGCTTTGTATAAAAAAGCCCTGAATCCGGAAGAAGAAAAGGAAATTATCATGGAATTTAAAAACAGAAATAAGGATGAACGGATTCCCTCCTACGGCGTGCTTGACAACTAACCTAAAAGGGTGAAATATGTCAGAGTAGTTCTTTGAAACAACTTATGAAGATAGTCATAGCCAAAAGACCCTGATTTTTCGGTGTTTTCTGGCTATGACTACCAATGTGGGAGTCCTCTAGCATCAAGATTCCCGCCACCTGCATTCGCAGACTGGCAAATATGGAGACTGCCATGTGCACCTCAGAACCACCCTCGGTTCCCCAAATGGGGAAAGTCTACAACACCATGACTGAAAAGGGCGTTACTGGAGAGATTCTCCAGCATAACCTTCTGGGCTTGGGCCGGATTTCCGATCTTTCGGAAGCCGCCGTGCTTGGGATTATTCCTCCTCGCGTCGAGCTCCGGAAGTTCTTGGGTCTCAATCCCTTCCTGCCCGAATCAATCGTTCTTACGGTCGATTACAGCACGGGTCTCGAAGCGATGATTGCTGCCGGTCGCTACGACAGGACGGGCAACCGCATCATAGCCGAGCAGTTCCCGATTTCTGGGACAGGCATCGTGAAGTTCGAGGCGGAGTTGGTTTACCCGAACTGCTTCATCTCGTCCGACGACGTGGAAGCCCGGATTGGGGCTCTCGACGCTACCAATCCGTGGGTGTCGGGCAATATTGAGCATGTCCTGGCCTTTGGGGAGCTGTTTCCAGAGGAACAGCGCAAGTATCCAATCGTTGGTCTTGGCTCCGTTGCCATGGTCGATGGCCGCCGCCGCATGCCGTGTCTCGGCGGGAATGGTTCCGAGCGGTACCTCGGCTTCAGTTGGGGGGACAGCGTCTGGAATGCGGACTGTCGCTTCCTTGCTGTTCGCAAGGTCTCTGTTCCCTCCGGCTCTTGACCCTCGGCATTGTTCCTTGGACTTTGACTCTTGGAAACTTGGGCTCTTTGTCCGAACCCCATGCACGCTTAACCGCTGTGGGGTTTTTTCTTTGTTCTAGTGAATAACTTGTTCAGAGTTGTGAACTGATACCATTCATACCGCCCATTACAGTGGATAACGCCGATTTTCATAGTGTCTATAAAATTATATCCAAATTAATTTTTTCTTGAGCTTGTCTCGGTAGGATTTTTCTCATGGCAATACGCGCGACAGGACAAGAGACATTGCTTTATTGGATTGTTCTGGGGTTTGCCGGCGGGGTGGTGATTAACGAACTGGCGCGGGACAGCATAACCGGACGAGCATTGTTTTTCTATGTAATTATCGCGATAGCTGTGGCCACGGCGGTATTTTTTGCCGTTTTTCCGAAAAACACGGTTGTCATTTTGATATTCGTCGTTTTCTGTTCAACGGGCGCCGGTTTTTTGAGGAATTATATTACTGTGTCGCTTGATGAACGACCGACGGCGCTTGACCAATTTATTGGCCAAGAAATTTCTTTTGACGGAGTGCTGACGGAGGAGCAAGAACGCCGGGACTTCAACACCCGACTTACCGTGCAGGTTAAAGAAGTGAACGGCGAGAGAATTTCTCCACGGGCATCTTCAAAAACAAAAATTTTAGTCACGACCGGCAACCCAAGGGATTTTCGTTACGGCGATGTCGTGCGGGTGAAAGGCGAATTGGTCCTACCGGAAAATTTTTATACCGATACCGGTCGGGAATTTGACTATGTCGGTTATCTGCGAGCGAACGATATTCATTTTTTGGTCAAAAATGCGTCAGTTGAAGTAATCGGTCGGGCTCCGCCAAATAAAATTCTGACCGGTTTGTTTTCGGCGAAACGGGCGTTTGTCGCTTCGCTGTCAAAAATGCTTCCCGAACCGCAGAGTTCACTGGCGGCCGGTATTTTGATTGACGGCAAGCAATCCATTAACGGCGAATTGCAAGAAAAATTCAGGAAAACAGGCCTTATCCATATCGTCGTTCTTTCCGGCTACAATGTTTCAATCGTTGCCGAGGCGATAGGGAGGATGTTTATGTTCCTTCCGCGGTTCGCGGGCTTGTTTTCGGCCGTTGCCGGAGTCGTCGCTTTCGCAATGATTACCGGCGCTTCGGCGACCGTGGTTAGGGCGTCAATTATGGCGATTTTGGTGCTGTTTTCGCGAATGTCTTTGCGGAATTACGACCCTGCCCGAGGCCTTTTTATCGCGTCGTTTTTGATGCTTGTTCACAATCCGGCAATTTTACTTCACAGCCCGTCTTTTCAACTTTCATTTTTGGCGACATTTGCGGTTGTGAAAGTCGTGCCGATTTTTGAAAAACGGGCGCGATTTATCCCCGAGCGTTTCGGTTTGCGCGACCTTGTCGTCTCAAACATTATCGTGCAAATTTTTCTATTTCCGATTCTGACTTGGATGACCGGCTTCTTTTCGGCTGTTTCTTTACCGGTTAATCTTCTTGTATTGCCGTTCATTCCGCTGACAATGCTTGCCGGTTTTCTGACGGCCTTGAGCGGATTTTTGTTGCGTGCGGTTGCTTTGCCTTTTGCCTTCTTCACGCACGCCATTCTTTCATACGAACTTCTGGTTGTGAATTTTTTCTCAAAATTTTCTTTAGCCGAGATTCCTTTCGGAGGTTTTTCGGGTTGGGCTGTCGCCGTGATTTATGTAGTAGTAATTTTTTGGGTTTTGGTTTTTGTAAAATGCGAACGCTGTTGAACCATTACGAAACTATTGACAACCCCCATATCAGGCGTAGCATAATAGTCAGAATGTTTTTCCCGTGGTCTTTCTCTTGTTTCGTTTTCTTGGCGCGTAGCCAAGGCATGAAAGGAGATATCTCATGAGATTCAGAAGGGTTCTCGCGGCTCTCGTTCTTCTTGTCCTTCCGTTGTTTTGTCCCGTTCAGGTTTCCGCCCAGCCGGCCAGCGATGAAGTCCCCGGGCTTTCGGGGCTTTCGGCCAGATGGAGCGCCTTCACGAACGCGAACAGGGGCATCTCTGTCTACGATATCATGGACAACCTCGGCGTCCTTGATTTCACGGGCATGTCCGGGGAGCGCGTTGTTGTTCTCTGGGACGGCACCCCGACCATCCTGGTGGACGGCGAGGTCCTTGAGAACCTTGATGTTGTTTATGGCAGGCAAGACATCAAGGTTACATGTCTTCTCTCCGGTCCGAGCGAACAACTTCTTCGCATGGTGTTCCGGCTCAACAACCGAGGCGAGC
The DNA here is from genome assembly GCA_964367845.1 of uncultured Candidatus Saccharibacteria bacterium. Taxonomy (GTDB): domain Bacteria; phylum Patescibacteriota; class Minisyncoccia; order Phycocordibacterales; family DATGWK01; genus JAHFLV01. Next base: position 2,664 of record CAYIYW010000008.1, on the reverse strand, counting down.
TGGTTCTGGAGACGTCAGACGGCGACGGGTACAACGGTGCACAGTTTGTCTTCAACGGCAATGGCGGGCTGATTACCATGGCGCATTGCCGATGTGTCCGCAATGTCCTGACTCCGGCTGCCGTGCCATGCACTGTCGCACAGTGCAACGACCCTGGCACCACCTGCGGAGCCGCCACGTTCTACTGCAAGTGGATGGGCGCGCCGCCGTTGGCGAAGCGTGGCGGGTGAATCTCCCCGCCTGTCGCAATCGTTTTTGTTTGTTTTGAACCCGATCACCCCCTTCCTTAGGGGGTTTTCTTATCTCTGTTTTTTTTGATTTGACAAAAAGTAGAAATTTATCTATTCTGCGGGCAGAAAGTTGTTTGTCATGCTTGTGTCAAAAACATCCTTTACAAGGAGTTTGTCATGAAATCTCCGCTTGTTGAGACTTTGATTTTGAGGGCATTCGTACTGATTCTTGCCATTTATCTGATATTCACACCTGTTTATTTGGGGAGCAAGTCCTCTTCCGGCATTGTGGACATGAGCTCCACTTTCAACAGGATTGCCTCCAATCAATCTTCTCCCGTTAGCGCCGCCGATGTTAACTCGGCACTGTCAAAGGAGGAGATTGGCAGACGGGTTGAATCGGCACTTCGCAATGCGGTGTATCTTGAAGTTACAACTACGGTAACTCAAGAAGCGCTTGACGGAAACACCGACTCGCTCATTGCTGGCGTCGGTCCCTACATCGTGAAGTCAATCATGGCCAAGGATGCTTTCAAGACCATGGTTTACGACGAGAACGGTAAACCCATCATGGCTTTTTCGGTCTGTGACGGCCGGTATCAGGAATATCGCCCCGACATGCCGATGCGGCCCATTTTTGAGTTTGATAGTCCCTACCCGCATGGCACCGACAACACGGTGGAGACAACCGACCGGGACTGTGTCGCAGGTGGTCACATCTTCAGCTGGGTTGGCGTTCCCGTTTCCGATTCTTTTCCGAAGTCCACTGATATGGCTTGGATTATGCGCTCCAAGATTGATACCGGAGTTGAAATAAGTCCGGGTCCCGATGTTTGCGACCAAGAGTGTTGGGTTTTTCGCCGACAGGTTCCTGTCTACGACGGAATGGTTGAAGACACCGTTTTCGTGGACAAGCAAACCTATCTGGTTGTGCGTTGGGATACGCTTTCGCCCGGCGCGGGTAGTTCGTCTGTCGCGAAGAGAGTGCGTCGCAATGACATTCGCGTCAGGACAGAAATTCCCCATGGTACTGACTGGAGAATTACGGCTGGTCCGGAAGAGTCGGGAAAAGTTGAAACCGAGCCCGGAGCCGTGGACGCCGAAAGCAACGTCGGCGGCTGACAACCTCCAGAAGTTCCATAACCCCGCGAACGAGCGGGGTTTTTCTATCAACAAAATTAATGGCAAATATGGCCAGCGCGAAAAGATTAACCGCGAACTCAACTGGCGCGTGTTTACAAAATCATTTACTTGCTCCTTCCATATTCACCGCTCTCTCAAAATTTTCCTCAATAACTCGCCAGTTGAGATTTTCAAAAAACGCCTCAATATATTTTTTCTTTTCGAACGGAACATAATCAAAGAGATAAGCGTGCTCCCACATATCAAGACCGAGAATCAATGGCAAACCGTTTAACTGGCCAAGATGCTGCTCGTCCACCCAAGCGTGGGTGAGTTTTTTTGCGTCCGGGTCGTAATAAAGCATGGCCCAGCCGATGCCGCGAGTTGTAGCGATGGCCTTGAAAGTATTGAGCCAACCATCCCAATCGCCAAAATCGCCGAAGTCCTTTTCAATCGCGTCTCTAAACGCTCCACGCGATGCGGAATTGGGGCCACCTTCAAACGCTCTGAAATAATATTCATGATTGCGCATGCCGTTGAATTCAAAGGAAAATCGGCGATGAAGTTCACCCAGAGCGTAAGCGTGTTTCTCGCCGTCTTTCATGTACTCGCCAATTTTTTCGTTTATCAGATTGGCGTTTTTAACGTAGCCGGCGTAAAGCTTCAAGTGTTCTTCTGTGGTTTTTCTTGATATTCCCTTGAGTTCGGGGATGTTAAATTTTTGCTCGGTGTATTTATACATATTGGATTTATTGCGTCTAGCGAGGAGCGCCGCGAATGAGTACTCTCATTCATGGCGTCCGAGCGAAGACGCAATACAGGGTTTAATACCCTTTATTTTAGCATAAGGAGCGCGGAAATATGAAAAAAATCACTCTGGCAACCATCGTTTTGCTTTTGGCCGCGAACATGGCCGTTTGGCACGCGGTTTACACGGAAAATCAAAGAAAGGAACTGACTGTGGCCTTTTTGGACATCGGCCAAGGCGACGCGATTTTTATAGAAGCGCCGAACGGCAATCAGGTAATCGTTGACGGAGGGCCGAACTCAAAGATTCTTCATGAGCTCGGCAAACTGATGCCTTGGTATGACAAAACGATAGACATGATTATTGTAACTAATCCAGACAAAGACCACATTGCCGGGTTTGCGGATATTTTGAAACGCTATAAGGTCTCGTATCTTATTGAATCCGGAACTCAAAACAAATCGCTTATTCATAACACCGTTCAAGAACTGGCGCGCGAAAAAGGAGTAGAAAAAGTAACCGCCCGACGCGGAATGGAAATTTTTCTTGATGAAGAATCCGACA
>CAYIYW010000007.1:0-25763 GCA_964367845.1 uncultured Candidatus Saccharibacteria bacterium | reverse complement strand
AACAGGCGACGCCCTGCATTGTGCCTGAAGCGCCTCTGGTGGCGACGGGCATTGAAGGCCGGGCAGTCCGCGATACCGGTCGGCTGATTTTGGCTGAAGAGGAGGGAACTGTGACTGTCGCCGACGCCAGGAAAATTGTCGTCAAAAATTCAAAGGGCAAAGAGAAAGAATACAAACTGGTAAATTTTTCCAGAACAAACGGTTTTACTTGCTTTCATCAGCGCCCAAGCGTTTCGGTCGGTGAAAAAGTTAAAAAAGGTCACATTTTGGCTGATACTTCTTCAAGCGACCGTGGTGAAATGGCTCTCGGCCAGAATATTTTGGTGGCCTTTATGTCTTGGTCCGGCGCCAACTATGAAGACGCCATTATTCTTTCCGAACGGCTCGTTAAAAATAGCAAATTCACCAGCGTTCATATTGAGGATTTTGTCGTCAATGTTCGCGATACCAAACTTGGTCCGGAAGTGACGACCTGCGATATTCCTAACGTCGGTGAAAACAAACTTAAAAATCTCGGCGAAGACGGGGTAATTAGAATCGGCGCCGAAGTCAGATTGGGCGACATTCTGGTCGGAAAAATTACGCCAAAAGGCGAAAGCCAGCTTACTCCGGAAGAGCGTCTACTCCGGTCGTTGTTCGGCGAAAAAGCCCGCGACGTTAAAGACACCTCAAAACGCATGGAGGGTGGCAAGCGCGGTCGGGTTATCAATGTCCAAATCTTTTCCCGCGAACGGGGCGACAAACTTGAGTCGGGCATCATAAAAAAAATTCATATTGAAGTTGCTCAATTGAGAAATGTTTCGGTCGGCGACAAACTTGCCGGACGTCACGGCAACAAAGGCGTTATCTCAAGAATTTTGGCGGAAGAAGACATGCCATACATGGCTGACGGCACGCCGATTGATATGATTTTGACGCCCCTTGGCGTGCCGTCCCGTATGAATCTCGGTCAGATTCTGGAAATGCATTTGGGTTTGGCCGCAGGCACTCTTGGTTATCAGGCGATTGTCCCGCCTTTTGCCGGCGCGACTGACATTGAAATTAAGCAGGAGCTCAAGAAAGCCGGTTTTAACGAAGATGGCAAAGTAGCACTTTTTGACGGGCGAACCGGCGACCCGTTCGGTCAAAAAGTGGCGGTTGGTTATATGTATATCATGAAGCTTCATCACATGGTTGAGGACAAAATCCACATGCGCTCAATCGGGCCATACTCGCTTATTACCCAACAACCGCTTGGTGGCAAGGCCCAGAACGGCGGTCAGCGTTTTGGCGAAATGGAGGTCTGGGCGCTTCTTGGTTACGGCGCCGCGCACACTTTACGGGAAATGTTGACCATTAAATCAGACGATATCGTCGGTCGGTCGGCGACATTTGACGCCATTGTGAAAGGCGAACCGATTAGAGAACTGAATATCCCAGCGTCGTTCAATGTGCTTCTTAATAATCTCCGCGGATTAGGACTTGATGTTGACCTCCGAAAGACCGAAAAAGAAGACGATGATGAGAAATAATCCAAAAAAATCACATCTCATAATTTAAAATCATGATAAAAAATACACCCAAAACATCAACATCGGAGTTCAACTCAATTGTCTTAAAATTGGCTTCGCCCGAGCGAATTAAGGAGTGGTCATACGGCGAAGTGACCAAACCGGAAACAATCAACTACCGGACTCAACGTAGTGAGCGCAACGGTCTTTTCGACGAGAAAATATTCGGTCCGGACAAGGACTATGAGTGCTACTGCAGTAAATATCGCGGAATTCGCTACAAGGGCATTATCTGCGAGAAATGCGGAGTTGAAATTACCCGCTCTATTGTTCGCCGGGAACGGATGGGCCACATTGAACTGGCGACGCCGGTGTCCCATATTTGGTTCTTGCGCGGATTGCCGTCAAGAATCGGCCTGATTATGGGCATTCCGACGATTGATATTGAAAAAGTCATTTATTTTGCGGGTTACATTGTTACCAATGTTTCGGAGACCGAACGGACAAAAATTCTCAAGGAGCTTGACGGTGAATTCAAAGTTAAAGTTAAGGCGGCGACGGACGATAAAACCAAAGAAGCGATAAAAGAGCTCTTTTCCAGCATTAAGCGCGATGTTGAGGGGATTGAAGAGGGACGGGTGCTTGACGAAATTGAATATCACAATTTCTCGGTTAAATACGGCACTCTTTTTGAAGCTGGTATCGGCGCTGAAGCGATTGCCAATCTTTTTAAGAAAATAGACCTTAAAAAACTTGAAAAAAAGCTTGAAGAAGCGTTTGAAAATGCGCCCGGCGTTGAGGTTGATAAAATCCAAAAACGGCTTTCGCTTGTGCGGAATCTCATCAAGAACAATATCCGTCCGGAATGGATGTTCCTGACCAGGATTCCGGTTATTCCGCCGGCTCTCCGGCCGATGGTGCCACTTGACGGTGGCCGTTACGCGACATCGGATGTCAACGATTTGTATCGTCGTGTCATTAATCGCAACAATCGCCTTAAAAAACTCAAGGAAATCAACGCGCCGGAAGTTATTCTCCGGAACGAAAAACGAATTCTTCAGGAAGCGGTTGACGCGTTGATTGATAACACAATTCGCCACGGCAGTTCTTCGGCCGGCGCTCTTAATCAATCGCAACGCCGACCGCTCAAGTCGCTTTCCGACAATCTAAAAGGCAAACGAGGCCTTTTCAGACAGAATCTTCTCGGAAAACGCGTTGATTACTCCGGCCGTTCGGTTATCGTTATCGGTTCGGATTTGAAACTCCATCAGTGCGGTTTGCCGAAACACATGGCTCTTGAGCTTTTCAAGCCGTTTGTTATTTCGGGTCTTCTTAAAAAAGAATTGGCTTACAACATTCGCGGAGCCAGCCGACTGATTGAAGACGGCATTCCGGAGGTTTGGGCGATTCTTGAAGAAATTATTAAGGATAAATATGTTCTCTTAAACCGTGCGCCGACTCTGCATCGTCTGGGTATTCAGGCCTTCAAACCGGTTCTTATTGAGGGCAACGCCATTCAGGTTCATCCGCTGGTTTGCACCGCTTTCAACGCTGATTTTGACGGCGACCAGATGGCGGTTCACGTGCCGCTTTCCGATGAGGCACAAGCCGAAGCGCGATTGATTATGGCGGCGGACAAAAACATTCTGAAGCCGGGAAGCGGCGAACCAGTCATCTCAAATAAAATGCTTGACATCATTCTCGGTTGTTACTGGATGACCAAAATGATTCCGGATGAGGTGGGCGAGGGCATGTGTTTTGAGGACCCGCAAAGTGCTGGCATTGCCCATTCGTTCGGCTATTTAAACTACCGAGCAAAAATCAAAATCCTAGCGCCGGTGGATAATCCCAAATATGCCGAAATGGCCGGAACAATTTTTGAAACAACGGCTGGCCGTTTGCTCTTTAACTCGGTTTTACCGGCCGACTACCCGTATCTCAACTTTGAAATTGACAAAAAGAAAATGGTCGGTCTCGTTGACAGCATGATTACCCGTTACGGCATTGAGGCCATTCCGGCCATCATGGATGACATTAAAACCTTCGGTTTCCATTACACCACTCGCTCGGGCGTTACCTGGGGCATTGACGAAGTGGTTATCCCGAAACAAAAGCCGGAAGTCATCGGCCGAGCCAAAAAGAAAGTTGAAGAAATTGTCTCCCAATACAGCGAGGGCTTGATTTCCGAAGAAGAACGCTTCCGAAAAAACATTGAAATCTGGCATGCCGCCAAAAACGAGATTGAAAAACTTATTCCCGAGACGCTTGACAAGAAGGGTTCTCTTTACGACATGGTTTATTCCGGCGCCCGCGGTTCGTTCTCCCAAATTACTCAAATGGCTGGCATGAAAGGTCTCATCCAAAACACCGCCGGCGAAACCAATGAATTCCCGATTCTTTCTTGCGCGAAAGAAGGCCTCACACCGATTGAATATTTTATTACCACCCACGGTTCGCGCAAAGGTCTGACCGACACGGCTTTAAACACCGCAAAGGCCGGTTATCTGACTCGGCGTTTGTTTGATGTCGCTCAAGACGTGATAATTACCGAGGAGGACTGCGGAGCAAAGGAGGGAATCAAGATTCACAAAGAAGGTGCTTCCGGCATTGAGATGCCTCTTTCCCGAAATATCAAGGGGCGTTATCTCGTTGATGACGTTGTGTCAGACGGCAAAACCGTAGCCCAAAAAGGCGACTTCATTACCAAGGAACTGGCCCAAGAAATTGACAAAACAGATGTAACCGAGGTTACTGTCCGTTCGCCCTTATCCTGCAAATCAATCCAAGGCATTTGCATCAAATGCTACGGTTCTGACCTTGGCAACGCGCGACCGATTGCTCTCGGCGAAGCCGTCGGAACTGTCGCCGCACAGGCCATCGGCGAGCCGGGCACCCAATTGACGATGAGAACCTTCCACGCCGGCGGTGCGGCGTCTGTCGGCGGAGATATTACTCAAGGTTTGCCGAGAGTTGAGGAGGTTTTTGAAAAGCGAAAGCCGAAAAGTCCGGCCGTTGTCAGTTTTGTTGACGGGGTGGTGCTGGATGTCAAAAATACTCCGGGTGAAAAATTGATTTCCATCATGCCGGAATTTTCGGAAAAATCCAAATCAAAAACCATGACGGCCGTTGAGTATCCGGTTTCTCACAGCCGTATGATTTTTGCGAAGGCGGGAAGCAAAGTAAAAAAAGGCGACATTCTGACGGACGGTTCAGCCGACCTTGACGAGCTTTTCATTTATGCCGGCAAGGAGAAAACCGAGCGCTATATCATTAAGGAAATCAGCAAACTCTATGAACTTCAGGGTGAAAACGTCGCTCGGAAACACATTGAAGTTATCGTCAAACAAATGTTCAATCGTCGCCGGGTAAAAGACCAAGGCGAGACGCAGTTTTCGGCCGGAGACATTGTGGAGCTCACGGAATTGCTTGAAGAGAATAAAAAAGCCAGAGCAAAAGGCGTCAAGGAGGCCAAAGTGGACTCGCTTATCATGGGTATCACCGAGGTTTCTCTCTCTAGACGCTCGTTTCTTTCGGCCGCATCTTTCCAACACACCACCAGAGTTCTCATCAACGGCGCGCTCAAATCCCACAACGACCTTCTGGTCGGCCTCAAAGAGAACGTAATTATCGGCAATCTCATTCCGGCCGGCACCGGTTTCAAGGGCAGTGTAAAAGAGAAAATGATTGCCGACGCCGTGAAAAATCTTAGGTCCTCAATCTAATATCCAATATCTCATATCTCACACCTGTCAAATCTCACATCTAAAATTTGGTATCTTAAATCTAAAATCCTCAAAAATGTCGTCTTCTGTTGAAAAAATCAAAGAACGGCTCTCAATCACGGATGTGGTGTCGTCATATCTCAAACTTGAAAAGGCCGGTGCCAGCTATAAAGCCAAGTGCCCGTTTCACAATGAGAAAACGCCGTCGTTCTTTGTCTCGCCAGACCGTGGCACTTATTATTGTTTCGGTTGTGGCGCAAAAGGCGACATGTTCACTTTTGTTGAGGAGTTTGAGGGGCTTGAATTTCGGCAGGCCTTGACGAATCTTGCCACTAAAGCGGGTGTTGAACTTGTTCCGGAAAGGCGAGGCGAAAGGGACGAGAAAGACAAATTGTTTAAGGCCGTAGAGACCTCGGTAGAATTTTTTGAGAGCGGGCTTGTAAATAATAAGTCGGTTCTTGATTATCTGCACAAACGCGGACTGACGGCCGAAACGATATCCAAATGGCGGATCGGTTATGCAAAAAATGAGTGGCGGACGCTTTATGACCACTTGCTGGCGGAAAAAATTTCCGAAACCGACATGCTCGCGACCGGTTTAATCAAGCGAAACGACCGGAGCGATACCGTCGCTCAACATGGTGTTCAGCGCGCTACCCAACATACTGGCCCGCAAAGTTTCTACGACGTTTTTCGGGGTCGTATTATGTTTCCGATTTTTGATTCCACCGGCCGGCCAGTGGCGTTCTCAGGTCGGATTTTTGTTGATGACGACAAATCACCGAAATATCTGAATAGTCCGGCTACAGTTCTGTTTAACAAATCGGAAGTTCTTTACGGTTTTGACCGAGCCAAAACGGCCATTCGGAAACTTAATTATTCAATTCTGGTGGAGGGCCAAATGGATTTGATTCTTTCGCACCAAGCGGGGCTTGCCAACACAGTGGCTTCTTCCGGAACGGCTCTGACTGAATTTCATTTGCGTCGTTTGCTTCGGCTCTCGCCTCGGGTGATGTTTGCTTTTGACTCCGACAGCGCCGGTTTTAACGCCACAAAGCGAAGCGCCGAACTGGCCATGCGGATTGGCATGGAGGTCAAAGTTGCCGTGCTTCCGCCGGGCGAGGACCCTGCATCGCTAGTCGCCAAGAATCCGAATCTCTGGAAGCAAGCTCTCAAAAACGGCAAACACATTATTGATTTTTACGCCGACAATTTGTTAGCCCGAAAACTGGACCCCAGAGTGTTGTCCCGCGAAATCAAATCCGCCGTCTTGCCGTTCGTGCTTCATGTTGAAAGCAAAACCGAGCAAGCCCATTTCATTAAGAGCATCGCCGAAAAATCCGGTCTAAAAGAAGATGCGTTGTGGGACGATTTTAAGACCCTTTTGAAGTCGCCAAAAACAGCTTCCGGAGAGAGTGGGCAGAACGGGCAGAATGAGCGGGGTGGGCGACCGTCCGGTCAATCTGGTCAAACCGAAAAAACCACGGGAAAAATACTGACATCAAGGCGACAGGGAATTGAGCGGAGAATTATCGGAGTAATTTTATGGCAAGAAAGCCGACATGACGACAAGGGAAACCACGGTGTCACGGCCAGCGCCATTCGGAAACGTTTTGTTGAAATCGCTGGCGTTGAAAATGCCCAAGCGCTTGAAGTCGCGGTCGCCGATGAACGAGACAAGCTGATTTTTGAAGCCGAGCAGTATTACGAGCAGAGCGCGAAATTTGAAAAAGACATTGAAGGACTTTTCATGAATTTAGAGGAAGAAATGCTTAAGGATGAACTGGCGAAAAAAATGGTGGAACTCCACAGGGCAGAGATTGATAAGGACGGCGTCAAAGTGGAAGAATTTTTGAATCAGTGCCAGCAAATCACGAGCAGGTTGACGGCCTTGAAAGAAGACAACAAATTAAAAGAAGACAAACTATGAGCGCAATAAAAAAAACAAAAATAAAAAAAGCCAAAAGGGCGGCCAAAGCCCCCAAAAAGGCGCGTGCCGGAAAAACTTTCGCCAATAAGAGAAAAAAAACCGGTGAAAAACAATCGGGCGGAAAATCAGGCAACAAATCAGGCGGAAAATTTGCCGAAAAAGCAGGCGGAAAAATAACCGCAAAGGTCGGCGTCAAAACCGATATTTCCCGACAAATCAGTCAGAAAGCCAAGAAGCTTGAGGACGGTGTAAAACGGCTCATTCATAAAGGAAAGGAACGCGGTTTCGTAACCTATGACGGCATTCTCAAGGAATTTCCGACGATTGAGGACGATTTGGCTTTTCTTGACGGCCTTTATGCCCGTTTGGGCGAAGCCGGAATTGACGTTCTTGAGGGAGGTGGCTTGCTTGATATCTCCGTTGACGACACTCTCAAAAAATACAGCGGACATGAAAGCGGTTCCAGTTATGACTCAATCCAAATGTATTTGAAAGAAATCGGTCAGTATCCGCTTATCAACGGCGCGAAAGAAAAGGAACTCGCCAAGAGAATTGAAGCCAACGACCCTGAAGCAAAAAATCTTTTGGCCCGCTCCAATCTCCGGCTTGTGGTTTCAATCGCCAAAAAATATGTCGGACGCAGTCCGGATTTAACCCTGCTTGACCTTATTCAGGAAGGAAACCTCGGTCTTTTTAAGGCGGTTGATAAGTTTGATTGGACGAAGGGTTATAAGTTCTCAACATACGCAACATGGTGGATTAGGCAGGCGATTACTCGCGCTTTGGCCGACCAATCGCGGACGATTCGGGTGCCTGTGCATATGGTTGAAACAATTGCCAAGTATAAGCAAATTGTTCGTCGATTGTCGCAAGACCTCGGCCGAGACCCTCTGCCCGAAGAAGTGGCAACCGAAATGGATTTAGATGTTGAGAAAATTTATCAAATTGAAAAAATTGACCAAAACACTGTGTCGCTTGAAAGTCCTGTCGGTGACGATGACGACGGCAAGTCCACTCTCGGCGACTTCATCGCCGACGACAAAATTCTTTCGCCCGACCAAGAATCGGCGCGCAGAATTATCGCCGACCAGATTAGAGAAATACTAAATGATTTGCCTCAAAAAGAGCGGAGAATTCTAGAAATGAGACATGGTTTGGTGGATGGAATTACTCATACGCTAGAAGAAGTCGGAAAAGAGTTCGGCGTGACTCGCGAACGCATCAGACAGATTGAAGCCAAGGCGCATGAAAAAATTCGGCAACATCCGAGTATCAATCGGTTGAGGAATTATTATTAAGCAAAAACCCGCCTCAATCAGCGGGTTGGGTGTTCTCAAGAAAATGAACACTAAATTCCCAATATGGCCATAACGACAGGTGTTGCGAAGAGTAGAGCTAGAATGGAAAGCATGGACATGACCATCGTGAGCAAAACAGTCATGACAGATGTGTCTGCGATGCGCCATTTCAAAGTGAGAGCGCGCTTGGCGAGAATGCCGATGAGTTTCAACATCCCGATTTCTCCTTGTCTGTGAATGTCCGCAGAACATGTTCGCATGTCGCTACTGCCATTGGTTGGTTTCTTGGATCCGTTCAAACCGAATCGGCTCTGCTCCTAGAATAAACGTGTCAAGACCGTTTGAAGTACTGAAAACGATCTCAACCCTCTCTCCAATTCTGAATCGGTCTCGCGCGGCTTCGGAAAGCATTCCGATCTCAATTTCAGCTGGCAACTCCGGTAAGGCTATTTTTCCGATCTCCGCGATTTGCGTGAGAATCAGCACAATTCTGGAGTGGCTGTCAGGAAACAGGCGAATCACCAGCGTTGGTTTTTGTCGCCTTCGGAACCAACCTCTGGAAACATAGGTTCCGTGTCCGACCACCTCTGCCTCCAAAAGATGTTCTCTTCGGGACTTTTCAATTATTATCGGCATCGCACCCGCCATGCTTTGTCTCCTTGGATTCGGGGGTTTTCTAGGTTACTGTTTCCTTTAACACAATAAATGTTTGTTGCCAATTTGTCAATTTGCAATCAGGCCATGCTATACTTCCCCCGATTATGAATTCCTCCAAATTTGATTCCCTCTACAAAAAACTCAACCAAGAACAACGCTCGGCGGTTGACGCCATAGATGGCCCTGTCATCGTCATTGCCGGGCCGGGGACGGGCAAAACCTCCATTCTTACCCTCCGAATTTCCAACATTTTACGGCGCACAGATACCGCGCCAGAGAGTATTCTTGCTCTGACTTTTACCGAATCGGGCGTGCATTCCATCAGAAAAAAACTGGTTGAAATTATCGGCGCGCTCGGCTATCGCGTGCCGATTCACACTTTTCACAGTTTTTGCAACGATGTTATAAAAAGTTTCCCCCAAGAATTTCCGCGGATTATCGGCGCCCAACACGTTACGGATGTTGACCAGATAAGCATTATTGAGAAATTGATTCTTGAAACGAAATTTGTCGCACTCAAACCGGTCGGCAATCCGCTCTATTATCTAAAAGCAGTCCTTTCTTTTATAAAAGAACTCAAGCGCGAGGACGTCAGTCCGGCCGAGTACAAAAAACATGCCAAAAATTTTGAGAAAGACCTAGAAAATATTGAAGATTTCCGCCACGAAAAAGGCGCGCATAAAGGCGAAATCAAGGCCAAATACAAGCCAACGATAAGGAAAATTGAAAATAGCAACGAGTTTGCCGTCCTCTACGAGAAATATCAACAGACGCTGGAGGAAAAGCGGCTTTACGACTATGAGGATATGATTATTGAGGTTCTCCGGGAACTTCGCGAAAATAAGAATTTGCTTTTGGAGCTTCAGGAAACATATCAGTATATTCTGGCGGACGAACACCAAGACGCCAACCGTGGCCAAAATCGTTTGCTTGAACTCCTTTCCGGTTTTCACGAACAACCCAATCTTTTTGTGGTTGGTGACGAAAAGCAAGCAATTTTCCGCTTTCAGGGCGCGTCGCTTGAGAACTTTCTTTATTTCAAAAGGCGTTTTCCGCAGGCGACCGTGGTTTCGCTTAACAAAAACTATCGCTCAACTCAAGGGATTCTTGACGCCTCGCACGGCTTAATTGAAAACAATGCGATAGGCGAAAATGCCGACAAGCGAGTGAAACTCCAGTCACAAAACCCGGCAAAAAACGCCGATATTTTAATATGGGAGTGCGATTCGCCGCAGGCCGAAGCAAATTTTATCGCCAAAGGGGTTTCGGAAAAGATTAAACAGACGGTTCCAGCCGAACAAATCGCCGTGCTGTTCCGCGACAACAAAGATGCCGACCTGCTCGCGCGGACTTTTGATGCCAGAAGTATTCCTTATGTTCTCCACACCGACATTGACGTTATTGCCGACGAGCATATTCAGAAGCTTCTTTATGTTTTAAGAGCAGTAAATGATTTTGGAGATGAGAAATTTCTCGCGCCGGTGCTCTTTATTGATTTCCTGGGTTTGAACCATTTGGATGTCTTTAAGGTTTTCAACAGAAGTCGGGAATCACGGCGGAATCTGATTGAAATTATAAAATCCTCCAGCGAGCTTTTGAAAGCCGGCGTTGAAGAGCCGAAACGGTTTATCCATCTTTTTCGTCTGCTTCACGAGTTGAGCGTCGCGGCCAAAAACCGAGGTCTGATTGACGCCTTACAGGAAGTTGTTTCAAAAATTGGTTTTATCGGCTCTTTGCTTTCAAAACCGCGGGCGCTTGAACTGATTTCGGCCTACGACGCTCTTCTTTCGCATGCCGTTGAACTCCTTGAACGCCATAAAAATGTGAGGATTAAGGATTATCTAGACCTTCTTGACAAAATGACTCTGCACGGTGTTTCGGTTCGGGCTAAAAGCGTTTCATCTTATCCGGGCAAGGTCAACCTCATGACCGCCCACAAATCAAAAGGTCTGGAGTTTGACTATATTTTCTGCGTTCATTTGAACGACGGTCGGTGGGGTGGTCGGCGCAGTCCAACTCATTTTTTGCCGATAAGCGCGGATGCGCCCAAAGACCTTGAAAATGATATTTCTGACGAGCGGCGGCTCCTTTATGTGGCCTTAACTCGGGCCAGAAAAGAAGTTGTTCTAACCTACGCGACTCACGGCACATCCGGCCGGGAACTTTTGCCAAGCCGGTTTGTGGAAGAAATTGACAAAGAGCTTGTCCGCGTCGGAAAAGAAAAAAGCGGGTCTCCAAACATTTTCCCTGATGCGCGGAAAATGGGCGGAGTCGGACAATCGTTCAGTGACGGACAAACGCCTGACGCCGAACAACCGTCCGACACCAAACTTAGCGTCCAAAATAGGGAATATCTGTCGGGCCTTTTTCTGGAACACGGCTTTTCAATAAGCGCTCTGAATAATTACCTGACTTGTCCGTGGCAATTTTTCTTTCTGAATCTCATTCGGATTCCGCGAAGCGAGGGCAGATTTCAGCTCTACGGCACCGCAGTTCACGAATCGCTGAAAGTTTTTTTTGACGCCTACAAAAATGAAAATTTGATGTCTAAAAAAGACCTACTCGGCTTTTTTGAAAAATTCCTAAACCGCAAAGCTCTTTCGGTTCACGATTATGAACTTTTTTTGGAGAAGGGCAAAAAATCTCTTGGCGGTTACTACGATACTTACAAAAACACTTGGCCGAAAAATATCTTCAATGAATTCAAAATTTCGGGGGTCTATATTCCGATTGAATCCGCCGGAAAACCGGTAAATATTCTCCTGCGAGGCCAGCTTGATAGGGTTGAATTTCTGGACGGCGCGACGGTCAATGTCGTTGATTATAAAACCGGCATACCTAGAAGTCGGCGCGACATAGAAGGGGATACAAAAAACTCTGACGGCAATTACAAACGACAGCTTATCTTTTACAAACTGCTTCTGGAAAAATTTGACCCAGCGCGCTTCTCCATGAAGACCGGCGAAATAGATTTCGTTGAGCCCAACAAACGGGGAAAATATAAACGGGAAAGGTTTGAAATAACCGAGCAAGAAGTGGCCGAACTCGTCGGCGTGCTCAAAAAAGCCGCTTTGGAGATTCTGGCTCTTTCATTTTGGAATAAAACCTGCGAAGACCCGGATTGCGAGTTTTGCGGGATGAGGAGGTTATTGGGGGTCTAATTAAAGCACTTAAAGTAGTCATCAGTTTCATTTCTCAACATTACGAGCTCGCTCTTTAGATATGGGCATGAATATAATTTGGAGATTATAGACCAATATTTACACGGAGTCCTTTAAGGTTCATTTCGGCAGAATAAAGATCCCCAAGCAAATCATTTGCTACGAACTTATACCTGCTTTCAGTTTCAGGAAAAGAAGAAACAACCTGTTTAAATTTTTTAGGGTCATTGGCAATAACATATAACCCAACATTTGAATAGTCGATCAATGTTGCCATCCTTCCAACACCGCTCCAAACCCCCGTGGATAGCTCCACTTCAAAAGCATATTCTGGAACAATGTTATTCCCTCTATTTCTAAACCAAAGCACATCGATCTGCTTTAAAAGATTGTAATCCGCAAATTGTAATTCTGGACAAGTAGTCAAAGTGCTAATTTCATCGAGTTTTTTCTCATTAAAAGTTTTTGACTTATTCGGACAAAAAGTATCAAACCCTCGAATGTTTCCTATTTCAATCAAACGACCCTGTAAAATTGAGTGCAAACTTTCTTCAACGGTATTTTTACTTTCCGCGAGTATGACAGGCGGGGACAATAGAAGATTCCATTTATTTATGAAATTACTACAATTTATTCTTTTTTTTCTTCCGGCTAAAACGATGTTCAAATCTTTATCAATATTGATTTTATACTCACCATTTCTATCGTGACTAATTTCTGGCAAATGTTTGAATAAAATTTTGGCAGGGATTATTACAACTCTATCTATCGAGCCACATATAAAGGCAATAAATGGGTTATCAAGATTGGCAATATCTTCAACTGTAATGTAGTTGATGCCGAAAAAATATCTCCTGTTGCCTTCTGACGAGGCACGCACCAAAACATTGGCTTCGCTAACTTTGTAAGTTCTTGATTTTAGAACCTTAATTAATTCGACATTTGCCTGAAATGCTTTTGCCTTATCAAGAAATTGACCCACAAGCAAATCTGAAGGGCTTAAATTTTTTGTAGTTTGGTTCATTTCTTTATCATTTCTAAGAGTATTGTTTTGTAGATTATATCAATTCCTGTTAATATACCAGATTCTAAACCTTTTTTAGCAACTTGAATTTCGTCAGCAGAAAGTTTCCTGCCTATCAACTTTTTTGCCTCAATCTGTATATCATTCTCAGTTATTGAAAAAATAGTTTTAGTGTCAGTATTCATAATCGTTAAATTAAATTGATAGTGGAACACGGGAATCGTAGGCGAAAGAAATCTCAATAAATACGCCGGGTGAACTAGTTTTTTTAACAAAGGGATTAATACCCCGCGGTATAATACCCTTTATTACCAAATTACCTCCCCAAAACCCCAATAAGCCCCTCCATGAACTCAATCGGCATTGAACCGCTCACGCTGACTCTTTTGCCGTCGTTCGAAATTCCAAAAAGGTCCGGCGGGAAACGGTATTGCTGAATATTTTTAGCCAGAAATTCTTCAACACTTTTTTTGTCAAATGGCTGGCTGGCCACAAAAACGCTAAACGGTGTGCCGGTTCCGCCGGCTCTGATTCCGTCCTGATAATCCAAATCCACCGTTGGTGCCATTTCACCGCTTGAGAGGCAGGCGTTGAACGCCGTTTCATCAAGGCCGACATCTTTTGCAATGGCCGGTAATTGGGCAGGATCTAGGCCGTTGTTTGAGGGAGTTATGGCATAAAGGCGGTCGGCGTAATCCCAAAAACCGCTGTTGCCGGCGATTTTGCCGGCGCATAAAAGGGCCTCGGCTTCTTTAGGGGCTTTGGGGTGGAGTTTTACAATCGGGAAATGTCGGTAAACCCAGGCGATAGTGCCGTCTTTGGCAAGCTTGCCGGTCAGATTTTTCATCGTGCCGTGAAATTGTTTGCAGAACGGGCATTCAGTGTCTGAATATTCAACAATCACAACTTTGGCGTCAGGATTGCCGCGGATGTAGTCCTTTTGTGAAACCGGATTGATTGCGATTTCGGCGGTCTTTACGGAGGCATTCTGGCCGATGTCTGTATTTTCGGGATTCTGGTTTGGATTGGCCGTCGGGTTGCCTTTGTTTGAAAAATAAACGGCGCCGGCAATCAAAATTCCAGCCATGACAATCGCAATCGGCACTGCATGGGACATTCGTTTTTCTTCCATTTGCTGGTTAATTAAAATTAAATGAACTGGACAATTATATCATATACCGAGGTTTTTTCTGTTTTTTGAATTAAAACGGCATAGAAAAAGTCATGGCGCCGGCGCTGATTGGTTCGGCCCATTTTTCGGCGCCAACAAGCGGGATGTCAATTATTTTTCCGTCCTCCTTGAACTTCAATTGGTTATTTTTTACGGCGTAGTCAAAGACATCTTTGGTGATTTTGACGTCGTCAAGGCAGTATTTTTTGACCTTTTCGTGCTCGCCGTTTTTCCACCAAACGGTTGCTTGCATGCCCTGTCCGGACTTCCTGATTCCGAGCGTGCCCTCGGCGATTTGGTCAAGTTTCATTCTTCGGCCGAACGAATTCCTGATTTCTTTCAGGATGTCCAAGTGCCGAATTTTCGTTAAATCGCCAGAATAGTATTTGTTAAGAAGAGGCATGTCAAAATGTTCCGAGTTAAACCCGATGAGCAGGTCGGCATTTTCCAGAATCGGCCAAAGACCCTTAAATTCATTTTGCTCAAAGATATAGTATTTATCGGTTGCGTAATCATAGACACCGACAACGGAAATGTCCAAAAGAGACGCATCGTTTTTGCCGACGTCCGCGAATACATTGCTTGTTTCAATGTCAAAGACGACCTTTTTCATTTTATTTGCCGTTTTTTGCGGCAGGCGCCACTTTGTCGGGTGTTATTTCGTCGGACGCAGGCTGTTCGTCTTTTGTTCCCAGAATCATTTTTGCTAATGTGGCCAACCCAGTTTCGTCTAGGGCAAAACTGGTTTCAACCCGTTCGTCCATTTTCTTAATTTTTATTGTTCGGCTTTTGACCTCGGCCGACCCGACGACGCCGAAGTAGGGAATCATGTCAACGGCCGTTTTTCTTATCTTGTCTCCGACGGTCTTGTTAGTGTAATCAACCGCAACGGCAACGCCGAGGTCGCGGATTTTTTCGGCAAGAATATCAGCAAAGTCAAATTCGTCATCCAGCACGGCCAAATATAGAAGGGTTGGCGACCGATAATCAGGCAAGAGGTCGTGGGTTTTAAGAAAATCGCCAAGGGTCACATCGCCCGCGCCAAAACCGACGGCCGGTATCGGCTGGGCGCCGAAAATTTCAAGCAGATTGTCGTAGCGTCCGCCGCCAAAAATAGAGCGGATATTTTCCGGATTGGTGTCAAAAATCTCAAAAACAAAGCCGGAATAATAGTCAAAACCTCGGACGAGAGTCGGCGTAAAAACAACATTTGAAACGCCTAATTTTGATAATCCATCTATGATAGCGATAAGTCGTTTATTCACTTCGCTTTTCTCGTCCTCGTTGCCGATTGCCTTCATAAACGCTCGGCCCGACTCCAAAGCCGCAATAATTTTCGGCGCTTTTTTGCCGGTCTCGGTTTCTATCGCGGCCGCAAAAGCGTCTCCGGAAATTTTCGCTTTTTTGTCCATTATTTTTGAAAGCGCCAATCGTTTTGATTCCGGCACGCCAACCTTATCCCAAAAATAATTCAGGAGATTTCGGTCATTAATTCTTATTTCAAAATCCTTGTCTTCGGCGCCCAAGTCCTTCATCAACTGATAGGCCAGTGATGCGATTTCAATGTCGGCTCGCTCGCTGTCCACGCCGAATACGTCAACGTTAAGCTGAAAATGTTCCCGTATCCGTCCGCGCTGGGGTTGTTCGTATCGGAAAAGGTTCGGTATTGAATACCAGCGAAGCGGGAACGAAAGCTCGCGCCGTTTCTGGGCAATCATTCTGGCGACGGTCGGCGTCATTTCCGGCCGTAAAGTTACCTCGCGCCCGCCTCGGTCCTTAAAAGTATATGTTTGTTCGTTCACGATTTCCTCGCCGGTTTTTGCCCGATAAAGCTCGGCCGGTTCAAGAATGGACGCTCCATATTCAACATAACCGAAACTTTCAACCGTTCGGCGCATTCTCTCAAACAGATATTTTTCAACGAACATATCGCTCGGATAAAAATCCCGGACGCCCTTATACGGAGAGGTCTCAAGTTTTGCGGTTGTTTTTTTTGCCATAATCCAATGATTTTAGCGAAGAAACAGCAATATCACAAGACGGTTTAGGGAGCGCTTTAGACCGCCAAAACCATTTTCTCGCGGGCATAACTCTAGTATAATAACTCGGTATGCTCTCGGCCACATCAACATTAATAACCGCAACCCTGGGCGGAACAGCTGTAAAAACCGCATTATGGTCGGTCTTTGGCCTTGTTTTTCTGATTTATCTGATAACGAGCGGTATCCTCCTTTTCCACTGGCGCAAGTACGGAATGCGCAGTAAAAAGGTTGTTTTTGCCGAATTGGTGTATTTCTTGGTATCAGTGCCCATTGTTCTCATTGCTTTGTTTGCTTTAATTTTTGTTTAGCCGACTAATTTTCAATTTGTCCAAATGGTATTTACTCACCTAGAACTTGAGCCAGACGAAAGAATCATCCGCGAGGTTCGGCGGCATTGGATTGTTTTGCTTGGGCATGTCGTTCTGACGGTCTTATTGTTCATTTTTCCTCCGATTTTATACTTAATCGCTCTGGCTTTTCTGCCGGATAAGGTGGCCGGAGGAATCACCAACCATTTTTTCATTACGCTGTTCTTCTATGCTCTCTGGCTTCTGCTTCTCTGGATTGTTCTTTTTATTAATTGGACGAATTATTATTTGGATGTCTGGTATGTTACCAATAAGCGAATTATTGACATTGAGCAAAAGGGAATTTTTCATCGGGAAATTTCAAATTTGCGCTTTGACAAAATTCAGGATGTTACGGTTGAAGTCAGGGGAGTGGTCGCTACCTTTTTTAAATTTGGCGATTTGCGCGTTCAGACCGCGGCGGAGAACAGCCGGGATTTTACGATGAAAAGCGCCACTCGGCCGGAAGAAGTCCGAAAACTGATTTTTGAAATGCATAACAAGGAATCAAGCGGCGTGAGCATCACTTAATGATTTAATGCCCAAATTTGAATTCAACAGTTTGGCTTACGACCCCAACAAACCCCGCAATGTTGCGGACTATTTGAAGTGGCTGACCGATGCGGAGACAAAAAAATATCTTGAAGAAAAGAAGCTTAATTTTAGCGTGCTGATTATGAATGTTCTTTTGGATAATAACGCGGGAAATATCGTGAGGTCGGCGAATGCGTTTGGGGCGCGGGAAATAATCCTATACGGCCATAAAAAGTTTGACAGACGGGCGAGCGTCGGAGCGGAATTTTATTCTCATTTCAGGCATTTGAAATTTGTTGAAGATATTGACGGGCTTTTTAAGGAATACGATGTGGTTGTCGGTGTAGAAAATATCGCCGAGGCGATTCCGCTCGGAGATTATAAATGGGATAAAAATAAAAAAACGCTCATAATTTTCGGGCAAGAAAGCGCGGGAATACCGCCGGAAATTTTAGAAAAATGCGACACAGTGGTGGCGATTGTTCAAAGGGGAAGCGTTCGCTCGCTAAATGTCGCTGTTGCGGCGGGAATTGTGATGAATGAATATTCGGAAGGTGTGAAGTGATTTTTGGTATAGAAAATGGGCCCTGTCACGCGAACGTAACAGGGCCCCATCTTCAACCTGTGCGGAGGCACCACATTGGCGACGTGCAGTCGCAAGCAATCAGAAGCTCTCGCCTCTGACTCGGCAGTCACCTGGGCTAGGAGGAGCCAGAACGAGTCTGGAGAATCGTTGCGTGAGTCACGCAAAATTCGCACCTGCCTATGGGCTGCCATCCAACGGGAAACCGCACATGTCTCAGAACTGGTGTATAGCGTACACGAGTCCAGTTTTTTGTCAAGCAAAATGGGACACGGGACGCGAACATTACTGGTTAAGGGCTATAAATAAGGGTTTTTGGGGAATGAAAAACTGGTGGTTTCCGGAAGAAATAAATACTCCACGAGTTTAATCGTTCTTAAACGAAATTTTAGGTCGCATAGATATACTGCCCCCGTGTGTTATGGAAGCGGTAACAAAAATTACACGGGAGAAAATGCGAGAAGAAATAATTGCGCATTCGCCCGTGAAGCTCATTGACGAAGTGATTATCCGCGCTTATTCGGATAAGGCCTCGGACATTCACATTGAACCGGCTGAACACGAATGCCGGGTGCGAATCCGAATTGACGGCGGACTTGTGCATCTCGGTCGATACAAAAAAGAGATTCATGAGGAAGCGGTCGCGCGCCTGAAAGTTCTTTCGTCGCTCCGAACGGATGTCAGAATGTCGCCCCAGGACGGGCGTTTTAAGGTCAACATCACCGGCGTCGCCTTGAATGTCCGTCTCTCGGTTGTCCCGTCATTTCACGGCGAGAAATGCGTCTTGCGCTTGTTACCGCAAACATCACATACCCACACGCTCGAAAATCTCGGGTTTAGTGTGCGTAATGAGGAGAAAATTAATCAGGCGCTTTCCGCGACTCACGGCATGATTTTGGTCGTTGGTCCGACCGGCTCCGGCAAAACAACGACGCTCTATGCCATTTTACAAAAGGTCTCTGTGCCAGAGGTCTCGGCGGTTACGCTGGAGGACCCGATAGAATATGCCGTTGGTGGCATCACCCAGATTCCCATTTACGGAAACGGCGGGCACGGAAATGGAAACGGAAATGTAAACGGCGGTCTGACCTTCGCGACGGCCTTGCGGGCGGTTGTCCGACAGGACCCTGATGTGATAATGGTCGGCGAAATACGGGACACGGCGACAGCCGAGCTTTCAATTCATGCGGCGCTTACCGGTCATCTCTTGCTCTCAACTCTTCACACCAATGACGCAGTCACCGCCCTGCCACGGCTTATAGACATGGGCGTTGAACCGTTCCTAATTGCTTCAACGGTTCGGGCGATAGTCAGTCAGCGTCTCATCAGGAAGGTTTGCCAAAAATGCGCGATTGAAAGAAAAATTACGGCAAGTGAAATTGAGTTTTTGGAAAAATGCCGGATACAATGCCGGATACAAAGCCGAATGCATTGCGTTCCGGATGGTCCCGTTGTCCAAAAAATCACCCGCGGCCGTGGCTGTGTTGATTGCCGGAATTCCGGATATTCGGGACGGACGGTGATTTCTGAAGTTCTTTTGTTGAACGAACAAATAGGCGAAATGATTATGCAAAAAGCACGGTCCGACGAGCTTCGGAAATGCGCGATTGAAAACGGCATGACCCCGCTTATAGAGGATGCCGTTGATAAGGTCTTTCAGGGAAAAACAACAATAGAAGAAATTGTTTCGGCTTATCACCGTTGACATGAAAATATTTACCCCGAAATTTTCGCTTAAAGCCGAGGCCGACATGCTCAATAAGCTGTCGCTGTATCTTTCCGCCCACATGTCGCTCAACGAAGCCCTTCAAATACTTGAAGACCAATCCGAGTCGCGGCGCAAAAAAGAAACATTCAGACGATGGCGCGGCGCCGTGGAAAGCGGGAAGACCCTTGCCCAGGCATTTACCGACGGCGTCGGAATGGCTGTCAGCGAAATAAGCCGATATGCGGCTGAACTCGGCGAAAGAAGCGGAGCGCTCGCGCGTTCTCTGAAAGAAGCTCATGTCCAAATAAGGAAGACGCTGGACCTAAAAAAGAAAATCGTCGGCGCGACGGCATATCCGACCATAATTCTTATTGGAACCGTGGGGCTTATCCTCGGACTGATGTTATTTGTTTTTCCTAAAATCATTCCGCTTTTTGAGACGCTCAAAGTCCAATTGCCGTTTTCAACTCGTTTGCTCATTGGTTTAAGCCGATTGCTTTCCGAGCATTGGTTGATTCTCATCCTTGTTTTGTCCGCGAGCGTATCTTCTGTCGTGTTGCTTACTAAATTTTCCCAAAAATCGCGCGTTTTCTTGGATTATGCGCTCATCAGGATTCCTCTCGTCGGGCAAGTCGTTCGGTTGAGGATTATTTGCGGAACATTTGACTCACTTCTCACCCTGCTCCGGGGTGGGGAACAACTTTCTACGGCTCTGTCGGGCGTGTCAAAAACAATGAAATCTGCCGAGTATAAAGCCGCATTTAAGTTGGCAGGCGAAACCGTTGCTCAAGGCAGGTCTCTCGCTCAGTTTTTCCGAGAAAAAAGTAAATTGTTCCCGCTTTATATTTTTGGCATTGTGTCCGTCGGAGAAAAAACAGGGAATATGGAGAACTCGGTGGAAAATGTCTCTGAAATCACAAGAGAGGAACTTGACGACAAACTCCGAATTTTAACCGCCGCTCTTGAGCCGGCACTCATGGTTTCTATGAGTTTCGTCATTGGGTTTATCGCCCTTTCAATTATTCTTCCGATTTATGGAATTACCTCCCATTTCCAAAATGTCTAAAAACAATGACGGATTTACATGTCGTGGTGGTTTTAGAAACAATCGCGGATTCACGCTCATTGAGATGGTTTTGGTCCTGGCGCTTGTCGCTCTCATCGCTATCGCCTCAATTACTTTTAGTTTGCCGGCGCTAGGCAGGTTCTCATGCCTTCAGGAAATCCGAGCCGTAACTTTGGCCATTGAGCGCGCACGCCATATTGCGCAGTTTATGAAGCGAGGCTATGTTCTTTTGGAAATTACCGACGACGGTTATGTTATCGCTCAAAGTCGCGAAGGGGAAGCTCCATTCTTGGTTGACCAAGTCGGTCGCCAGTCCGCTCTGCCTGTAACGGCAACCGACGACATTATTTTTCAAAATAGAGTCGGCGCCCCCGCTCAAAATATTGGAATCTCAGTCGGCGGAGAAGGTTTCTTGTGTCATAAAACCATCACAATCAATAATGCCGGCGCGATACTCTAGAAAAAAATATACGGGAGGCGTCGGCTTGACGAGGGGTGTCGGTTTGACAAGAGGCGTCGGTTTGATTGAGATTATTCTGGCGCTCGCTCTGCTCTCAACCATCGTAGTGCTGGTTTTCGGCGCCCGGTGGACCGTCGGCGATTTGTTCTTGAACAATGCAAGGACTATTTCGGCCATAAACATCGCGAATTTTAAACTTGTCGGCGTTCTTGACGGCCGGATTTTGAACGAGCAAGGCACGGCGCCTTTTGACATTTTGAACTCGTTAACAACAAAACCATTCACCCGATGTGAATACACGATTGATTCCGAGTCGGTTTGGCGAACCGGCTGGCGAAGCGTATCAACTACCAGCATGACATTGCTAATGAGCAATCTGGAAATTGCCGGCAAATACGGAAAGGATTGCGGCGGACAACCCAAGCGGTTTTTGGACACCGGTTTTGCTCTGTCGGAAACGGTGAATCTCGGATTTCCGGCCGTTTCCGTTGATGTTTCAAAGGATTATGTTTTTACCTCACTTCGGCCAACCCAAGAGTCGGACCCAGATGTGGCGGTTGTTTCCTTAACCCCACCCCATACACTGTCATTTTTAAACGCTGGCGATGGCATAAATAAAATTGATGTTTCGGAGAATTATGCGTTTGCGGCCCAGCACAGCAGCAGTAGCCAGCTTGTAATCATTGATGTTTCCGATGTCTCAAGTATGCGGATTGTCGCCACAACGACTTTGCCGGGTGTGGCCGGGTCGCGTCCGGAGGCCGTCAGTATTTTTTATTTTGATTCCATGGTTTATGTCGGAACTAAACGCACCGCCGGACGCGAATTCCATATTTTTGACGTTTCAAACCCAGAATTCCCTCGTTGGTTGGGCAGTCGGGAAGTCAACCATAATATAAACGATATTGCTGTGAAAGAAGGTTTCGCTTTTCTGGCCACTTCGGGGAATATCCGTGATTTAATCGTTCTTGATGTCCGGGACCCGGCGAACATAATCCAATCGGCGGCCATTGATTTGCCGGGGAATGAAGACGGTCGGTCAATTCATGTTGCCGGAAATTCAATCTTCCTCGGCAGACACAAGAGCGTCGCGCCCGGCCGAGACGAGCTTCAAGTTCTTGGGTACCGGATTAATCCCGACGACGGTTCTTTGGAAATAAATCTGCTTGGCTCGGCGCCGACTGGCGCCGATGTTCAAAGCATCGCATATGCCGGCGGGTTTATTTTTGCCGCCACAAGCAACGCTCAAAAAGTGACTCAGATTTTTGAATTAAACCGAGGTGGCCGTCCGATTCAAACGGCCGAAAGAGATTTCCCGACAAGCGCGACTGGAATTGATTTTGAAAACGATATGTTCGCCGTGACCTCGGGCCAATCACTTTATCTATTTAAACAAGAATAAAATGAACAGAGGACTAACGCTTATTGAAACGCTTTTATACATCGCCCTATTGTCGGTTTTGACTGTAACCGCTTTGCCGTTGCTTGCGGATTTGAATTCATGGCAATCGGAACAAAATGTTTATGGCGATGCCACGCGGGATTTTTTATTCCTTGAGGCCAAAGTAAGATTTTTCGCTCAAATGGCCACGCGCGTAATCAGACCGGAAATTGGAGAATACTCCGATGTTTTTTCCTTTGACACGGAAAACCTCGGGATAATCACTCTAAAATTAGAGAATGGACTCATTTTGGACTACGAGGAAGGAGGAGTTGAATCCGTACCGCTATTTGCCACAAGCACCCTCATTGAAAGTTTGACTTTCTACCGACCGTCGACGGTAAATTTTGAAACGATTGTGTTTAGCGCGGTTATTAACGGCTTTAATTTTGGGACGACCACCTATCTTTTCCGAAATGAATAAAAAAGGAACGAAAAAAGGAACGAAAAAAGTGGGAATGGGCAAAAAAGGATTTATCGCCCTATTCGTCGTAACGATTATCGGACTTATGGCCGTTTTTTTTGTGGTTTCAACCGCTCCTCGGGCATGGTTGCAGGCCAAAGATGTTACTTTAGCTCAAGTCGCCGCCTCCGCCAGATTTAACGCGATTTCCTGCATAAATATCGCCCGATTAAAAATTTTTCTGGGCGGGGATTCTCTTGACGGCGAATACTACATAGAAAACGGGAGTTGTGAAATTGAAATCATCAGCAGGCAAGGGGAAAGAATCATCCTGCAAACCGACGCCACGAAAGAAGGCGTCAGAATCTCGCTTCAAGCCGAGCTTGACGCCGGAACTCTGGAGATTCTTTCAATTCGCGAGTTTTAATCAAAAAGATTTATCAGATATTGGTCAATTTCGCGCTGGTCCATGTCATAAAAATTTGCTTTGTCCTGATGGAGTTTTTTGGCCAGTTTGTCGCCAACGAACCGCCAGTGCCACGGTTCGTATTGATAATAAGCGTTTCCCTCGGGATAGGAGAGAATGAAACCGTATTTGTAAGCATTGGCCAACAGCCATGCATATTCGGCGGATTTTTCAAAATCAGTCAAAGTCGCGCCGATTGCCGAGTTTGTAAAATCAACCGTAGTGCCGAGTTGATGCTCGGAATATCCTTGGTCAGCCGAAAATTGATTGGCCGTTCCGGCGCCGTAAGTTACGGCATAGCCGGATTTTAGATATGTCTGCTCACCGAAAGACCTGAACCCTGAAACGATTTTCAAATTTAAATCCTTGTTTGCGGCGCTGTCCAAAAGTTTTTTAAGGAAAGGCCGAACTTCGGAATGAATGAATTGTTCGTCTTCGCTATCCGAGAGATATTTAGAATCAATATTGGCAAGTTTTGACGGCTCGTAGTGTTCGTTCAGAAAGTAGACCTTTGAGTATTTTTTCAGCAATTCCGGGTCGGTCTGGCTTAATTTTTCTAAAGTGCCGATTGTGCCGGTGATTTCGTCAATCTGGTCTTTGAAAATGGCGTTTTTGCTTTGTTCGGCGTACAGAGCGTCGCTCAAGCTGGTTTTTTCAAGCTCAATATCAGAAATCTTTTTTTCAATTCTTTCTATGTCTGAAATTTTATTTCCAAGCTCGGCCTTGGCTGATTTATACTCCTTGTTAAGGGTGTAGTAACGATATCCGCCGTAGGCGAGAAATACCAAAAGAACACCTAAAAATATAAGAATCGGTAAGGGGACTTGCTTTATGCTGAATGGTTTCATTTGGGCGATTGTAGCACAAGGAGAAGGAATTGCATTACGGTAAAAAATAACATAAAGCTTGCTCGTCGCAACAAACGAAAAAGCGTCTCAAAACGAAACGCTTTAACGTCAAAATATTACTTCCGAATATTACTTCCGAGCCAGTTTTTTCATGGTAAACACTAAATACAGCGCGCTCAAGCCGACAAGCCCGTAAACGATGCGTGACAATCCTGACGCATCAACCAGAATTTGTCCAAGTAAATCAAGATTAAAAAACCCAATCACACCCCAGTTTAATCCGCCGATAATAACTAGGACTAACGCTATCCAATCAATCGTGCTTAAATTCTTCATAATTTAACTCAATATAATCTTATAAAAGCGTCTCTTTATTTTGCTTTACAATATCGACTTATAAAGCGTCTTCTTTGGCACAAATTATCGGTGCCAATCCCACAGGGTTAATTATAGCAAGTATTTTTTTGTCAATATTAAGATATCAACTGTCAGGTTTTTGTGGTTTCAGTGAGGATAGTTTTAGATGAAGCGGAAAAATGGGGAATTAAGAATGAAAAACCGAGGCATTGTTGTGCCTCGGCTCGTTGGAACTGTCAGCGCGTCCGATTTCCTCTAGTGTCGCACGACACCGCGCTCTGGCTCTCGATGAGCTGCCTCAACCTCTTCGCACCGCTCGAGCAGGCGGTTTGCAGTGCGCACTGCGCCGCTTGGGCCTCTCGCCCCCGTTGCCTTCCGTGGAATTTCTCCTTGGCGGTCTTGACGGCGTCGGCTGCAAGCCAGAAAAGACGCGACGCCTCGTTGAGGTCAAAGTGCTTGTTCTTGCCGTCATCGCTGACGGAAGCAACGAGGTTGCCGTATGCCTCCACTGCCAGACGAACCTCGGCGATGAGGTCGTCATCGCACTTCGCCTCCATAGCGCAGTAGAGTTCGCGAACGAGATTGCTAAGGAGCCGATCACGCGCGAAAGCGGCCTGCTGGTTGTTGAAGTGCCTGTCAGCGCCGCAGAAGATCTCCCATGCCGTTCCAACGTCGCCGCTGTCGAGCATCTCCACTGCCGAGGCCAACTTCTCGCGGATCACGGGCTGGATGGCGAAGCCGGGGAATCTTGCCCGCCCGGTGGTCTTGTCCAGAGTGGTGACCCTCTCCATCTCAGCCAAGAAATCTTCCACCGCCCGGGTGAGCGAGGCGACCGACGCTGTCGGGTTCCGCAAGCTCGCCGCACCGCTCAGAACGCCATTCTGATTGCTATTTCCCGCCATGACGCGCTCCTATATTGGAAAGAACTGGTTTGTAACATCACACTGCGTGATGTTACTCGCTTACTATTATATACTCATTACTGTAATTTGTCAAGCAAAAAAGGTAATGTGCACACACATATGGCGGTTTCTCCTAGAATGGAGAAATGAGCA
>CAYIYW010000006.1:0-27394 GCA_964367845.1 uncultured Candidatus Saccharibacteria bacterium | reverse complement strand
TGTCAAAATAATTCTCTCGCTCTCTTCCAAAACTCCAGATGATTATTTATTTTCATGTAATACCACCATTCGGCGCCCCACAGGTACTGAACCTCAAAACCTGTTTTTTGGGCAAATTTGATGATTTTGTTGAATTTATCAATGTCCATTCGGCTTAGCGATGTCTCAATCGGCGTATCCTTAATCGGCTGTAACAGCCACGGCTCAAGCGAGAGTTCAATGAGTAAACTGTCCTTTTTTCCATATATGAGTTCAATGATGTTCCGTTTAATCCTAAAAAAAGCCGGAGTAATCGGATATCTAAACGGTCCAATTTTTTGATTCCACACATAAAGATACAAACTGGTGCCGAATGAGTCGCCAAGGTTGTAGGCATCGTACCAAAAACCAATCTCACCGCTGTCGGTGACCAAAATCGGTCTGTTCGGGTCAAGCGACCGGACAAGCGCGATTTCTTCTTTTAGAAATTCCTTGTCTGAAAAATCCTGGCACTGGCGCTTGGCGAATCCCGTCAGGAACGGCTCGTTCTCAATTTGCCAATGGGAAATTGCGGGAGAGTTCTTGTACAGGTTTACGACCCGAGAAATATATTCAAGCAACTCCTCACGCTTTTCTTCTTTTGAAAGTTTTTCTGTCCACTCGGGCTCGTGGCATTCCGGCCAACCGGGCAAACGCCTGCCGACGGCCAGAATTATGGAGGCGCCGTGGTTTTCGGCTCTAGTTATCTGATAGTCAAGTTCTGAAAAATTAAAAACGTCGTTTTTTGGTTCGGTAATCGGCCAATGGGCCGAGAGCCGGAATTGACGGACGCCGAGGTCATCTATGAGCGCGTTATAGACCATTTTCCAATCCAAACCAAGCTCGCGGGCGTGGAGGACGCTGAAGGAAACGCCGTAATCAACTTTATCGGGCATTTTGCGAATTGAGGCGACGGCCAACCCGGTGAAAATGATTATTAAAAGCAGGATTTTCTTGGTCAAATTATTGGAGTTTTATTAGTGACATAGAGCGTGAGATTCGTATTATAAAAATTACAAAAAGAGGACGACGAATCCGACAACAATCAGGCCGGTGGCAAGAGATTTGTGGAGGAATTCATGGCGGTGAACTGTTTCCTCAAAATATTCCGGCAGGAGTTTACTAAAGAATACCGCAAAAATTAAAAGAAAAACATATTGGGTTGCAGTTAAAGCATTGACAATGGAGGCATTGCCGAATTTTAGGGCAATTAAAATGCAAAGAAAACCCATTCCGGCCAAAATCTTATTCCCCACTACCATGGTTGTTTTGCCTGATTTATTTGGCCGGCCGATGTCCTCCTTAATTGCCGTGTAAATCCTTGGAACCAACAGGAAAGATATCGCCACAAGAACATTTGCCATTCGTGACCAGAAAAAACCGTTTACAAAGGTCTCATTTTCAAGGATGGCTTTGATGATAACCGTAGAAAGGCCGAAAAAGACGCCGGAACCGAAAAGAAACAAAAAAGCCCGCGTGGTAAACCTGAAATGCGATATAAGGAGCATGCCGGCAACCAAAATTGCAAAACCGGTAAGAAAATGTCCGGGTAGACCCGTGTTCAAAATAAGCGCGCTACTTATAAACGCTGAAATGGCGGCTATTCCGCCGACTACCGGCACGACTTCCGATGGATTTGACTTTTTTAGGGATTCATACAATAAGTAAATTGAGAGGACATAACTGACTGCGGCGATAATGGAAAGTCCGATTGTCGTTCCGGATGGCAGTGTGACGCCAAATGGCAGTGCGCCTATGGCAAAAATAGACAACAGGCCGACATAAAAGGTGTAGACAATTGGTTTTGGAACAACGCCTTTAGTGATGATGAATCTGTCAGTCAAAACGACTGCGGCGTAGAAAAATTGTCCTATGACGACGAATAAAAGCCAGTTATTCATGATTCGGTTTCAAGTGCGTTGGTTTCGCAGATATTTTTGTAAGCGATGGCCGAGGCCCTGATTCGCCTTTCTTGAGTCACAAAGTCAACTTCAATCAAGCCGAAGCGTTTTTCAAAACCGTGGGCCCATTCGTAATTATCCAATAACGACCAATAAAAGTAACCTCGGACATCAACACCTTCCTGAATTGCTCCGTGAACCTGAATCAGATGGTCCCGAATAAAATTTTTTCTGATGGAATCATCGGCGTCAGCCACTCCGTTTTCCGTTACGTAGATTGGTTTTTTATAACGGCCGAGTTCTTTTAGTACATGATATATTCCCTCCGGAAAAATATCCCAGCCCATATCGGATTTGGGCAGTGACGACTTGGGGCCGAATACAAGTGTTTTATAAAAGTTAAGTCCGATAAAATCCGATTCCCGCCTGATTTTGCTCAAAAAATATCTGTTCCACCAATATGAGGAAACAACAGCCATCAGATAATTCAATGGATTCACGCCCTTTGCCGAAAAGAACATGTTGTTTTTGGCAATGCCAACGAGTAAATCTCCTCGCACGGTTTTAATCGTTTCGTATGCTTTTTGGTGAGCCGTTGCGAGATTCCTAACGACCTTGAGATAGGATATATAGTTCTTTCTGAATGGTGGCCAATAACCGCGGATATAGCCGTTGCCGGCCCAAACAAGCGGCTCGTTTATGGTTTGAACGAATTTGACTTCGTTCAAAATTTCCTTTGCCACGAATTCCGCATATTTCCCGAAACGCTCCACTGATTTTGGATTTTCAAATCCGCGGTCGTTGGCGAACCAGGCCGGCAAAGTAAAATGCCACAAAGTCACAATCGGTTCCAAACCGCGCGCCCTTAACGCTTTGATTACGTTCTTGTAATGAACGACCTCGTTCCGGTCAAATTGGCCTTCTTCAGGTTCAATTCTAGCCCACTCAATTGATATCCTGTGGCTGTTGTGTCCAAGCTTTTGCGCATTGTCAAAATCGGATTCATAACGGTTGTAATGGTCGCAGGCCGAACCGCAGGGAGGCACTCTCCCCGCTCTGCCCGCCATGGCCCAATCGCAGTTTTCTATTCCGCCTTCAACCTGATAAGAAGCGCAAGCCGCGCCCCACAAAAATTTTTCCGGAAATCGCAATGCGGGTTTCATCGGAAATGCCTCATCCTAACGATTAATGATGTCCTTTATAAGTTTAAAAAGCGTCTGGAATGCTTCCCGCAGGAATTTATCCCAAATCTGGGAAATTATCTCCCAGATTTTTGCGAAGAAACTTTTTACTTCCGGCGAGTTTAGCCATTTGAAAAGGTCAAAACCGAACCAAACCTTCAGCAAAATTATCGCCACTATCACCAGAACAATTGATACTATGTAACCGCGCGTTTTCATTATTTATAAGTATAACAAAGGATTAAGATATGCTCTAATATCTGCCACGGGGATAATGGCACCGTTACAGTTGGTGTTGCTTTGGTACTTGATTATTTTAACTCCTTGGGTCGCGTATACTCCCAAATGTAAATGGGGTCCGGTGGAGTATCCGGTATTACCGCTATACCCTATTATTTCACCCGTGCCGACCCGTTGGCCGGGATTGACCTTGATGAGGCTAAGATGGGCATAAAGGGTTGAAAGACCGTTGTCGTGGCGGACGAGCACCCATTTGCCGTATGAATAGCAACCGCGCACGGCGTCAGTATTCCCGACTCCCTCAACTGTTCCGTTGAGAGCGCTCATGACTTTTGTGCCTAACGATGCCCGAAAATCAACGCCGTTGTGTCCCTTGCCGTTGTAAGCATTGGTGCTTCGCGAAAACTCTGTGTCACCAAAATTCTGGGTTACGAATATGTTTTCAAGAGGCCAGAAAAGGATGCCTTTGCCGGAACTTGGAAAACTGCCGGGGTCAATAATAAATTTAAGCTGTCTTTCGTAGGTGTTTATCTCTTGAAGGAACGCCTCGCTGAGCCGTCTCTTTTCCTCAAGTTGTTTTTTGAAAATGGCCTCCTTGCTTTGAGTGTCCGAGAGAAGCTTGGTTTTTTGGGATTTATTTATATCAACGATTTTTTTCTTGTCCTCCAGCTCTCCTTTGAGCCCAAGCAAGTTTTTTTTCTGCAATTCGTTTTCAGATTTCTTTTGCGACAGTTGGTCTTTAAGTGATTTAACATCCTTCATGTTTTTTCTGACTCCGGCTTGAAAACGGGTCAAGGACTCTATTTCATTCCAAAGCGCCGAAACATTTTCATTGGCCAACAAGGCCTCGGCCAGAGAAAAACTCTCGGCTCGGTTCACGCTTCGGATGGCATCGCCCAATGCCAGCCGACTGGCTTGAATTTTCCTCTCTTTATTGGTTATTTCCAATCCCAGCTGTTCAATAGTCAGATTGGCGGTGCTGACTTTGCCCTGCGTGGCCTGGATTTCCTTCAACAATTTATTCCTTGACGCCTCAAGAGAGCCAATCGCTCCTTTGAGGGTTTGACTCTCTTGGGTGGTTGTTTGGATTTGCTTGTCAAGCAGTTTTATTTCCTTGTTGATTGCCTCAACCTGCGCGTTTTTTGCTTCAATGTTTCGCTTGAGTTCATCTATCGTTGCCTCGTCGGCTCCATGAACTGAAGAAAAATTTGTCAGGAGCGCCAACAGGAACAGAGCGTATGAAATTTTGCTGAAATATTTAGCATTTTCATCAGGCATTTTCATCTTACTTCGTTTGTTTTAATTCGTCAGCCGGCTTATTTCAAAGTCCCGACGGCGTGCTTGAGGCGTTTCAGCGTCTCCTTTTTGCCGAGGATAGACATCAAAGTGAAGGGGTCGGGAGATTTCATTTTACCGCTTAACGCAAATCGGACTGGCCAAAGAACAGCGCCACGACCATGCTCGGTGGCGTAGCCCCAAAGCAGTTGCTTAACTCCATCTTCTTCTGAAAACGCCTTGTCCGGAGCGTCGGCGAGAATGGCGATTGATTCCTCCAAGAATTTTTTTGTATTTTCCGTTCCACCTCCATCGCGCCAAATCAGGTCCTTTGAGTCGTATTTGGGCGTATCAAAAAAGTAATCAAACTCATGGGCGTCAATCAGAGCGGTGATATCGGCGTAAACGCTCACTCGGTCAAGCAGAACCGGTATGAGTCCCGCCATTAATTCGGGTGAAAGTTCCCATTTATTTTCCTTAAACACCGATGATTCCTCAAGAAATTTCCGGGCGTCAATCGCAATCTCGGCATGGGTCCTTCTCTTCAGATATTCTCGGTTGGTCCAGCGAAGTTTCTCCTCGTTATAGACCGCGCCGGATTTTTGAACGTCGGCAATATCAAATCGCTTTACAAGGTCGCCCAGAGAAAATATCTCTTCATTCGTGCCCGGATTCCAGCCAAGAAGGGCCATGTAGTTTATCATCGCTTCGGGCAGGTAACCGAGTTCCCGATATTCAGTTAGAGACCTCGCGCCTTTTCGTTTTGACAGCTTGCTTTTATCGGGCGCCATGATTAGAGGAACATGGGCATAGATTGGCGGAGTTGCTCCGATGGCCTTACCGAGCAGAATTTGTCTCGGGGTGTTTGATATGTGGTCCTCGCCGCGAATGACGTGGGTGATGCCCATTTCGTGGTCATCAACAACGACGGCAAAGTTATAGAGCGGTTCTCTCAAACTTTTAGCGATAACAAAGTCCCCCAACTCGGTTGTGTCAAAACTGATTTCGCCTCGGATCAGGTCGTAAAAATTTATGACCTTATTCGGATTTTTGAATCTGATAACCGAATCCCTTTTGCCCTCGGTGTTTTGGCCGACCTCTTCTTTAGAAATATAGGCCTTGCCTTCGGTGATGAGTTTTGACACATAGTAGGAATGAATGTCGCCCCTTTCGGATTGTTTGTATGTTTTGTCAAATTTCAAGCCAAGCCAATCAAGTCCGTCCCAAATATTTTTTTCATATTCCGGTTTGGAACGCTCCCTGTCGGTATCCTCAATTCTTAAAATTAATTTGCCAGCGTTGCGCTTGGCGTAAAGGTAGTTGAACAAGGCAGTTCTGAAATTGCCGATGTGAAGGTTGCCGGTCGGACTAGGCGCGAAGCGGGTAACGACTCCTTTATGAATATCAGATTTTTTCATAAATTGTATTTTGGTCTTTTATATTTCGTGCTTGACGGCGATTGAGAGAATCTCCTTAGCAATCGCTCGGGCCGCACCCGGTCTGAAAAAGGCCTTAGCGGCGGCGGACATGACTTGTCTCTCCTCCTTTTTTGTAATAATTCGGTCAATTTCCGACATTAAAATGTGGGGCGTGACGTTTGACTCCTCAAGGACGACGCAGGCCTTACTTCGGGCGTAGGCATAAGCGTTTTTTCTCTGATGGTCGCCGTGCGATTCGCTGATTGGTATAAGGATAGACGGCAAGCCCCAAGACGCTATTTCAAAAATCGTAGACCCGGCTCTAGAAATGACGATGTCGGCAACGCCGGCGGACATCCTGATGGCTAGTTCGTTCAAGTAATCAAACGGTCTGTAACGCGTCCGGTAGCGATTGTTATAGAGAACCGCTTCGGCTCTGGAGATTATTTCCGGGTAATTATTTTTTCCGGTTTGATGAATTATTTGGTATTTTTCCACAAGCTCCGGAAGTGTGTCAATTATGATGTCATTTATCATTTGAGCTCCAAGCGATCCGCCCAAGACAAAAATAACCGGCGTTTCCTTATCAAGTTTGAGAAATTCGTGGGCGCCGTCGGTAAGGGGCTCGGTAATTTCTTCTCTGACCGGATTGCCGGTTACGGCCACTTTGCTTTTGGGAAAAAATTCCGCGGCTTCCTCATATGATACGGCAATTCGTTTTGCGAATCGGCCGGCAAATCTGTTCACCCGGCCGGGCACCGTATCCGATTCGTGGATGATGACCGGAATTCCCAAAAAACGGGCGGCGAGAATGACCGGAAAGCTGGGGTAACCGCCTTTGCTGAAAACAACATCCGGATAGATGGTAAAAACGGTCCAAAGGGCGGTCAGGATTCCCCAGCTCGTCCGGAATATGTCAAAAAAGTTCAGGATTGAAAAGTAAAGCCGCCTTTTCCCGGCGGTGTTTTTTTTATAGACAATGTCGTTGTCAAACAAAACCGCCTCGTTGTAAGGTGTATTTGAAACGTAATACAGTTTTGGCGGCAGAAGGCGGTATTCTTTTGCCAGTTTCTGAATTTCCTTGGAAACGGAAAGGATTGGGTAAAAATGTCCGCCTGAACCGCCGCCGGTAAAGAGAATCTTCATCCAGTTATAAAATTAAATAAAAAACCTGATAAATTTGTGGTTTCTGCGCCGTTCTTTTCTATTGTCTCGGCCCCTAAACCAGTCGTTTGTTACTTTGGAAACGCGAAATGTTCAGGACGATGCCGGCCTCGGCGAGCGTGATAAACAGTGCGGTGCCGCCGTGGCTGACAAACAGAAGCGGAATTCCGGAGAGGGGCAGGATACCAAGCATTGCGCCGATATTGAAAAACGACTGGGTCACTATAAGTATAACAATTCCAAATGCCAATAGTCCACCGAAGGTATCTGAAGAATTCATGGCTATTCGCAAACCGCGAAAAGCAAAAAATAAATACAGAAATATCAGCCCGATGCTACCGACAAAACCGAATTCTTCGGCCATGACAGCAAAAATTGAATCCCCTATCGGTTCAGGCAGAAAGCTGAATTTTTGAACGCTTTGACCGAATCCACGACCGAACATTCCGCCCGAACCGATGGCGATGAGTGATTGATTGAGCTGATATCCTGAACTAAGTTGATTCTGACTCGGATTAATAAAGGTTTGGAGCCGGTCCTTGATGTACGGTTTTGAGTAGGCAAAAACGGCTAGACCGATGGCGGTTATTAAAATCAATAAAAAAATATGACGCCACCTTCCTCCACTGACCGCAAACATGGCCAGCGCCGCACCGAGGACGATGAGAAAAGTATCGGTATCGGGTTGGCTTAGAAGGATAGTCCCGACAAGTCCGCAGAGCAGAGCCAGCGGCAAAATTCCATATTGGATTGTCTGGACGTTCTTTTTCGCTCCTGAGAGCCATGCCGCCAGATAAATAATAAAACCGATTTTTAATAATTCCGAGGGCTGAAAGGAAATCGGCCCGACAAAAATCCAACGAACCGCTCCGCCGTATTTCACGCCGACTCCAGGGATGAAAAGAAGCAATGTAATCAGGATTGACAGCAAAAAGATGTAAAAGGCGTATTTTCTCCAAAAACGGTAATTGATTCTGGAGGTGGCGATGCAGGCGACAGTGCCCATGAATAATCCCAAAAAGGTCTGCGAGAACGCAACATTTGAGAATCTGGCTCCTTCGCGAGCTAATAAACCGAGCGAGGCCGAAATAAAAATTAAAAAACCGGCGACGGTCATGACGAAGACCGCAGTCAGAAACCATCTGTCAACGCGATGCTCGCGTCTCATCTGATTACAAGGGCGATAATCAGGCCAAGAATGGCGCAGACAACCCCGAAAATCCAATAACGCATTGTTACTTTGTAGGCCGGCCAACCAATGGCTTCAAAATGATGGTGAAGAGGCGCGATTAAAAAAATCTTTTTCCCGTGTCGGAATTTTTTTGACGCAACCTGAATTATGCTTGAAATGGATGTCGCAAGGAGCGGTAAAGCGATAATCGGCAAAACAAGTAAGCCGTAACCGCCTCCCAGCCGGTCAGTCATAAACGCCACAACGGTCAAGGTTAAAGTAAGACCCATGGTGCCGGTTTCCGACATGTAATAACGGGCGGGCGGAATGTTAAACCAAAGGAAGGCCAAAATCGCTCCAACGATGAGTGCGCAGAATGCCGCTAAATTAATTTGCTGTTGATAGAAGGCGATACCGCCGTAAGCCGCAAAGATACTGGCGAAAATACCGCCGGCCAATCCGTCAATGCCGTCAATCACTCCGCCGGAGTAAATTGCAAGCGCCACAATCATGAATAACGGCACAAAAAGAAATCCCAGTTCAATCCCGTTAGGCAGTCCGGGGAAACCGATTGACGAAATATCAAGCTTAAAATAAAACCAAAGGGCGGTAAGCAGGCCGACGACGGCCACGACAATCAGGCGTTTTTTTAGCGCCAATCCTCCATGAAGGTTATTCCCCGACCCCCTGACCTCAAGGTAATCGTCAATTAAGCCAATCAAGCCGCCGAAGATAAGAGCCGTCAAAGGAATCCAGGTCTGATTCCTGCTTAAAAAATCAATTTTTTGAAATAAATCCGTGGGGAAAATTTGACCCAAAGCCCAAAGAAAAAAGATAGTTATTCCCGCCGACAACCAAATGACAACTCCTCCCATTCGCGGGACATTCACCTCCCTATCCTTATGAAGTTCGTTAAAAAGCGTCGTTTCATTGCCGGAAAAATCAACCTTACCGGCTTTCTTTTTCCACATCTTGTGTTTATAGAGTTGAGCCGTGAGAATGTAGGTAATCGCAATACCTCCGGCAAAAGCCAAAATAGACGGGAGAAAGACCTTTACGATATCAATAATCATTGGTTTTATTATACTCGTTATTGGGCAAGCGTCTTCAAGGTTGCCGACACCAATTTATCCATATCGGCGAATCGGCCGTCAAAGGTTGAACCCAGAACGACGGCGATAAACGGCCCCTCAAGACCGGGCGAAAACGCGACAGCCAAATTGCCTTGGGCCAAGTCAGTAAATCCGGTCTTTGACCCTATGGCACCGGGGATTGTCACTGCCTTTTCGTTCGTATTTCTAAAATTATGCGATACTTTGTCGGCTGAAATTATCTCACGCTCCAAATGTTTCGTTGGTTCAAGAAGCTCCGGATAATTATTTAAAATATGGTCCATAAGAATAGCCACGTCTCGAGCATTTCCGTAGGCGCCACCGCGTTCCTTGTCAATATCAAGTCCGCCGTCATTGTAATAACGCATGGAGATGAGACCGAGGTCTGCCGCGCGCCTGTTTAAGCGCTTCACGAATAGTCCCCTTGGGTTTGAGGTCTTGTCGTTTGGGGGTAAAAAAGCTCCGGCAACAGTGGCGATTGCCCGAGCACCGACATTTGAGGAGGTCAGTAGTGTGAGAGATATAAGGTCGTCAGAGTTCCAGCGTTCGTCGGCCAAAAGTCCTGCGCCATTTTCTTCCTCAAGATATTCCTTGGCAATCCTGATTGTTGACTGACGAGGCAAGAGCTCAATCGCCACTAGGGCGGTCATCAGTTTGGTCAGCGAGGCCAATGGCAAAATATCCTTCTCATTTTTTTGGAAGATAAGTTTTTTGTTTGAAACATCCCAAACAACCGTCGCTTTGGCGGTCAGGATTAAATTGTCAAAAGGTTTTCCTTCAGCGAATACCCTTTCCGTTTCCTCTGTTTCCGCGATTGGGGTTTTAATGTCGTCTATCCTGATGTATTGATTTTTGGAATATATGAAAAGCACCACCATCACTATCAGTATCAGACCGATTATCCCGGCGGCAATAAAGACCTTTTCGTTTTTCGGTTGATAATAATGACTATCCATTGTTTTCTTTTTCGTGGTCTGGGTTCAACATGAACGTTTCTATGTCTTTCTGGACGGCGGCAAAATCAGGTAAATCTTCCTTTCGGCTGACACCCAGATGGGCCAAGAGCTCAAATGTCGGCTGATAAACAAAGCTTCCGGCGTCGCGGCTATCCAATCGCTCAATAAGTCCCCGAACCATCAAATTTCGGATGATATAGCTAGAGTTAACGCCACGGACGTAATCAATGTCTCGCTTGGCGATTGGCCCACGATAAATTACCAGCGACAAAACCTCAACTCCGGCCTTGCTGATTTCCCGAACCATCTCTTCGTGCGCCAGTTTTTTAATAAGCTCGCTGGTTTCCGGGGCGGTGTAGAGCATGACTTCCTCGCCATTCTGGACAATCGTCAATCCCCTGCCCTCTAAGGAATTTTGCAATCCCTTGATTTCCGACTCAACCGTTTCCTTTTCAATTCCCAAAAATTTTGCGAGCTCCTTGATGTTTACCGGCTCGCCTTTCCAGAACAAGACGGCTTCAATTTTTGCTTCAAGTGGCATAAAATAATTTTCTTAACTGTATTTGGGAGTGCCGATGCTGCCGGTCTCCATCTCAATTTCATCAAAGGCCGTTTTTTGTTCAACCTTGATGATGCCGCGTTTTATGAGCTCAAGCATCGCCAGAAATCCAACTATAACATTAATTTTTTCGGATTTCCCGCGTCCGGAGAATTCTCGGAAATTTATTTTCAAACTCTGTTCCACGCGCTTCGTGAGTTTTTCTATCATGGTTTCCAAACTAATGACTTTCTGAACTACGGCCTTCGGCAGTTTTTCAACTCTCGGAATTTGAGCGACAACTCTCTGAATCGCGCTCATAATACCTGCGCGAGACAAATTGCCGGGCGCGAAAACCGTTTTCACGAAATTTCTCTGCTCGGGAGCAAAAAGTAAAACCGTTCCGTATCGTTCCTGCAAGCCGACTCCCGCCTCGCGTATTCTTCTATACATTGCGAGCCGAATTTCCAATGACTTGATGTCGCCTTGCTCGTCCGAGGACAGTTCCAGCGTCGGCAGAAGCGATTTGGACTTTATCAGTACCAAAGTGGCAGCAACTAAAATAAAGCGGGCACTCTCGCCCATCGGAAAATTTTCTTGAGAGCCAATATAAGCGATAAAATCATCCGTAACTTTAGCTAGGGAAATCTCATTGATAAGGAATTTCCGACGCTCAATGAGGTCAAGCAGGAGGTCAAATGGCCCGTTAAAATGTTCAGTCCTTATTTCAAATGCCATTTAACCTTTATGAATTAATTTAGCTCTATATAGCGCTAAATGGAAATTCCCAACGCTTTCCTTACAACCGCCATTTTCTTTTCGGATTTTTCCCGCGCTTTCTCGGCGCCCTCTCTTAAAATTTTGAGCACGGACTCGGGGTTCAAAGCAATCTCGGCTCTTTTCTCGCGAAGCGGCGACACGAAACGGGAAATGTTGGCGGCGAGAAGCTCCTTTGATTCTTTGTAGCCGATTTTGGCACCGACATATTTTTCGCGAAGATTTTCAAGTTCGGCCTTATCCGCAAACAATTTATGGAGGGCAAAAATTTTGCAAGTCGTTGGGTCCTTTGGCTCGTTGACCCCCTTTGAATCCGTCGGGATTTTCATAACCGCTGTTTTTATCTCGGCGTCACTGTCAAAAAGTCCGATGGTGTTGTTGTGACTTTTGCTCATTTTCTGGCCGTCTATGCCGGGAACAACACCGACGTCATCTAAGATAAGCGGTTCGGGCAGTTTGAAAATGTCGCCGCCGTTAGAACCATCGCTGTTGCTAGAACCATTACTGTCGGCAAATGTCCGATTAAACTTTTGGGCCGTGTCCCGCGCGATTTCCACATGTTGTTTTTGGTCATGGCCAACCGGCACGATATCGGCGTCATAAAGCAAAATGTCGGCCGCCATGAGAAGTGGATAATCAAAAACCCCGACGCTTATTTCCTTGTTTTTGGCCTCGGCGTCCTTAAAAGCGTGTGCGCGCATGAGATACGGCATTGTGGTGATGCAGTTGAAAATCCAAGCCAGTTCGGTGTGAGCCGGCACTGTTGATTGGAGGAAAATAGTTGTTTTTTGGGGGTCAAGACCAAGGGCAATATAGTCAATCGCCACACTCAGGATGTTTTTTCGTAGCTCTTCAGGATTATGGAGAGACGTTAGAGCGTGGAGGTCAGCGACAAAAACAAAGGACTCATGGTCCTCACTTAATTTTATGAACTGTCCTACCGCGCCAAAATAGTTGCCGATATGAAGCCGGCCGGTTGGTTTAATGCCGGAAACAAAGGTTTTTGAAGGGGTCATGAACAATATAATAACAGGAAAATCGGGCTAAAAGAAATAGCCCGATAACCACTGGTTGGGCGTTTTTCAATTGCGGATTTTAACTAATTGACTGAGACCTACACCCCCTCTCTTTTCAACTCCTCAATTTTTTTGCGGGCTTCGCGGGAGAGGGTCTGCGGCAGTTCAATGATAATTCTGACCATCAGGTCGCCCCTGTGGCCTCGGTCGCTCGGTACGCCTTTGCCCTTGATTCGCAAGACCTCGCCGAAAGATATGTGGGCGGGAATTTTTATCGCCACATTACCGTCAAGTGTTTTTAATGAATACTCGGCGCCGAGAAGCGCGTCGGAAAGTTTTACTTTTAGGTCGGTGAGCAGGTTCAACCCTTCCTTTCTAAAAACAGGATGTCTTTTAACGTGAACTTTTATATACAAATCGCCCGGCGAGCCG
Organism: uncultured Candidatus Saccharibacteria bacterium; assembly: GCA_964367845.1. GTDB lineage: Bacteria > Patescibacteriota > Minisyncoccia > Phycocordibacterales > DATGWK01 > JAHFLV01. The sequence continues at coordinate 14,195 of CAYIYW010000006.1, read as the reverse complement.
CCGGAAACGCTTTCTCCGGCCGCTGTCAACCTAATCATTTCGCCGTTCTCTATTCCAGCCGGAATTTTAACGCTGATTTCATTTTCCTGGCGGGTAACGCCGGCTCCGCCGCAGGTCTTACATTTTTCATTTGGAACCTTGCCGTTGCCGTGGCACGCGCCGCATACTCGTTCGGTCGCAAAAGAACCCAAAATAGTTCCCCTAACCTCCCGAATTTTGCCTTTGCCGTTGCAGGTCTTGCAGGTGGATAGTTGGGTTCCCGGTGCTCCGCCTGAACCATTGCATGTCCGGCAGGTTGAGGTTTTGTTCAACAGAATTTTTCTCGTTACGCCGAAAATTGCTTCTTCAAATGACAGTTCGGCGTCAATGGAAATATCGCGCCCGCGCCGCGAACGCTCGCCCCTGCCTCCCCCGAAGAAATCGGAAAAAATATCGCCAAAATTCATATCGCCGAATCCGTTCCCGCCTTGAGTGAATTGAGAAAAATCAAAACCGCCAAACCCGCCGTTTTGGCCGGCGCCGGAGCCCGGACCTTGGCCGTCGGAAAAAACTCGGCCGTACGCGTCATACTCGGCGCGTTTTTTCTCGTCGGACAGCACGGTGTATGCCTCGTTTATTTCCTTGAATTTTGCCTCGTCACCGCCCTTTTTGTCCGGATGATGTTTGTGAGCAAGCGTCCTAAAGGCCTTTTTCACATCATCCTTTGACGCCTTTTTATCTATGCCGAGGATTTGATAATAATCTTTAGCCATTTTATTTTGATGCGCCTATTTTAATGTTTAGCCCCGCCACCATTTTTTTATTTCGGTGGAGTGTCGTCAGGTTTTTCCTTGAATTCCGCATCGCGGACATTGTCTTTTGAATTTCCGTCGGCGGGATTTCCTTCTGTCGGACCGCCGGCTGTCTGTCCGCCCTGGGTATTATTTTGCGATACATACTGACCGATTTTTTGGGTTTCCGCCGAAAGCTCGGCGGTGGCCTTCTTTATCGCATCAGCGTCACCTGTCTCCTTTATTTTTTTAAGGGCGTCTACCTTTTCGGTTATGGTTTTTTTTACGTTGTCAGGCACTTTGGCTCCGGCATCGGTCAGGGACTTTTCGGCGACATAAATAAGTTGCTCGGCGATATTTCTGGATTCGGCCGTCTCTTTTTTCTTCCTGTCTTCCTCGGCATGGACATCGGCCTCTCGTTTCATTTTTTCTATGTCGTCCTTGGAAAGACCGGAGCTGGCCTCAATCCGAATTGATTGCTCGCGATTGCTTGCTTTGTCCTTGGCTTTAACACTCAAGATGCCGTTTGCGTCTATGTCAAAAGTAACTTCAACCTGTGGCATACCGCGGGGCGATGTAGGAATACCGTCAAGAATGAAGCGCCCCAAACTTTTATTGTCGGTGGCCATTGGCCTCTCGCCCTGTAGGACATGGATTTCAACCGATGTCTGATTGTCGGAGGCGGTTGAAAAGATTTGCGATTTTGAAGCCGGAACCGTCGTATTTTTTTCAATAAGTTTTGTCGCCACTCCGCCCATGGTCTCAATACCGAGCGAAAGCGGAATAACGTCAAGGAGCAAAATATCTTTAACGTCGCCGGTGATAATGCCACCCTGAATCGCCGCTCCAAGAGCCACAACCTCATCGGGATTGATGGATTTGTTCGGTTCCTTACCGAAGAATTTTTTGACCTCCTCAACAATTTTGGGCATTCGCGTCTGGCCACCGACGAGGATAACCTCGTTGAGTTCTCCAACCTTGAACGGCGAGGCCTCCATTGCCCGTTTGGTAATCATCAACGCTCGGTCTATGAACTCGGCCGTGAGTTCTTCAAGTTTCGCCCGAGTCATTTTCAGGACAAAATGTTTTGGTCCGGAAGCGTCTGAAGTAATGAAAGGAATATTGATTTCTGTTTCAACGGCCGTAGAAAGCTCAATTTTGGCCTTTTCAGCCGCTTCGTCCAGTCGTTGGAGGGCAAAGGCATCCGAGCGCAAATCAATGCCCTGTTCCTTCTTGAATTGGTCGGCCAGCCAATTGATTATTTTCTGGTCAATATCCCGACCCCCCAAGTGACTATCGCCGTCGGTTGACTTGACCTCCACGACTTCATCGCCGACTTCCAGTATTGAAATGTCAAATGTTCCGCCTCCAAAATCAAAGACGGCGATTTTCTCCTCTTTCTTTTTATTGAAACCGTAGGCAAGGGCGGCCGCCGTCGGCTCGTTGATGATTCTTTTAACATCAAGACCGGCGATTTGACCGGCGTCCTTCGTGGCTTTTCTTTGGGCGTCGTTAAAGTAGGCCGGAACAGTGATAACCGCCTCTGTAATTTTTCCGCCAAGTTTGGCTTCAGCATCGGCCTTGAGCTTGGCGAGAATCATCGCAGAAATTTCTTCCGGCCGATAATCTTTGCCGGACATTTTTGCGAGGACACCGCTGTTGGCGCTCTTCACCACCTCGTACGGAACATTTGCCCGGTCGCGCTGAACCGCCGGGTCGTCAAAGATATGTCCGATGAATCGTTTTATGCCCGTAATCGTTCCCTTTGGATTTGTCACCGACTGTCGTCTGGCAAGCAAGCCGACCAATCGTTCGCCTGTTTTGGATGTCGCGACGATGGACGGAGTCGTTCTGCCACCTTCCGAATTCTCAAGGATTTTTGGGCCACCCATATCCATGACGGCAACAGCCGAATTTGTTGTTCCGAGATCAATTCCGATTATTTTAGCCATGGTTCTTTTGTTTATTTAATAAATAATCTTAATGTGTGAAAAGTATATTCGTCCAGCCGATTGATTTCAAGTCCTTTCCGGTCCCGAATGTTTAGCCACTCTGACTTTGGCCGGACGAAGCACTCGCTCGTGCAATTTATAACCCTTTTGAATAACTGAAATAACCATATCATCCTCGTCGGAATTTCCTGTATCAACAAACCCGATTGTCTCGGCCTCGCGAGGGTCAAACGGCCTCCCCGCAGGGTCAATTATCTCCAATTTGTGCTCCTGAAGAACGGAGCGAAGCTGATTGCGAATTTGTTCCACTCCCCTTTCCCATTCTTTTGGCAGTTCAGTCGTTTTTTCCTTGCTGGCAAAGGCGATATCAAAGCTGTCAAGCACGGGCACCAATTCAGAAAGCAATTTGGCTTCTGCAAACTTGACCACTAATTCGTTGTCCTGCTCGTCTTGCCTCCGAGAATTTATGTAATCGGCTTTGGCCCTTTGCCAGCCCAAAAGGTATTCCTTTTTTTCGTCCTCACTTTTTTTAAGTTTCTTCCGTAATTCGGCAATCAGGTCTTTTTGCTGATTCGGATACTCACCGTTATCGGCGATTTCGGGCTCAAATTTCAGTTCTTCGGGAATTGGCGGGTTTTGGTTTTGATTTTCAGTATCTATTTTTTTTTTGTCCCTCGGATTCTCCATAAGGCGTTATCGCTTTGACCACTGCGGGGATTTGCGCGCTTTTTTCAGACCGAACTTGCGTCTCTCCTTGGCTCGCGGGTCCCGTTTCAGAAATCCAAAATGTTTGATTTCCTTTCTAAGCGTTTGGTCGTATAAGATGATGGCCCTTGAAATGCCGTGGCGAAGAGCTTCGGCTTGAGCGCTGATTCCGCCACCATTGATGTGAGCCAGAACCTTAAACTTTGCGGACAATTTGACTTTTGTAAATGGTTCCTTGACGGTGACCTGAAGTTGTTCGGTCGGGAAATAAGTTGCAAGGTTTTGGTCGTTTACGAGGAAAGAGGTCTTGGTCGTTTCAAAAAGCCGAACTCGGGCAATAGCTGTCTTTCGTCGGCCAACGGCCTCCACATATCTGTCACTGTCCGCTGTGTTCTTTTTTATTTCAGGTGTATTCACTTTTTATTCGGTAATATAAAGGTTTTTAATCATTTTTGGACGCAATTTGTTGGTTGGAAGCATCCCGTAAACCGTTTTCCTGAAAAGCTCTCGGTAACCCTTTTCCTTCAAAAATTGACTCAAGGCCATTTCCTTAAGACCGCCGCGATAGCCCGTGTGATGCTTAAAAACCGTGTCAGACAATTTTTTAGAGCTCATTTTTACTTTGGCGGCATTGGTAATGTGGACTTCAACGGGGGCGATGATATTTCGCGCGTATCCTGTCGTTTTTTTGCCCATCAGAACAGTTGCCGCCTCGCTGGCGACTCGGCCGATGGACTTATTGGTTGAATCAATAGTGTATTTCATATTACACAAATTCAATTATCGCTTGTTTCGCTCCGTCGCTTGCCCGTCGGACAAGTTTTGTAACTCTGGTGTAACCGCCGTTCCGGTCGCTATATTTTGGACTGATTGTTTTAACAATCAGTCCCGCGCTTTTGTCGCCGATTTCATTGGCAATGCCGCGTCGGGCGGCCAGGGTCTTTTTTTTCCCGTTTGTCACCAATCTTTCAATGAATGGCCTTAAGGCCTTTGCCTTTTGTTCGGTTGATTTGATTTTGCCATCTCTGACGAGAGATACGGCGAGTGACCGAATCAGAGCATGTCGCTGGTTCCGTTCTCTTCCGAATTTTTTTATTTTGCTATGATGTCTCATCGCGGTGGCATGACACTATAACACATCTCGTTTAATTATTTAAGTGAGACCCCAAAATCGCCCAGAACCTTCTTTATCTCACCGATACCTTTGGCGCCCAGACCGTCAATTTCCAAAATATCATTCTTGCTCTTTCTGACTAAACCGCCGACCGTTCTAATATTGACCGCCGTCAAGGCATTTATTGTTCTCTGGGAGAGCTCCATGGTCTCAATTCTGGTCTTAAGGAATTCTTGGTCTAATTCCTTTTCTCCTTTGGAGTCCTTGGCGGTGGCGTTGTCGCTTGGAATCGGCGCTTCCTCTTTAAAGCCGACGATGGCTTTGAGTTGATGAATCATTATTTCAATTGCTTTTTCAAGGGCCTCGCGTGGCGTGATTGAACCGTCGGTCTCAATATTGATTCGTAGACGATTGAAATCAGTTCGGTCGCCGACTCGCATATTCTCAACCTCATAGCTGACCTTTTTAATTGGCGTAAAAACGGCGTCAACGGCGATTGTGCCGATATCCACTCGGTTTTTCTGCAACGATTCCTTGGAAACAAATCCCAGACCTTTTTCAACCGTGATTTCCATTGAAAGTTCGGAATTTTTTTCAGTTGTGTGGGCGACGATTAATTCCGGATTGAGAATTGTCACTTGGCCGGGCGCTTTTATATCACCGGCCTTAATTTCTTGGATGCCCTTAATTTTCAGAACGAGCGTTTGGGGTTCATCGGTCAGCATGTTTATCCGTATTTTCTTCAGGTTTAAAAGCAGAGTTATGACATCCTCTTTTACCCCGCTAATGGTGGAAAATTCGTGGTTGACGGTGGCGATTTTGACGGAAGTGATTGACGCTCCGGGCAGAGACGACAAAATCATTCGGCGCAATGAGTTACCCAAAGTATGGCCGAAGCCCGGGTAAAAACCGTCAATCTCATATATGCCTACGAAGCCGTTCTCGCTGACAACCTTTGGCTTTGAAGGTAGAACAATTGAATGGTGAATCATAAAAATATAAAAAAATAATAAATTAACGACTATAAAACTCAATCACCAAATTCAGGTCAAACAGGGCGTCAGTCCTGCTCACCATTGACGGCTTTCCGATGATGACGGCCTGAATTTTCTCCGGATCGGTTTTAATCCAAATCGGCGGAGTGAAATTTCTCATTCGTTCCGAAGCGCCGGCAAACAATGGTTTTTTTGCACTGCCTTCTCGGACACTGATGATATCGCCCTCCGAAACCCGAAAGGACGGAATGTTCACTCTTTTGCCGTTGACCGTGACATGACCGTGCGAGGTCATCTGGCGGGCGCCCGACCTCGTCGTGGCAAGACCGATTCGGTACACGACGTTATCCAAACGGCCTTCAAGCAACCCAAATAAAGTCGGCACGGTGCTATCCTTTCCGGCGATTGCCTTCCTGACATAATTGGAGAATTGTTTTTCGCTTAACAGATATGTAAATCTGGCTTTTTGCTTCTCTATCATTTGTTCTCCGTAAGCGGATTTTTGCCTTGGACCGCGGCTAACGCTTTTTTTGGATTTTCGGGCCTGAGACAACGCGAATTTTTGCGACTGTGTTTTCTCAAACACAGGCGCATTCAGGCGACGGGCAATTTTGTATTTTGGTCCGATAATCATGGCGATTTTTAGACCCGACGAGGTCTGGGTGGCTTGGGGCCGTTATGTGGCACCGGCGTGATGTCGGAAATTGACTTGATGGCCGTGCCCCTTGAAACAAATCCTCGGATTGCCGCTTCCCGTCCGGAGCCGACGCCTCTGACGAAGACAGTGATTTCCTTCACACCCACGGCTTGGGCCTTAAGAGCGAGGGCTTCACCGACTTTTGCCGCCGCGAACGGTGTTCCCTTCTTTGCGCCGGCGAAACCGAGAGCACCGCTTGACAGCGAGGCGATGGCATTACCGCTCATATCGGTCAAAACCAGTTTGGTATTATTGTAGGTTGATTCAACGCAAAGACGGGCGCTTTCAATTTTCCGTTTTGTGGAAACGGCGTTCTCAACCTTTTTAACTTCTGGTGCCTCGGTTGAGGCATCTCCAGTTTTTATTGCTCGTTTTCCCATTTTATTTCTTATCTAAGGTCTTTTTACCGCTTCCCATGGTCTTTCTGACGTTGCCGCGTCGAGTTCTTGAATTTGTTTTTGTTCGCTGGCCGCGGGACGGCAATCCACGGGAATGCCGCAATCCTCGGTAGCTCTTTATGTCCTTAAGCCGTTTTATGTTTGCTTCAACCTCGCGTTTGAGGTCGCCTTCAATTTTGACTTCCCCGATTATTTTTCTGATGGCGTTTTCCTGGTCTGCCGAAAGCTCCGGCGGTTTTAGACCGAACGGAACCTTGGCTTGGGATAAAATTGACAACGCTCTCGGACGGCCAACTCCAAAAAGAGTGGTCAGCCCAATTTCAAGTCGCTTATTATCAGGAATGGTAATACCTAAAATTCTCATAATTATCCCTGTCTTTGCTTATGCCGCGGGTTACCTTTGCAGACGACATACAGATAGCCCTTTCGTCTGACTATTTGGCATTTCGCGCAATTTTTTTTTACGGATGATTTGACCCTCATTTTACAAACGCTTTACAATTCTGCCCTTGCCGCCATACGGGTCCAGCTCAATGTTGACTCTGTCGCCGATGAGAACTCTAATTCTATGGAGTCTCATTTTGCCCGCCAGATAGGCCAGCATTTCGTCATCCGCCCCATCAATTTTCACTTTAAAAAGCGTGTTCGGGAGTGACTCGGTTACTACCCCGCACACGGTTTTGACAGGTTGTTTATTGTCTTGCATCTCAAATATCGCAATGGATGCCATACTAACAGAAATAGCCCTTATTCGTCAACATTAGAACGAATTAGCCAGACCTTATTTGTCTCCAACAGCGACTTTTATTCTGTCGGTTTTGTCGGGCAAGGTAAAGACCCAAACCGGCCTTATCGCTACATTTGCCTTATGAACTGACTCAAAATTAGCCAAAATGTCCTTTACGCCGCGCCTTTTTTGGCCGGCAAGGGCTTCGGAAATGATGTCTTTGTGGATATTCCAAACAAACCTTGTGTCGCCGGCCAATTTGAATGTTATTTCGCTGGCCGTGACCGGATTAAACGCGCCTTTGTTTTCAAGGGTGAAATTTATTAGGTCAAGGTTTGAGACAAAAACATCTTTTTGCCCGATTTCCACCGAACGCTCGGCCAAATATTTTGAGAGGGCGTTTCTGTCAAATAAAATACCGTAAATACTGCCCTTCTCCTTTACAACAACCGTTAAGGAAGTGGTGCTTGTCCTTGCGACAGATTCCATTCCGTTATTTTGGTTATCCTGCGGCAGTTCCTCAAAGTTAAAGGTGAGAGCGTTGTTGAATAGGATATGCGAGTCCGGAATTTGCGACTCCAGATCTTCTCGGAGTTCGCTCTTGAGCTGGGTTTCAATTGAGAGCTTCGCTGACGCCGCATCCGCCGGAGCTATTTTTTTAACGGTTCCAATCAAACCGCCCTTGATGGGAAACTTCGGGTCGGATTTTGCAATGATTTTTGTGAAGCGAGAATCGCTCTTAAAACCGGGAATGGTGAAATCAGAGAGACCCACATTATACTTCTCGCCCGGCTGGTCGGCGTAAATGGTTGCCGTCGCGCTTCCAGGAATAACAACACTGTTCACGGTTTTTTGTCCGGGCACCAAAACCGATTCCTGAATTCTGAAAATCAAACCATTCGGCGTTTCAAAACGGGTATTGGCGACAAGTTTCTGCGCGGCCTTGCCGTTATTGTTATAGATAATAATTTTCCCGCTGGCCTTTCGCTCAACCTTCTCTTCACCGCTGGCCGGAATTATCTTGCTGCTTTCTCGGCTAAGGGTCGCGATTGTGAAGCCCAGTTCCTCCCCTGCCGGCTCAAGAAATGCCGTGCCGGTTAGGTTCATGGCGACATTAATTTCTTTTGGAATGACGGTGACCGTGGCCGAGACAAACAAAAAAGAACCGGCATAGCCAAGCCCGACAATCACAATCAGAGCGATAACCCAAATGCCGAGATTGCCAAAATTTCTGTTTGACCTCGGGCGGTTTGACGGTTTTTTCGGTGAATTTTTTCCGGTTCTCGTTTCATTCACCTGTGCATCCTTTGTCGCCGGTCCGGACTTGTTGTTGGGCAAAGGAATATTGCGGATGGAACGCTTTCCCGAAGGCACGACATCCTGCAAAAATATTTTTTTCATCGTTTTTATTTTACAGGAGTTTGCTCTTGTTTGTAAACGGTCTCAATTTCCGAAAAATGACCGTTTATATAAATTGCTTCCAAAATAATCGGCACGCTCGGCGACTCACCGCTGTCAAACCCGACAAATTGAGAAAGGTTTTCTCGAGACAGTGGGGTAACATTTGGAATCTGCTTGCCGATTATATCACAAAATATCACCGATGTATTGGGAGTGGAAACAAAAAAGGCCCGTTGCGGGAGGAAATAATCTTGTGTGGCCTCCATTTCCTTGATGGCACGCAAAAAGCCGTGGTTCCATTCCTCCCCAAAAGCGTTGACAAGGGTTTTGATTTTTTCCCGCAACGCTGTTTCGGCCGTGTCGTTTGTGTAAAGATTAACAATGGTGGAAGCAAGCTCGGGCTGGGTTTCAAAATGAAGAGCGGCCTTTCTGGTCAAATGGTTTCGGCCGATCGGAAATGAGGCGAAGGCGCGGATTGAATTCCTGCGAACGATAAAAACATCGCTTAATTCACCGCCGATATTCACAAAAATGAAATCATCTTTGGGCGCGAATAAAGACCGAAGGACATTCCATGCCACAAACGGAAAGGTGTGAAATGAAATTGAACCCGGATGAATTACTTGGTATATTTTTGATTCAATCTTTTTGTTTGTCTCTTTCGGCGCGGCGCTTGCATAGACCGAAACATCCAAGGTCTTTGCCGACTTACCGTACGGCTCCTTGGTTTCGTAGCCGTTCAGTCGTATGTCGGACAGGGCCTTTTCAATGATTGACGAACTGCTCGCGATAACATCCTTGGAAACCGAATTGATATGCTCAACTGCGAGTTTTTCAATCGTTTTGTCTGTAACGACAAACGGCGACTGCTCCTTTATTGAGAGGACTTTGGAAAACGAAGAAAACCATGGTGAAGCAAGAACAACGTGAGCCCGTCGGATTCTTTTTTTATGCTGGCGCCCGAGGCCAATCACCACCGAGTGCAGAGCGTCCAACATGTGCGAAATCAGATTGTCCGCCGCGACGTTTGATTTGAGCGGCAATCGGGACTCATGTGTGAACAGAATTTTCGGCGGTGCGGACTTTTGAAATTCAACAATCGCTCCGTAGACACTGCCACTGCCGATATTAAGGACCAAATCATGCTCTTTTGAAGAACCGATAAATGACGACATGTGCATTTAAGATATTATAGCAGAGTGCACTGCTCTAATTGAGCACAGCTTTTATTCTCCTCACTCCGGCTGAGACGGCCTCCTCTTTGACAATCCTGAAATCGCCGAGTACGCCGGTTTTCTCAACATGAGGCCCGCCGCAAATCTCGCGACTAAAAACAGCGCCGGTTTTTATGTCGGCGATTGAGTAGACCTTCACCGCGTCGGCATATTTTCCGTCAAAAACTCCTATCGCGCCGATACTCTTCGCTTTTTCAAGAGGCATTTCCTCGCAGAAAACTGTCAGATTTTCCTTTATCTTTCCATTGACCAGTTTTTCAACATGTTTAATTTGCTCGGTGGTAAGTTTTTTGTCGTGGGTAAAATCAAACCTCAAGCGTTCCGGCGTGATGTTACTTCCTTTTTGATTCACTTGCGGGCCAAGCACCGCTTTTAACGCCGAGTTCAAAAGATGTGTCGCCGTGTGATACTTGAGCGATTTTTCACTGGTATCGGCCAGTCCGCCTTTGAACTTTTGGCCTGAACCGATTCTTGACAGTTCTTGATGTCTTTTTTGAGCGTCCAGAAAATCCTGTTCATAATTCCCTTTTACTTTGATGCCTAACGACTTGGCTTCATCTGCGGTAACATCGGGCGGGATACCGAACACTGACGATAAATTAAAAGCAATTTCGCCGGTAATGGCATTATCCACGGCTTTTTGGGGGATTTCCTTGATTCCGGCAGACAGCGTCTTTCTGAATTTCTGCTCTTCTCCGGCGAGAATGTTTTGGATACGGTCAAAATCATTCCAGATGTTGTCATGCGCATGGTTGTAAATTTGGGGAACGACCGCAGACAATTTTGCAATATCGCCCAAAGCCAAGCCGAGTTTGTCGGCAAATCGCACTGCCCGCCGGACAAGTCGCCTTAACACATATCCTCGGTCGGTGTTTGATGGAATAACGCCGTCTGCGATGAGGAAGACGCTTGTTCTGACGTGGTCAGCAAGAATTCTGACGGCAGGGTCCTCATTTGGATTATCCTTTGAATTTTCTAATCCCGATAGCTCATAAATCTTCTGAATAATCGGCAGAAATAAATCGGTCTCAAATATACTGTCAACATTTTGCATAACCATGGCCAGCCGTTCAAGCCCGGCGCCGGTGTCAACGTTTCTCTGTTCCAACTTCCCGACTATCGCCCCTTCCTTCTTTTCGTATTCCATAAAAACATCGTTCCAAACCTCAATAATTCTCTGCTCCTCATCGGCTTTATCAAATTCCTCAATGCCCTTAATGTCGCCGACTGTTCCCGAGACATCATAAAACATTTCGGTGCAGGGACCGGTTGGACCAGTCCAGACATCCTTTCCTTTAACCGCCGGCCACCAATTTGAGTCAACCCCTTTGTAGAAAATCTTGTCTTGAGGCACGCCGACGCTCTTCCAAATTTCAGTGGTTTCCTCGTCCTTTGGCACTTTTTCGTTGCCTCCGAATACGGTTATATAAAGCCGAGTCGGGTCAAGTCCGAGACCGTCTGATTTTGACGTCAAAAATTCAAAACTCCAGCGAATCGCCTCTTCCTTGAAATAGGAACCAAGCGACCAGTTTCCGAGCATTTCAAAAAAGGTGGCGTGAGTTCTGTCGCCGACATCGTCAATATCTGTGGTGCGAACACATTTTTGAATATTTACTAATTTATCGCCCTGCGAATGTTTGTTGCCCATTAAAAATGGCACAAGTGGTTGCATACCGGCGGTGTTGAAGAGCACGGTCGGGTCGTTCTCCGGCACCAATGAAGCCGAGGGGATAATTGCATGTCCCCGTTTCTCAAAAAAGATCAGAAACCGCTTTCTAATTTCAGACGATGTCATCGGCTCATTATACAAGAGTTGTCAGAACCTTAAAATCCTCCAGAAGAACATTTTTGGTTCCGCCGTTGTAAAGAGCGACTGCCGGATGATACAACGGCACGATTTTTATTCGGCCGAATGGCGCGTCTGCCTTAAATACTTTTCCGTGAATTTTTGAAATTGGCCCGAGCTCAAATTCCAGGCCAAACTTTTTCATAATATAATCCATTGAGAACCGGCCCAAGGTGGCGATTACTTTCGGTTGGATTATGCCGATTTGCCTAACCAAGAATGGCGCATAAAGAGCGATTTCATCCGGTAACGGGTCGCGGTTTTGTGTCGGTCGGTCTTTTACGACATTTGTTACATAGACCGATTTGCGAGCAACGCCGAGGGACGCCAACAATTCATCCAGAATTCTTCCGGAGGCGCCACAAAATGGCCGACCGGTTTCGGACTCGTTTTTGCCGGGGGCCTCGCCGACAAACATGATTTTGGCGAAATGGTCGCCCTCGCCGATCACGGGATGCGCGCCGTTCGCGATTCTTTCTTTATAGAGTGGCGACCCTTCAAGATTCACGACCTCGTCCTTGATTTTTTTCATGAGCTCGCGGCGGGTGGCCATATCATCAACTGGTGTCGAATTCTCCGGGGTCATAATTGATTATTTGCTAGAACAAATTTTGATTTGCGTCACCGGTTTTTTTCCGGGCGCCCGCGCTCTTGTCTGCACCTTTGTTTACAGTTTTTGATTTGGCAGATGTTCCTGGCGCAACTTCCGTTTCCACGAGTTCTATATACGAACAAAATTCACAATCGTCGCCGGCGGACGGTATTTTATTTTGCATCAGACATTCCTTGATGGATTTCAGGGTTTTATCAATCCATTTGTCGGAGCCCTTATACGGAATAACCGCCACATCAAACTCCAATTTGCCGTCAAAGGATTTTCGGTCGGTTTTCCCGTTCACATAGACAAAATAACCGGTAGCCGAAACCTTGAATCCATTTTGCCGAAAAAGCCATTGGTATATTTCCATTTGGCGTTTGTATTGAATTTTCCACTCGTCATCAAGCGTAATCTGACCGTCTTTGCTGGTGGCCTTATAATCAACTATGAATAACTCGCCTTTCGGACTCGCCCAAACATCATCAATGCCGCCGCGGACAAAAAGATTCGTCGGTTTATGCAGAGTTGAGACCCCGCGCCTGAGAGCATCACGCCACTCTTCAATTTTTTCATGAGCAAACGGCACGGCGTCAATGCCGTAAACCTTCATGAGCGGATGAGCGGTTTTATTGGCCCGATGAATGTCAAATTCTTTTTTGAGCAGAGTGTCAACGGCGCTGTTTAGAGCAAAAGGCGGGCCTTTGGGACGCGGGACCCCCAGCCGAGTGTCAAGATAAAAGCATCGCTTGCATTGAGTAAAGAGTTCAATTTTTGTTCGGCTTATTTTGAACGGCTCTTTTGCAGTCGGGTCAAAAAGATACCATTTTCTTTTTTTTGTCGGGAAAGGCATTTGATTTGGAATTCCGGTTCGCCCGGCTATTAGAGCATGGCGATTTCGTCAACGATTTTTTGGGCGCGCTCTCTGTGGAGTCCGGCGTCAATGAGCAGTGAAACATTGCCGCGGGCTTGTTTACACAAAACCACACCTTGCTCAAAAAGCAATTTGAGTTCGGCTTGATTGATTTCCGTTAAACTGGTCAGGGGCATCAGGTCGCCGTCCTCAATCAATGATTGAAGATTGGTTTTTCCGGGATAATTCCAACCAATCATCACCAGTCCTTTGCACAACCCGTATTCAATGGCGGTGGTCGTGAACTTGGTATTGGTAACCAGCCACGACTCGCTGACGGTTCTGCGCTTGTTTCCGTAAAAATAAGTTGCGTCCGACAAATCGTCAAAACGGGCTTTAACATATAAAGCGACTTTTAAATCGGTTTTTAGACCCTGGTCATTGTGGAATTTGGCTTCAACCATGATGAGTTTACTGTCATTCCATGCAACGACATCAATTTCGTGTTTAACACAGCCGCCTTGAACTACTTGGTCTGTTTCCGTCGTGTAACCCTGACTTTTTAGAATTTCCGCAACATATTTCTCAAATGGAAAACCAGACGGCCCGAGATTCATAACGGCCCGACGCAGGGCATAGCGGCGAGCCGCCGACATTTGGGTCTTATGCAGGAGGAAAAAGGCGTGTTTATAAATTTGTGCCGTAGTCGTCCCGTCGGTAATTTCTTTCTGGACATGAGCAATTATTTTGGCAATTACGTCCGGCGTGGCCTTTGAACGCGAGAGCGACTTCTCAAGTTTGTCCGGGTCAAATGCTTCGGACTGGCCGTTTGCCTTCAGAATTTTTATCATCGTTATATTCTGCCCGATTACTCATCTTAAGTATAGTCGCTTGTTTTTCTTGTGCT
>CAYIYW010000005.1:13525-27777 GCA_964367845.1 uncultured Candidatus Saccharibacteria bacterium | reverse complement strand
GTTTCTGGATGGCCGACATGCTTTTCCCGATTGATATTATTTGGATAAATGAACAAAAGAAAATCGTCCATATTGAGGCCAACGTTTTGCCGGAAAGCTTTCCTAAGACCTTTGCGTCAATTGAATCGGCAAAATATGTTTTGGAAGTGTCTGCCGGGTTTTCGGACAAGACGAAACTATCGGCGGGGGACACGATTACTTTTTTGAACGACCTCTGAACGACCTCTGAACGGCCTCTAAACGACTCTTGAACGGTTTCTAAACGGATTCTATACGGCCGCTAAGCGAACCCTTAATATATTTTTCGCGCGCGCGGGGCGCTTGATTGTGATTTTAATTTGCTATACTTAATCCATTACCACTAACCCTGTCTTTGGCATGAAACCAATCAAAGTTGCTCTAAATGGTGCGGGCAGAATCGGCCGAGCGTTTGTGAAAATCGCCCGTGAACGAAAGGAAATTGAAATAGTCGCCATAAACGACCTCGGCAGTGTGGAAAGCATCGTGTATCTTCTAAAATACGACACTGTTTACGGTCGCGTCGACTTTGATATTGAGGTTTCTGACGACCGTAATTCAATTTTTATTAACGGCAAAAAAATTGTTTATTTGAGCGAGAAGGAACCAGCCAAATTACCTTGGAAAGCATTGGGAATTGATGTCGTCGTTGAGGCGACCGGCTTTTATGCAACCTATGAAAAATCGCGAGCCCATTTGGACGCCGGCGCAAAACGAGTGGTCATCACCGCGCCTGTTAAAGACGAACCGCCCGCCGGTTTATACGGCGCCACCGTTCTTTTGGGAATAAATGAAGAAAAACTCAAAATCTGCGACATCAGCTCAAACGCTTCGTGCACCACGAACGCCGGCAGTCCGGTTATGGCCATTCTTGACGAAACAATCGGCATTGAAAAAGCCGTTCTGAACACCGTCCACGGCTACACCGCCAGTCAATCTCTTGTTGACGGCCCAAACAAAAAGGACTTGCGCGAGGGACGAGCGGCGGCTCAAAACATTGTGCCGTCGTCAACCGGCGCGGCCATTGCCGTAACGAAAGCTCTGACGGCTCTTGAAGGCAAGTTTGACGGCATCTCAATTCGGGTGCCTGTGGTTGTCGGCTCGATTGCCGACATTACATTTATCGCCAAGAGAAACACGACCGTTGAGGAAGTCAACTCAATTCTCACGAAGGCGGCGGGCGAAAAACGCTGGAAAGATATTTTTGCCGTAACGGAAGAAGACCTTGTTTCCTCCGACATTATCGGCAATCACCACGCCTCAATCGCTGATTTGGCTTTCACTCGGGTCGTTGGCGGTAATCTGGTGAAGGTCTTGGCTTGGTATGACAATGAGATGGGGTATGCATATACGTTGGTGGAGCATGTGGTGAAGACGGGGGGGTATGTTAAATAATAATTCTTTGGAAATTTAATTAATGTCGCCTTTCTAAAAATTAATAAATAATTTATTTCTATTTGCTACTGTGCAAATGTGGATAAAAATTTCCTTGAATGGCATACGCAAAAAAGTGATTTACACAAAAACACGATTCGTCCTTTTTTTCACGAACGTGAGGTCTGGTTTGTATCGCTCGGCGTGAATATCGGTTTTGAACAGGATGGAAAGGGCGGTGAGTTTCTAAGGCCGGTTGTTATCGTCAAAAAATTTAACAATGAAATCTTTTGGGGAATACCAACAACAAAAAAAGACAAGAAAGGGAATTATTATTTTCGATTCTCGTATAAAGGAACATATTTTACTACAGCGATTTTGTCTCAACTAAGACTCATTGACAGTAAAAGATTGAAATATCATATCGGTTTCGCCAAAAAAACTGATTTTATAGAAATGAAAAAGTGTCTTACCTCATTTCTGAAATAAGACACTTTCTCTTTTGACCCCTTGCGGGGAGGGCCGAAGCCATTTGTGCTCATAGTGTATATTAAGCGCTTGGCATAAGTCAAGTTCCCGATATGATTTTGGTGTTATTATGTATATAAGTCCTATAATTTAAAATAATGAAAAATTTACAAAAAGGTTTTGTCATTCCATTGGTTATCGCAATAATCGCGGTGCTCGCAATTGGGGGAGGTATTTATTATTCAAAAAATAAGTCCGAAACAGCTATTAATACAGTTTCAAATAGCCCCATTCCATCAGGCCAAACTTATAATAAAATATCTGATTGGAAAACTTATAGAAACGACAAGGGGTTTGAAATCAAATATCCATCAGACGGTTGGAGCGTAAAAATGCCAGGAGCAGGAGAAGAGAGAGAGGCAACTAGTCAAGCTGAAATATTTAGTATCACAAAAAATGACGATACAGATGGAATTTCGTTCGATATTGCCGCCTTAGGTTCAGACCGGCTTGGAAGTTACTATGCATCAGCGAAAGATTTGTCTCAATATTTAAACCTCTTAGCTAAGACGGATCAAAATGGAAATACAATAAGAAAATTTGTGAAAATGGTAAATGTTGCTGGTCAACAGGCCTATTGGTATCAAACATATGAATGGTTTGCAGTAAAGCAAGCGAATGATTGGTCGTCACAAGTCTATTGGCAGCATGGAAATGATATCTATGAGATAGAGGTACAAATTGATCCAACAACCAGCAAGGTCTCAAATCAAATTCTTTCCACTTTCAAGTTCACAAGATAAATCTCTCTTAAAATTCTATCAATATGCAAACAATCCTCATCGCCTCCGACCACGCCGGTTTTGAACTCAAGCAGGAGCTGATTCCTTTTTTGCGCGACCTTGACTACGAAGTAAAAGATTTCGGCGCGCGGGAATTTGACGCCGAGGACGATTATCCCGATTACATAATTCCTCTTGCTAAAGAAATTTCCGAAAGTGACGGGGTCAAACAGGGCATAATCATCGGCGGTTCCGGCCAAGGCGAGGCCATAACGGCGAATCGTTTTCATCACGTGAGAGCGATGGTTTTTAACGGCCAATATCGTCCGGACTCCGACCGCCGAGTGCCGTTGGAAGTCAAAACTGCCCGCGAACACAACGACGCAAACATCCTCTCCCTCGGCGCCAGATTCATTTCAGAAATAGACGCGAAAGAAGCCGTTAAAACTTTTCTCACCATTCCTTTCAGCGAAGACGAACGCCACATCCGACGGCTCAAGAAAATTGATGAGATAAAAGACGAGACAAAAGCTTAAACGCCACACTTAACCTGAATTTCGGCTGGATTTTTTTTAAGCAATTTCTAAAAGGCAAAAAACCCTGATGATTGAAATAATCCCGGCCATAATGCCAAAAAGTTTCGGAGACCTTCGCGAGAAAATGTCTCTAGTTTCTGGCTTTGTTCCTCTGGTGCAAATAGATGTCATGGACGGCGGGTTTGTGCCGAATAAATCATGGCCGTATATCAAAAAACCCGACCCGGATTTCGGGCGGATTCTCAAAGAAGAGGACGCTTTTCCGTACTGGGAAGAGCTTGATTTTGAAGCCGACCTCATGGTTTCCAATCCCGAGGCGATTGTGTCGGATTGGATTACGGCTGGCGCAAAACGGCTCATTATTCACATTGAGTCAGTCTATGGCCAGTCAGCTAATGGCGCGAAGGACGGCAAGAGCAACGACCTTAAAGCCGTCTTTGCGAAAATCAAGAGCATGTTGCCGGCCAAAGATTCTTTTTTGTACACCGAAATCGGCGTTGCCATCAACCCCGACACGCCGAATGAAAAACTTGAGTCGGTTTTGGATTGCGAACCGGGAACGGGGCCTGTTGATTTTGTTCAATTCATGGGTATAGCGAAAATCGGTTTCCAAGGCCAATTGTTTGACGAGAGGGTTTACGACAAAATTTCCGGTTTGCGGGCTACTCGGCCGAACGTTACAATTAGCGTTGACGGGGGAGTGAATTTGGAGACCGCAACAAAGCTCATTGAGGCCGGCGCCAATCGACTCGTCGTCGGTTCGGCTCTTTTTGAAAGCGAGGATGTCGCCGTTACAATTGAAAAATTTTTTGAGATTGCGGGAAATGGCAGCGCGGGAAATGGGCCTGCGGCCGGCGATTTGCGAAAAATTGATAGCGCGTCCGCCGAAAATTCATAATTGAATTATGTGATTGAACTAACTGACAAAAAAATAAAAGAGCTGGAAATCAAAGCGAACGAAATTCGCCAGTCAATCATCAAAATGCTTCTTGAGGCCGGTTCGGGCCACACGGCCGGGCCGCTCGGCATGGCTGACATTTTTACCGCCCTCTTTTTTCATGTCTTAAATCACGACCCAAAACGGCCCGATTGGGAGGAACGCGACCGAGTCGTTCTCTCAAACGGCCACATTTGTCCGGTTCTTTACGCCACAATGGCTCATGCCGGTTATTTTTCACTGGCGGAACTTCAGACCTTGCGTAAATTCGGCACTCGGCTCCAAGGCCATCCTCATCGCGAATACCTTTCCATGCTTGAGACGAGCTCCGGTCCGCTTGGCTCCGGTCTGTCTCAAGCCGTCGGTATGGCGCTTGCCGACAGAATTGATAACGGCGTTTCAAGTCAGCGCACAATTTTCGCTCTTTTAAGTGACGGCGAGCATGACTGCGGTCAGATGTGGGAGGCGGCGATGCTGGCCGGCAAAAATCAGTTGCGGAATTTAATCGCGGTTGTTGACCGCAACAACATTCAAATTGACGGTTTCACCGAAGATGTCATGCCGCTTGAGCCACTGGCCGAAAAATGGGGGGCTTGGAATTGGCATGTTCAGGAAATTGACGGTCATAATTTTGAGGAAATCGTGGACGCGGTCGGCCGAGCTAAAGCGGTCTTTGAAAAGCCGTCGGTGATAATTGCCAGAACGATTCCCGGTAAAGGAGTGCCGGAATTTGAGAGAAAATTTGAATGGCACGGCAAACCGCCGAATAAAGAAGAGGCCGAGATGGCGTTGAACGCGCTTCGGACTTTGGGCGGAAAGATTAGGAGCGAACACGAATAAAAAATTTGTTTACAGGTAAATTAAACAGTGGCCGTTGATCATCCGATGTCTTATAAATGTTAATTAAGCCACAAGACCTAAATTTCAAAATCCTCGGCAAAGGTGTCAAGCAACAGTAATTTATTTTAGTTTTTCTTTAGGTATTTCTGATTCCTCGTGGCTATAATCTCGGGGAAATGGATGTTATAAAGAAGTTTGTTCAATGGATCTCGCTAAAAGAAAGATTACATTATTCTGAATCTGCTTCGCAATTATTCAACGAGAGCGAAATTTGGTGGTGCAGTATAGGGGAAAATATTGGCGGTGAAATAAGTGGTAAGAGCAAATATTTTTCCAGGCCTGTCTTTATATTTAAAAAGTTATCAAAAAACTTGTTTCTTGGAATGCCCGCATCTACCCAGAAACAGAAAGTAGAAGGTTGGTATGTTCCTGTTATGGTAAAAGGAGTCCAAACCTCTGTGATTTTAAGCCAAACCAGAGTTTTTGATTCAAAGAGATTGACTACGAGAATGGGGAAAATCGGTGAAATTGATTGTAAAAAAATAAAAAAAGCCTTTGGAAAGCTCTTTTTATCCTGATGTTACTCCCTTGCGGGAGTCGCGGGTTTCCCCGAAGCTCTGTTATTTTAATCCAAAACATATTAAAATGTCAACATGCTTTCCCCCAACCTCAACCAAAAACTTTTCACCGCTGACGTGGAACAAATACCTATCCGAAAAGGTTATGGCGAGGGACTTTTGGCCGCCGGCGAGGCCGACGAGCGGGTTGTCGCTCTCTGCGCCGACCTGACTGAATCCACCCAGACCCATTTA
The DNA here is from genome assembly GCA_964367845.1 of uncultured Candidatus Saccharibacteria bacterium. Lineage (GTDB taxonomy): Bacteria > Patescibacteriota > Minisyncoccia > Phycocordibacterales > DATGWK01 > JAHFLV01. The sequence goes on along the minus strand of CAYIYW010000005.1, from coordinate 22,010 downwards.
TTTGCCAAAAAGTTTCCGGAGCGATTTGTTGAAATGGGCGTCGCCGAGCAAAACCTTGCTTCGGTCGCTTCCGGCATGGCCGCCATGGGCAAAATTCCTTTCATTACTTCATACGCCATATTTTCGCCCGGCCGCAACTGGGAGCAGATTCGGACCACGATTTGCTACAACGACCGGCCGGTGAAAATCGCCGGTTCGCACGCCGGCATTTCCGTCGGCCCGGACGGCGGCACTCACCAGGCGATTGAGGACATTGGAATTACCCGAGTTATTCCCCGGATGGTGGTGATTTCGCCTTGCGACGCCGTTGAGGCAAAAAAAGCGACGATGGAGGCGGCCAAAACTGACACGCCGGTCTATATCCGTCTGGCTCGTGAAAAAACTCCCGTTATGACCACGGAAGAAACGCCGTTTGAAATAGGAAAGGCGGAGCTTTTTTGGCAATCTGAAAAGTCCGGCGGCGAATCTATGCCGGTCAAAAAACCCGATGTTTTAATAGTCGCAACCGGCGCTTTGGTTCACCGGGCCCTTGTCGCGGCGCGTGACCTTGAGAAAGACAGCATCAGCGTAAATGTTCTAAATCTTTCCACGATTAAACCCCTTGATGAAAAAACGATAGTTGAGCAGGCAAGAAAAACCGGCGCGGTTGTTACAGTTGAGGAACATCAAATTTGCGGAGGTATGGGTAGCGCAGTCGCCGAATGCCTGGCCAAAAACTATCCCGTGCCCATTGAATTTATCGGCGTTAATGACTTGTTTGGCCAATCCGGCAAGCCCGAAGAACTCATTGAACATTATGGCCTGGGAGTGGAGGCGATAAAAAAGGCGGTTAAGAGGGTTATGCAGAGGAAATAAAATTGCACGACGAGCTTGACAAAATTACCCGCATACTGTATCATTCCGCTCGGATAGGTACCGTGCGTGGCGTTATTTGACACTCGTTTTTCGCGCAAGGAACAAGGAGATTTTTCATGGACGGAAAGCAAATTCGCGGCTTCTGTACCGAGACTTGGAAATCGCTCTTGCGGCTTCAGGCAACCTTGGATGACCTTCGCCTGGAGATGAAGAGCCTTCTTCTTGACCTTGAAGCCACGCGACGGGAGAGAGACGCTTTTCAGCGATTGCTCCTGCAAAAAGACAGTCGCAACAACGACGAGGACGGTGGAGGCGACGACAGGGAGGACGGTGACCTTCTCGGCTGAACCGATGCTCGGAAAGGAATCGCATCAAACATAAGCACGGGGCCCGGCGTTACACACGCTGGGCCCTCTTTTTATATCTCTCTTCCTATATTTTCCTCGGCGCGTAATCTGTCGGCGCGTTTTTCAAATATTCCTCAAGTTTTTCGCGAGTCAGAAGACCTTTTTGAGAGCCGATATCCTGAACGACCGACATAGAGTTTATCGGCGACCACATCAGGGCTTCCGCAAGATTTTTACCCAAGGCGAGCGCCACAGTAAATGTTGAGGAGAAAGCGTCGCCGGCGCCGGTGCGCTCGTAAGGCGGTTTTGGGTCAGGGTAGGGCGGCATAAACCAAAAATCAGCGCCGTCGTAGGCGTAAGCGCCTTTCGGCCCGTCGGTTATCACCACAATTTTTGGTCCGAGTTCATGTATGCCGACAAGCAACTCTTTTATTTCACCCGTTTTTTTGAGAATCCGTTTTGCTTCCTCTACATTGCAGAAAAATATCTCTGCCCGCCTGTAAAATACGATAAGTTTTTCATAGCCAGCATTCATCTGAAAAGTACCGGGCTGAAAAGCCATTCTAATGTCCGGATTTTCTTCAAGCCACTTGGCGATTTCAAGCTGATAAGGCAAAGAGTCGCCACCGAGAGAAGTAATGTAAACCCAACGCGGGTTTTTTCTTGGCGGAGAAAATTTGTAAGGGAAGGCCTCGTGCTTCACGAGGATTGTCCGTTCGTCTTCAAACCACAAAACATAGTGATAATTCGTTTTTTTATTTTTATGTCTCGTGACGAATTTTGCCGAAACCTTGTTTTTCTTTAACTCCGTTACGCATTCTCGGCCGTTTTCATCGTTGCCGATATCGGTCATCATGGCCGAATTAAGCCCAAGCCGGGCGGCCGAAACAGCGGCGTTTGGTCCATTGCCGACCGCTCTCACAACCTTCACGAATTCAAAAGGAATTTTTTCGGCGAAGGGCATGCAAAGCTCACACTTTTCGCGGTTTATGTCGCAGTGCACCGAGGCGTCTTTTAGGCGGATAAAAGCGTCAGTCATAATGTCGCCGATGGCGAGAAAGTCAAATTGTTTCATGTAATAAATTATAGCAATTACGGCACATCTCTGCATGTTACAATATCAGCATGAAAACTCTTCCCGAATACATTCAAGACGCGGAGATAAACAAAACCGCTATCGGTCATTTTAATATCTCAAACATTGAAGGCCTGTGGGCAATTTTCCACGCCGCCCAAAAACTCAAAATGCCGGTAATTATCGGGGTTTCCGAGGGCGAGAGGGACTTTATCGGTGTCAGACAGGCAGTTGTGCTCGTAAAAAGTTTGCGGGAAGATTACGGCCACCCGATTTTTCTGAATGCCGACCATACATATTCCGTTGAAAAAGCTAAGGAGGCGATTGACGCCGGTTTTGACTCAGTGATTTTTGACGGCGCGAAACTGTCTTTTGAAGAAAATATTTCGGAGACCCGCGAATGTGTTGAGTACGCTCGGAACGCGGGCCAAGATGTTTTGGTTGAAGGAGAACTCGGCTTTATTGGTCAATCGTCAAAGTTACTTGACGCAATTCCGGAAGGCGTTGATTTGTCCGAGGGCGCGCTGACTTCTCCCGAACAAGCCAAAGAATTTGTGACCCGAACAGGCGTTGACTTGTTGGCTCCGGCGGTGGGGAATTTCCACGGCATGCTACGAAGCGGGATTGACCCCAAGCTTAACATTGAGCGGATAAAAGCCATTCGCGATGCCGCCGGCGTGCCGTTAGTCCTTCACGGCGGTTCGGGAAATTCGGCTGACGATTTTTCCGCGGCGATTGACGCAGGCATTGCCGTCGTTCACATCAATACCGAACTCCGGGTCGCCTATAGAGACGCCTTGAAACTTTCTCTTCAGGAAAATCCCGACGAAGTTGCGCCGTACAAAATTCTAAAAAGCGCCATTGTCGCCATGGAAAAAGTCGTTGACGGCAAACTGCGGGTTTTTAACAAGATGCTGTAAAAAACCGCGGGCTCGGCACCGTAAATTTTTTAATCATTTTTTTTAATCAACTTTTTAATTTTCTAAATTTCAGAAATGGCTCTCAAGGATGAAATAAAGGAGTTTTTTAAGGGTGAAGTTGAAGACGACGACACCACTCTCGCAAATTACAGCCGCGACGCCAGTCTTTTTGAGGTTCGGCCTCGGCTCGTGGTTTTTCCGAAAGACGCCGAAGATATTAAGGCGCTTGTGAAATTCATTGGCGAGAAAAAAATGACGGACAAAAAAACGACCGAGAACACAGATAAAAAGTTTGGCGGCGAAGCGCCGAGAGTCAAAAACGAAACGCTTTCAATTACCGCCCGCTCCGCCGGCACTTGCATGTCGGGCGGTTCTCTCAATGAGTCAATAATCGTTGACGTTACGAGACATTTGCACGGAATAAAATCACTCTCAAAAGACGAGGCGCTGGTTCTTCCCGGCACTTTTTACCGAGATTTTGAAGTTGAGACGCTTAAACTGGGTTCAATTTTGCCTTGCTACACCGCCTCAAAAAATCTTTGCGCTTTGGGCGGGATGATTGCCAACAACGCCGCCGGCGAAAAAACGCTTCAATACGGCAAGATGGAAAATTATGTCAAAGAACTCAAGGTGGTTTTCGCCGACGGCAATGAGTACACGGTAAAACCGCTTTCTAAAACCGAGCTTGAAGTGAAAATGGCGTCAACGACCTTTGAGGGCAATTTATACAAACAAATTTTTGAGCTCATTACTCAAAATCAAAAAGATATTGACGCCGCCAAACCGAAGGTATCAAAAAATTCCGCCGGTTATTACCTTTGGAATGTTTGGGACGGCGAAACTTTTGACCTCACGAAACTGATTGTCGGTTCGCAGGGAACGCTTGGCATTGTAACCGAAGCAAAAATTAAACTTGCGCCGGTCAAAAAGGTCTCCAAACTTTTTGTGATTTTTATGCCGAATCTTTCAAAACTGGGGAATTTAGTCAATGAAATTCTTGAATTCAAGCCCGAAAGTCTTGAGTCGTATGACGACCGGACGATTAAAATGGCCGTCCGTTTTTTGCCGGAGATGCTCAAAAGCATGAACACGGCCAGTTTTTTCAAACTCATTTTTGGCTTTATTCCGGAGGTTTTTATGATGCTTACCGGCGGAATACCGAAAATGATTCTTCTTGTGGAATTTGCCGGCGACGACGAAACGACGGTCAACAAACAGATGTCGGCTCTCAAATCAAAAATCGGACATTTCAAACTCAAAACTCGCGCGATTCGGTCTCTTCCCGAAACGGAAAAATATTGGACAATCCGCCACGAGAGTTTCAACCTGCTCCGCAAACACGTTAGAGGCATGCGTACCGCGCCGTTTGTTGACGATATTATCGTTCGGCCGGAATTTTTACCGGAATTTTTACCGAAAATGAGAGCGATTCTTGATGAATATAAACTGCTTTACACAATCGCCGGCCATGCCGGCAACGGCAATTTTCATATTATTCCCTTGATGGACATGAAGGATGAACGCAATAGAAACATCATTCGCGAAGTTTCCGACAAAGTTTACGACCTTGTTCTTAGTTATGACGGTTCAATTACGGCCGAACACAATGACGGCATTGTTCGGACGCCGTATATCGCAAAGATGTTCGGGCCCAAAATTTACTCTCTTTTTATTAACACCAAAAACATTTTTGACCCCGAAAATATTTTTAACCCCGGCAAAAAGGTCGGCGGAACCATTGAATACATGGAGGAGCATATTGCTCGGGGGTAGCCATGCTGATATTTACTTGTCTTGGAATAGTGTTTGACTATCGCACCGAAGAAATTATGTTTGTTGAAATTTAATAATCGTAGTAGCATGTGTTTTATGTTGAAAGAAAATTTTAAGAAAATTCTAAAATCCGCAGGCATAGAAATAAACGGCGACAGACCGTGGGACATGCTTATATTGGACGAGAGGGTCTACCGAACTGTCGCTCTACGCGGGCTAATTGGATTGGGAGATGCCTACATAAACGGTTGGTGGGAATGTAAAGAAATTGATTCATTTTTCTATAAAGCTTTGACCGGTAGTTTAAACGAAAAGGTAAGATATAATATTTCAAACATCGGAACCTACTTGCGCGAAAAGATTTTTAATTTGCAGAGTGAATCCAGAGCTTTTATTGTTGGGCAAAAGCATTATGACTTAGGGAATGATCTCTATGAGCTTATGTTGGATAAAAGGATGGTTTATACCTGCGGTTATTGGAAGGGTGTCAGTAATCTGGATGACGCACAGGAAGCAAAACTTGATTTAGTCTGCAGAAAAATTAATCTGAAAGCGGGCCAAAAAGTTTTAGATATCGGATGTGGTTGGGGAAGCTTTGCAAAATTCGCTGCTGAAAAATATGGGGCGCATGTTGTGGGGGTTACTGTGTCAAAAGAACAGGTTGAATTGGCCAAAAAAAGATGTGAAGGATTTCCTGTGGGTATACGATTGCAAGACTATCGAGATGTAAACGAAAAATTCGATCACATTGTATCTTTGGGAATGTTTGAACATGTTGGGTACAAAAATTATAAAGAATATTTTAAAGTCGCTCATCGTTGTCTTAAGGATGAGGGTTTTTTTCTTCTTCAAACCATGGGCCAACGGGATGATTACCCGAATACTCATCAGCCAGAGGCTCATTGGATAATCAAACACATATTTCCGAACGGCATGCTTCCTTCGGTGGGCCAAATCGGCAAAGCCGCCGAACGACTTTTCGTCATGGAGGACTGGCATACTTTCGGAAAAGATTACGACAAAACAATGATGGCCTGGTTTAAGAATTTCGACCAAAACTGGCCTAAATTAGAACAGAGATACGGGAAGAAATTTTACAGAATGTGGAAGTATTATCTGCTCTCTTTTTGTGGTGCTTGGCGGGCTCATGGACAATATAACTTATGGCAGATTGTTTTTACAAAGCCAGGAAAGGCAGAAAGGTATCAATCAATAAGATAAGTTGAGAATTTCTCCTCGGCCATTGATTTTTTAAGGACTTTGAATATAATAGCCCAATGCTTAGTTTGGAAGTAAAACCCCGAAAAATCGGGGGCAATTTATATAAAATCCGAGATGAAGGGCTCATGCCCGCGGTTTTTTACGGCAAGAAAGAGAAGTCAACGCCCGTTTCCGTGCCGTTAGCTGATTTTTTGAAGGTTTGGAAGAAAGCCGGAAAATCGTCAATCGTCATTCTAAAAAGCGAAAAGGGCGATGTGGAGGCCTTAATCCAAGAAGTTGACCTTGACCCGATTACTGAACAGCCCCGCCACGCCGATTTTTACGTATTTGAGAAAGGCCACAAAATTAAGGTTGATGTGCCGCTGGAATTCGTCGGGACATCGCCGGCGGTCAAAGACCTCGGCGGTATTCTCATCAGGGTTCTGCATAAACTTAAAATTGAAGCCATGCCGAAAGACCTGCCGCCCAAAGTTGAAGTTGATATTTCATCGCTCGTAAATTTTGAAAGCCAAATTGTCGCCGGTGGTTTAATCATGCCGGCCGGGGTAACTCTTGTGGAAGGTGCGGCCGAAGTTATCGCTCTTGTCGCCGAGCCAAAAGAAGAAAAAGAGGAAGAAGTCGCGCCTGTTGACCTCTCGGCTATTGAGGTTGAGAAGAAAGGTAAGAAGGAAGAAGAAGGCGCGGAAGGCGCTACTCCAGCAAAAGGTGAAAAGAACGAGAAAACCGCCGCCGAAGCTCCAAAAGCCGAAAAAGCCGAGAAGAGCGAGAAGAAATAAAAGGCACAGTAACGCAAAAACGGAACAGAGGTGTTCTTTTGGGCACCCCTTGGCCCATACAGAACACCTCTGTTCCGTTTTTGCGTTCGCCGATTATTCAGGTCGTATTCCTGTGTTATATTTATTCACATGGGTTTTTTCAAGGTTAATGTTGTTCAGGCGTTTCTTGTTCTTATAATCGCCGGTTTTGTGGCTGGCGATATTTCCTCCAATTCTTTTTTTAGAGTCGCTTTTGCTCAAACGGTTTCTGCCGATAAAGTGGCGGCGCGTGAAGCATCTCTTCGCGCCGAATTGGCCAAAACCGAGCAGGAAATTCAGCAATGGACGAACATCCTAAACGAAAAGCGAAAGGAGACCGGGTCAATTCAACGCGACGCTGAAATTTTAGCCGCCAAAATTGAGCAGGCGAAACTTATCATCAAAGCAAAAAATCTGGCGATTCAAACTTTAGGCAAAGACATAATCCAGAAAGAGAAAACCATTGGGCAACTCAACGATAAGATTGACCGGGGCAAGGAGTCGCTCTCGCAACTCGTCCGCAAAACAAATGAAATGGATTCTTTTTCAGTCGCCGAAGTCGCTCTTTCCGACAAAAATCTCTCGGAATTCTTTTCGGATTTGGATTCATACGATTCCATAAAGCGGTCGCTTCATGATTTGTTTGAAGAAATCAGAACGGCGAAAAACGAAACCGAGACCGAAAAAGAGGCCTTGGGAGCAAAACGAAATCAAGAGACAGACGCAAAAATGGCTGTTGAAAGCCAAAAGCGGGCGGTAGAAAAAACCGAAGCCGAAAAGCGGGAACTCATCAAAATCAGCAAGAATCAGGAGAAATCATACGAGCAGGTTGTAAAGGAGCGCGAAAAGCGAGCGGCCGAAATTCGTTCGGCTCTTTTTGCTTTGCGTGACACGGCGGCCATTCCCTTCGGCACCGCTCTGGCCTTTGCAAACAAGGTTTATGACAAAGTCGGAATTCGGCCGGCGTTTCTTTTGGCCATTTTGACTCAAGAAAGTAATTTGGGGGAAAATGTCGGCACTTGCAATCGGCCTGGCGACCCTGTCAGCAGAAGATGGCAGGCGATAATGCCAGGGCCGGCCGATATCGCCGCCAAAAAATCAAAAAGAAACGACGAGGCGGCTTTTCTTCGGATAACTAACGAGCTTGGCTATAACCCGGATACGATGCCTCTTTCATGTCCGTGGCGGGGCGGTTGGGGCGGAGCAATGGGGCCTTCGCAATTCATTCCGACAACTTGGGAGGCCTATCAAACGAGGGTTAAAAGCGCGCTTGGAAAAAACAAAGCCAACCCTTGGGAACCTGAAGACGCTTTCATGGCCTCGGGAATTTATCTTTCTGACCTTGGAGCAAGTTCTCGGACGTATACCGCCGAACGCACCGCCGCTCTTAAATATTATGCCGGCGGCAATTGGGCCAGCCCGGCCAATGCTTTCTACGGCGATGGCGTCATGCAGAAAGCCACAAACATTCAGGAAAATATGATTAATCCTCTGCAGGGG
>CAYIYW010000005.1:0-13425 GCA_964367845.1 uncultured Candidatus Saccharibacteria bacterium | reverse complement strand
CAAAAAGTTGCAAAACTAATCATTTTTGGTATATTGTTCCCACATCATGAAAAAAGACATTCACCCCCAATATTTCCCAAAAGCGACCGTAGAATGCGCCTGTGGCAATAAATTTACGCTTGGTTCAACAAAGGAGCACATCCGGGTGGAAATTTGCAGTAAGTGCCATCCTTTTTACTCCGGCACCGAAAAAGTGCTTGATAGCGCCGGCCGAGTGGAGAAATTCAAAAGCCGTCGTGCCGCTGCTGCTGTTACTGTCGCAAAAGCCGCTACAAAAGTCGCCGCCAAAACTGCCGCCAAAAACAAGAAGGGTTCTGAAGCATAGATTTCCTGTCTCGCTCAGCATCTTTCTTCAATGGACATAGAAAGTTTCAAACAAAATTCCAAAACCTCGTTTCTGGCTGATTTATACTCAAAGCTTGAAAAAGAGGAAGCCGAAGTAAAAAAAATGGCCGCAACAGACCCGTCTTTTGGAATGCTTGCCAAGGACGAGATTGACAGCATTTTGGCTCAAAAAGAGGTGTTGATGTCGCAGATGAAAGAAATTGTGTCAAAGGATGCCGTGGAGGAAGAATTTCCAAACGAAATAATTTTTGAAGTCCGAGCGGGCGCCGGTGGCGACGAAGCCGCGCTTTTCGCCGAAAAAATCGCCGCGATGTATCGCCGATATGCCGACCGGCGGGGCTGGAGTGTCCGGGTTTTGGAGGAATCAAAAAACACTCTCGGTGGTTACAAGGATGCCTCGTTTGAAATTAAAGGCAAGGGGGTCTATAAAGACCTGCGTTTTGAGTCCGGCGTGCACCGTATCCAGCGGGTGCCTGCAACGGAGAAATCCGGTCGTGTTCACACCTCCACGGCTTCGGTCGCGGTCTTGCCGATTCGGAAAAAGACCAGCGTTGAAATCAACCCCGCTGATATTGAAGTGGAATTTTCTCGGTCGGGCGGCGCCGGCGGACAAAACGTCAATAAAGTTGAGACCGCCGTTCGGATTATCCATAAACCGACCGGCGTGGACGTTCGGTGCACTTCGGAACGCAGTCAGTCCGCGAACCGCGAAAAGGCCATGGTTATTTTGCAGGCCAAATTGGATGTTCTACATGAGGCCAAAGAAGCCAAAAAACACTCGGCTGAAAGAAAAGAACTGGTCGGAACCGCCGACCGCTCGGAAAAAATCAGAACCTATAACATTTTGCAGGACAGAATCACCGACCATCGCCTGAAAGAGTCATGGCACAACATTGAAGCGATTTTTGCCGGTGACTTGGACCAGATAATTGAGTCACTGCAGGAAAAGTCCGTCGGGACTGCCGAGTAAAAGGTATGAAATCACTATCCAAACGATGGCCGACCAAAAACACCCCAAAATGAGCAAGATGTGTGGCCTTATACGCAAGATTGCAATATTCGGCCAGTTTTGCTAAACTGCTTAAGCGTTTTTAAAGAAAACGCCTTTTGTTTTCACTCTGTATTTTGCCGCTCCGGCCACTTTTAGGACAAATAGTTTGAAGCATGGCCTCAAAACCGTTTACAATTCCTTCAATGATTGACATCAAACACAAGGATTCAGACATTATCCTGGAACTCTTCAACGCAGGAGCGCATTTTGGTTTTGTCCGCTCGCGTCGTCATCCTTCGGCCAAACCGTTCATTTTCGGCGTAAAAAATCGCATTGAAATTTTTGACCTTGAAAAAACCAGTCAATCCCTCATCAGGGCTATTGAATTCATGAAAAATCTCGGCACGGCCGGTGTCTCGGTTTTGTTTGTCGGCGGCAAGGGCGAAGCCCGAGTGGCGGTTAAAGCCGGCGCCCTCGCTCTCGGCATGCCTTACGTTGACGGTCGCTGGATCGGTGGCACGCTCACGAATTTTACTCAAATCAAAAAACGAGTCGCCAAACTTGAAGACCTGACTGCCCAAAAAGAGAAGGGCGAGCTCGCAAAATACACAAAGCGCGAGCGGATGCTTATTGACAAGGAAATTGAAAATCTAAAGAGATTTTTTGAGGGCCTTATTCCAATGAAAGAATTGCCAAAAGCTCTTTTCGTTGTGGATTCCAAGAAAGAAGATATTGCGGTCAAAGAAGCCAATGCTCGCGGAATTCCGGTTGCCGCCCTGTGCGGTTCGGACTGCGATATCACGGCGGTTGATTATGCCATTTCGGCGAATGACGCGTCCGTGGCCAGCATTAAATTTATCGTCAATAAAATCGTTGAGGCCTATAAAGCAGGCAGGTCTTCCGCCCCTTCGGCTGTGGCCAAAAAATAATAAAAAATTACCAAGATAGTTGTTCTTTAAACAAAGCGCCTACATATGGAAATCACCACTAATCGCATTAAGGAATTACGAGACAGGACAGGTATTTCAATAATGCAATGCCGCAAAGCCCTTGAGGAAGCGAGTGGCGACATGGATAAAGCTATTATTATTCTTCAGAAACAGAGCAAGGGAATTGCCATAAAGAAATCCGGACGCAACCTCGGCTTCGTCGTGGTTTCGTCTTACATTCACGGCATGGGCAGTGTCGGGGCGATGGTTGAGCTTATGTGCGAAACCGATTTTGTCGCTAAAAATGCCGAGTTCAAGGCGTTGGCCTACGATATTGCCATGCATGTGGCGGCCTCTAGTCCCGAGTTTTTGAAAAAAGAGGATATTGACGACGAATCAAAGAAAAAGGTCGCCGAAGTTCTTGCCGAAGAAGTTAAGGATAAGCCCGAAAACATGAGAGAGAAGATTCTTGAAGGCAAATTAAACGCCTATTTCAGCGAGCGGATACTCCTTGACCAGCCATTTGTAAAGGACCAGAATATGACGATTGGCGCCATGATTGAATCCGCCATCCAGAAATTCGGCGAACGGATTGAAATCGGTCGGTTTGCTCGTTTCGGGTTGACTCGCTGACAAATTTTGTCCGATAAACTCTATTCAATAAATTTCATGTGGTTGCTCTACATTTTTATAGTTTCAACCGGCGGCGTTTTGCTTCTCTTGTTTGTAAAAACCGGGGAAATCAAAAATGGTCGGCAGTCCTTTGTTGGCCGGCTTTTGTCCAAGGGCGACCCCGTCATCCTAACAACCGGCAAACGCTTTCATGGTTTTTTGCATCACCACTCGGAAAGGGCATTCTTTCTTTTTCTGGTTCACATTCCAAATCACGCCGAGTTGTTTTTTAGACGACTTAGAGCCAAAACTCACAAATATTATCACGGAGCAAACACCAAAATTCGTGGCAAGCGCGATTTTGGAGATAGCGCCGTTTCGCCTTACATGAGGTCAATGTCGTTTCGTCGTGACGGCGACAATCGGTAGTTTAGTGGTATTATTTTTCAGGTATTTGATTTTGGTTCGTGTGGTTTAATTGGTTTTGCGTAGCGTTTGGGAGGAGGCTCTCGGAGCCCGAGCGGGCACGGTTCGAGCAATGCGAGAGAGCGAGGGCGAGAGGGAGAGCAGAATCCTCGCAGGGGATTCTGACTCGTACTCCGAACAAGCGCTACGCGAAACCACTTTTCCTTAACGCCACCTTAGCTCAGTTGGTAGAGCACCCGTTTTGTAAACGGGATCGCGTCAGTTCAAATCTGACAGGTGGCTTTCATGAATGTTTTGTCATGGTAATTTTAGGTTTAAAATAGGAACAGACTCGCACACACAATTATATGTAGACCACTCTGAACTACAATAATGTGGTATTCTTAATTGATATGAAACAAAAAAGGATTTGTGTGGGTTGCGGTATTTTCTTGAATGCTCGCCATAAAATTAAATTCTGCTCAAATAAATGCCAAATGCGTTATCAATATGTAGAATGGATTAAGTTGTGGAAAAATGGAAAAATAAATGGAAATATTGGGATAACAGCAAGAAATATCTCCACACATTTAAGACGATATTTAATAGAAAAGTTTGAAAATAAGTGTTCAACATGCGGATGGAACAAGAAGCATCCTATTACTAGTGCGATTCCTCTTGAAATTGACCATATAGATGGCAATTCAGAAAATAACATGGAGGAGAATCTGCAGATTTTGTGTCCAAATTGCCATTCTCTCACCCCTTTTTTCAAGAATCTAAACAAAGGGAAGGGCAGGAGGTGGCGGATGGACAAGTATATAAAAAATTCCTAATTTTTTGGAGAAATAGCCGTAGCATGAAATAACTGGATTTTTCTAGAAATTTCGCATAAAGTAGGTTCACGCAGTCACAAAGACACTCACCTTAAGCCTTTAGTTCATGAACCCAACCGCGCCAATTCGCAAACCTCTTCACATTGGCCGCGCCTCCGAGCTTTCAGGCGGGGACCGAGCACTATATCGCGCATTTGAAATCCTGCCGGGCGCTCTTTCATGGGGTTCGCTTATCGGTTGCGTGGTTTTGTCTTATTACGCGCCGGTTTATGCCGCCATTTTTATTATTATTTTTGATTTCTATTGGCTTTTAAAAACTGTTTATCTCTCAACTTATTTAAGGCAAAACTGGCGCCGTCTCAAGCATAATCGGGCGCTTGATTGGCTGGCAATGCTGGCCAACACGAAATATGAGCATGTTTACCATTTAATTCTACTTCCTTATTACAAAGAAGACGCCAAAGTGATAGAAAACTGTTTGCAGTCGCTTGCCGAGTCCCGCTATGACAAAAAGAAATTTCTTGTTGTGCTGGCGGCAGAAGAGCGGGCGGGGGAGGAATCTGGGCGAAAAGCTCTTGACGCCAAAAAACGCTATCAGAGCGTTTTTGGTGATTTTTTAATAATCGTTCATCCGCAAAACATCGCCGGTGAAATAATCGGCAAGGGTTCAAACATCGCTTATTCCGTTGAAGAGTCCCGGAAACTTATTCTTGACGCTAGAAAAATCCCTTACGAAGATGTCATTGTTTCGGCGTTTGATATTGACACTGTCGTCTATCCTAATTATTTTGCCTGTGTTACCTGGCATTTTCTGACAGCCGAAAAACCGCATAGGACTTCTTTTCAGCCGGTGCCTCTTTACAACAACAATATCTGGGACGCGCCGGCTCTTTCGCGGGTTGTGGCCACTTCCGGCACTTTTTGGCAGATGATTCAACAGGAACGACCGGAGAAAATCGCCACTTTTTCGTCTCACTCCGTGAGTTTCAAAGCGCTGTATGAAATCGGTTACTGGCAGAAAAATATGGTTTCCGAGGACTCTCGAATTTTCTGGAACGCTTTTTTGGCTTATGACGGTGATTACACGGTTACACCGCTTTCGTTTCCGCTTTCAATGGACGCCAATTTAGCCCCGACTTTTCGGCAGACGCTTGTAAATATCTATAAACAACAGCGGCGGTGGGGTTGGGGAGTTGAAAATGTGCCGTATATTTTGTTCGGTCTGATAAAAAACAAACGGATTCCGTTCCGAAAAAAAGTTCGGGTGGCTCTTACTCAACTTGAAGGATTCTGGTCTCTGGCCACCAATCCGATAATCATTTTCGCCTTGAGTTGGTTGCCGCTTATTATGGGCGGGCCGGCTTTCAATACCACTGTTCTTTCCTACAATTTACCGGTTGTTACTCGGAATTTGATGATTCTCGCCATGTGCGGTCTGGTGTTTTCAGCCATCATATCCACCAGTTTCTTGCCGAAACGACCGCCGTCTCACAGTCCGTGGAGATTTATCCCGCTGATTTTGCAATGGGTGCTTATCCCGATAACAATCACGTTTTTCGGCTCAATTCCCGGTCTTGACGCTCAAACCCGGCTGATGTTCGGACGCTATATGGGATTTTGGATAACGCCCAAACATCAGGTCTGAGATTTTTCGCCATAGTTTATACTAAAGTATGCCAAAACCGATTCCGTATAAATTTCGTTTGATTTATTTCCTGATTTTCGCCTTGTTTTTTGTGATTGGATTTCCGATTCTGGTTTTTTACTCCGCGGGCTATTCAGTGGACGAAACTCTCGGTCTTTCTATCCGCGGCGGCATTTATGTTTCCACGCCCGAGCCGAATACATCGGTTTTTGTCGGCAATGAGTTAAAAAGCGTCTCCGGATTTTTTAAAAGGGAAATTTTGGTCGGCAAACTCAAACCCGGCCAATATCTGGTTTTGGCCGCCAATGATGATTTTTGGCCTTGGGCAAAATTGGTGGAAGTGGAACGCGGGGAAGTGGAATCGCTTTTCCCGCTTTTGGTGCCGAAGGTTATTCAGGCCGAGGAAATTAAAAAAACGGATTCTTCTTCGCGGATAGATTCTTCTCCACACGAAAATTCTATGTACAAGGAAGTTCTGGCTTTGTTTTTGGAAATGGCGACTTCAACCGCGACAACAAAAAATTCGGCAAAAAGTCCGATAACAACCGCGCCTAAAAACGCCACGACAACATTTGAAACTATCACCCGCAAAAATGTCAAAATTTGGCTTGACGGTGACACGATTTATGGGCAGTGGTTGGGGGACAATGACGAGGCACCAAAGTATTATTGCGGTTCTATCGTCGGTTCCGGTGCTGGTCCCAATATCGGTTCCGACGGCAATTCAAGGGGAGGTTTTGGCCGAAATTTGAACGATTGCACCGGCTCGGTTTTGGTTTTCCGTTCAACCGCGCCAATTCGGACTTTTGATTTCTATCCTTCTCGGGACGATGCTATTATTTTAACGCTTGACGACGAAGTGTATGCCGTTGAAATTGACCGGCGGACATACCAGAATTTTTATCCGCTTTATCGCGGGCAAATGCCGGATTTTCGGGTTAGCAGGAATCAGGTTTACATAAAAGACGGGGATAAATTGCTGACGCTAAATTTGGAGCCGTAAAAAACCGAGGATCGCCATTAAAGAAAGCGCGAAGAGTAATCATGAAATCGTAATCACAACAAACATGTCAGAAAAATCGTCGCCAAAATTATCTTCATTGAAAAAAGCCGAATTGGCCGTAAACGCCAAACGGCCGAACGACGGGCTTTTGAGATTTGAGGTTTCGTCTCCGGAGGCGATAAAAAAGGCGTTAGCCGTAACCGATTTGACCCGTGAGGGCAGTCCCGTCCACGCGCTAAATATCATCGTGGACAAAGTTGTGGGAAAACTCAAAACTGCCGGTTTGGGCGAGGTCAGGACTATTAGAGCCGATCCAATCGTGTCTGTTGAGGACAATTTTGACAAACTTTTATTTTCGTATGACAACGCCGGCCGAGCATCCACATATACGAGATATGTTGATGAAGAACATGTTTTACGAACACACACATCAGCCAACGTCCCAAAAACATTTGCCGATTTTTTTAATGAGTTCAAGGGCGACATTCCCAACACGGTTTTTGTTTTTCTCGGTTTGGTTTATCGGCGTGACGTTATAGACCCGAAACATCTTGATGTTTTTCACCAGATGGACATTTGGACTCTTCAGAAAAATGGCGACCGAAGTCCGATGGCAAAAGAAGATTTATTGCGCTTGGTAACCTCGGTTTTTAAGGCGGTTGTGCCCGATAAAAAACCGATTATCTACGATGCCGTTCATCCCTACACTCTCGGAGGCATTGAAGTTTACGCGGACCTTAGCAAATCAGGCGACTCTAAAGATGTTTCTCAGGGTGGCGCTCAACTGGAAATTCTGGAGGCGGGTCTGGCTCATCCGGAAGTTTTGAGGGGCGCCGGTTTTGACCCGGACAAGTATTCCGGTCTGGCGTCCGGCATCGGACTGGACCGGTTAGTCATGGCGCTTAAAGAAATACCGGATGTCAGATTTTTGCGTTCCAATGAGCCGAGAATCGCCGTCCAAATGAAAAATACCGAAAAGTTCAAGGAGGTTTCAAGCATGCCGCCGATTTCCAGAGATATGTCATATTGTATTCCTGAAAATTACACCGAGGAGGACATCAATGAGGAAATAAAAGACGCTTTCGGCGACATGGCTTTTTTGGTTGAGAACGTAAAAATAATGTCCAGAACGAAATATGCCGACTTGCTCCCCGTTGCCCGAGAAAAACTCGGGGCTTCTCCCGAACAGAACAACGTCCTTGTAAACATCACTCTGCGCCATCCCGACCTAACCATGACGAAAAAAGAGGCGAACCAACTGTATGAAAAGGTTTACCCGAAGCTCAACAAAGGGAGTGGGGGATATTTGTGACGCGACAATCATCTCTACACGACCGTACTTAATATTAAGAATGGGCTATAATTTATGTTGAGTTTATTATTTAGCATCTTCTTCTTAACCCATGAGCAACAAAACAAGAAACATTATAGACATTGTGCTTATCCTTTTCGTTATTTTTAGTATAGTGTTTCTCACCCAGAACAGCTCCAGAGGGACATCATGGATGAACACAAGAGACAAGCAGTTGGCCGGAGTGAATTTAACATCCGGAGGGATGAAGTTTCCGGAAGACCACTCTACCTTTATCAGCAAGACGTGGACCGAGAACAATCACTTAATCGCGCGTAGCGAAACATGGCCCGCGAATCACTCTTACTCTGCCAGCGATACTTGGCCAAGTAGTCACACCGCTTCTGTTAGCGACGGGTGGCCACCGGACCATGTGTTCTCTATTAGCGAAATCTGGACCGACAACGATCACAAATACTCGCGCAGTATCACATGGCCCGCGAATCATAGCTACCTTATTAGTAATGATTGGCCGTCGTCTCACCGGTTTGTCGAGAGCAGAACATGGCCACCGGACCACGAGTACGCCATAAGTGATGTTTGGGAAAGGGAAAATCACGGTGCTAGACGCAGTAGCGGATGGCCTCCGAATCACACCTACTCCGTTAGTGATACATGGAATAGAGAACACTTTAAAAATGTGAGTAGAACATGGCCTCCGAATCACACCCGTTCTGACTCTAACAAAGGGAAATTTCCATCCAGTCATGATTCTTCCTTGTCCACCTCACAATCGGGTTCTTATGTAGCTTTGCCTCCCCCTGTTCCAAACCAAACTTTACCGGCTGGCTACATTTGTTATCCGTCCGCGGAGGGCATACCGTTGGTCCCAACACCAGCTCTACCCCCGTCTTTACCGGCTAAAAATACATCAAAATCTTCTTCTCCCTCTTCAGCTCCAGCGTCCATCAACAATTCGGTTTCTTCCGGAACTGCGGACTAATGTGTCAATGTAAATGGGAGAAAAGCATATTAAATTAATTGCCGACCGCATAGCGTTGTTTATCGGGCGGCGTATCACGCTTTGCTTAATTGCTTTAGTGATAATTGTTACGGCGGTTTTGGCCTTTCTGCCATTTGACAATCCTGAAGTTAAGTTTAATCAGAATTATATTGAAAGCGTTGACAGAGAGTTTGACAGTCGTAGTTTCCGCGACACTTTTAAAGTCGCCCTATCAAACTATACAGCTCGGTTGAACAGTTTTTTTGGAAACGGGAGCGTGTCCGAAGTTGATTTAGCGAACATTGATTCCGTGTTCGCGTATGTCTGGAGCAACATTCCGTATTACGCTATCGTCTATCCGACGGAAATGTATTATTACTATCGCATTCCCGGCGCCAATCTTTCCGGAAATCTGCGATTCTCGGACATTGGGAATGGCAAACTCTCGTTCGCTTTCTTCAGCACCGATAACGCAAGGAGTTTTGACAGTGGTAACGATTATAAATTATTTGATGAAAAAGACGGACTTCTGATTGGGGCGATAGAAAATAATCGGGTCAGGATTACTTACAAAGGCAAGAGCGTTATTTTTGAATTGCCGCATATCCAATACGACCGTCCAAAAAATCTAAAAATCCTGCCCGAAGAAGAAATAATCTCCAAAATCAGGGATGAGTCGGGTATAGTGTTTTATCTGTTCTTCAACGATAAAACTAATTTCTTCTATTATGTTTTGGATGAAGAAAGTCCTGTAACCGAAGTCCTAACTAAAGCGGATGGAAATATTTATCTCGGTGAAAGAACCCAGTTTGCTTATTACGACGACAAAAATTTCGCGCGGAAAATTCTTGTCGGCGTAAGCACGGAAAACATCTGGGAAAACAATTATTTTGACGGGCCGTTTGACCAAGTGCCGCCGAATCTGGAAATCAGAGAAAAACTCTATAAAGCGTATCCATACACCCAGTACATGAATGGTCTTGACCCTAACGGGAATTTCCTTGATTGGAAGGGGTCAAGAGTGGCTATCAGTTCTTATTTGGACTACTACTATCCCGATATCACCGAATTACAAAAGAGGATAAACGGGTGCAAAACCGACCTTGAACCGTCTGCATTCTGGTCTTGCCTAACCTACGAAACAAAAAAGGACTTTCACAAAACCATTCCGGAGTTTTTCTTTCCGGACGGAAGAAAAAAGTGAAATTCGCCGGGCAGTTCAAACAGGCAGTTCAAAATGAGAATCGGCGGGGCGGGTGATTAAATTAAAAAATTTGGACAAACAAAAAGGGCTCGCATGAAAGTATGCGAGCCCTCATCTCTTCTCCCAGCGGAGCGGTCTATCCCCCGCGTTGCGCCGTGACCCACGCGCCGTAGCCGATGCCGAACTTGTTGCAGAAGAACAACTTGAGGCCGAAAGACATGGCCTGGACGCGCGGGTTCCGAATGTTGAACCAGCGTGGCCACATTCCGTTCGCATTCATCTGAATCTCCTTAACGGAGTTCCACACCGGAGCGGCACTTATGTGCCGAGTACTCCAATGTCCGCTAGTATCTTATCATATTGTTGACAAGTTGTCAAGCTCATATTGATGTATTTTTCTATTTCCCAAATAGGCCTTAAAATTAGCCGTAAAATTGCCGTAGATTTCCCCAATTAAACATTGTGCTCGCTTAACCGTTTTGCTATAATATGCCATATAACAAAGGGTTAAATTGATTCTCCCAGTCCGCCCGATGAGGGCGGTTCGCCTTTGAAAAAAGTATAGAAAACACATGGCCAAGGAAAAACCCAAGAAAAAAGATAATTACACCGCCGAACAAATCTCGGTTCTTGAAGGTCTGGAGCCGGTCAGAAGACGGCCGGGGATGTACATTGGCACAACCGGCCCCGACGGCTTCCATCATCTGGTTACCGAAATTTTTGATAATTCCCGCGACGAAGCGATGGGCGGTTTTGCAAACGACATTGAAATCGCTTTTTTGCCGGGCAATCGTGTAAGAGTAACCGACAACGGTCGAGGCATCCCGGTTGACATTCATAAACAAACCAAGGTCTCGGCGCTTGAGACAATTATGACGACGCTTCACGCCGGCGGAAAATTCGGCGGTGACGGCTACAAGGTTTCCGGCGGTCTTCATGGAGTCGGCGCCTCGGTTGTGAACGCCCTTTCTGTCTATGTCAGCGCCATAGTTCACAAAGACGGCGGGATTTATTTGCAGGAATACAGCCGTGGCAAAAGAAAAGCGGCGGTCAAAAAAATCGGCTCAACGAAACAAAATGGCACAATCATAACTTTTGAACCCGACCCGGAAATTTTTGGCGAGCAAACTTTTGACTTTGACCGAGTGGTAAACCACATGCGCCAACAGGCCTATCTGGTAAAAGGACTTAGAATCAGCGTTATTGACGCTCGTGGCGATGGTGTTAAGGATTCAGAAAAATTTGACGATGTTTTCTTCCTGCGGGAAATGAACGAAAGCAGTCCAAATTTTCGCGATTTTCCCTCGCAATCATTTTGTTTTGAGGGCGGTCTTTTGTCGCTCGTAAAGTTTTACAACAAAACCCAAAAACCGATTCATAAAAATATCTTTTATGTTGAAAAAGCCATAAAAGAATACGAAACGGTGGAGGTGGCTCTTCAGTATATTGATGAGGTCTCAAGCCGACTGACCGCCTTTGCCAACAACATCTACAATTCCGAAGGTGGCACCCATGTTACCGGCTTCAAGGCGGCCTTGACTAGAACTCTCAACAACTATGCCAAGAAAAACGGCGGCAACAGCAAAGAGGAAGACAATTTCACCGGCGAAGATGTCATGGAAGGCCTGACGGCGGTTATCTCCGTAAAACTGCGCGAAGTCCAGTTTGAGGGCCAGACCAAGGCCAAACTCGGAACGGTTGAAGCCCGAGGCATGGTGGAAACGATTTTTAGCGAATCCTTTGCCTATTTTCTTGAAGAAAATCCGGAAGACGCGAGAGCCATCATAAACAAGGTTTCTTTGGCCTTGCGGGCACGCAAAGCCGCCAAAGCGGCAAAAGACAGTGTCCTTAGAAAAGGCGCTCTTGAAGGGATGACACTGCCCGGCAAGCTCGCCGATTGCCAAGCCGGAACTTCAGCCGAGGAATCGGAGCTTTTTATCGTGGAGGGCGACTCAGCCGGCGGTACGGCTAAATCCGGCCGTGACAGACGCACCCAAGCGGTTTTGCCTCTGCGCGGTAAAATTCTAAACATTGAACGAGCGCGTCTGGACAAAATGCTCGCTTCCGAACAAATCAAAAATCTAGTGCTCGCGCTTGGCACGGCAATCGGCGACACCTTTGATATCAGTAAACTTCGCTATCACAAGGTTATTATCGCCACCGATGCCGATGTTGACGGCGCCCACATTCGGACCCTTATTCTGACCCTCTTGTATCGTTTTTTCCGTCCGCTCATTGACGGCGGTTATATTTACATTGCCCAACCGCCGCTGTATAAAATTAAAAAGGGCAAAGAAATTTCTTACGCTTACAACGACGAGGAAAAATTCGCCAAAGTCGGCAAGGATTTTGAGCTGGAAGAGGTTGCCGAAGGAAGCGAGGAAATGGAGGACGGAGTGGGTGGAGTGGATGAAACCGCCGAGGAATCCGCAGGCGAGTCAAAAAATCGGGGAGTCAAAAGTTCCAAAGATACAAAAACGCCCAACAAAGTCAAAGTTTCTATTCAGCGTTACAAAGGTTTAGGCGAAATGAATTCCGAAGAACTTTGGGAGACGACCATGGACCCGAACAACCGGATTTTGAAGCGCGTAAGCGTGGTTGACGCGCTGGAAGCGGACAAGGTTTTTGATATTCTCATGGGCACGGATGTTCCGGCCAGAAAGTCGTTCATCCAATCAAACGCCAAGAAAGCGACGATTGATATTTGACAGCTCTCGCGACATTAATGACGCGCGCGAGGCGATTTGACAAGCGACAGCTCGTTGTTTTATACTGCCAACCGAGCTCCTCCTAATCACGCCTGACCTCCAGTCGGGGTCTGGGTTGAGATTAGTTGAGTGAGAGTTCCCGCGTGGGGGTGTGTGTGGTGGCCGCCCCCCGCGGTTTGTTTTTTTGTTTTGTTGACAAAAAATAGGATGTGCCCCGGGAGTTCTACTCTCGGGGCACTTTTTTAATGCCACATAACCCACCGTTTAGCAAATGAGTTACATCATCGGATAAGTATCAATCCCTTTCCTTATTTTCTTTCTGAAACATTTCTACCAATTCCTCAATCGCCATAACTCCAACATTCCCCTTATCCCGACTTTCCACCGTATTTTTTTTCGCCTCAACTTCTTTGTCGCCGACGATGAGCATGTAGGGAGTCCTCTCAATTTTTG
>CAYIYW010000004.1:25219-29041 GCA_964367845.1 uncultured Candidatus Saccharibacteria bacterium | reverse complement strand
ACAAGAAAATACAGCGCATCATGCGAAAGTACGACCTGGTGGCACGCGTGCGAAGGCGAAATCCGTACAAGGCAATCATGAAGAAGCGGATGGAGCACCGCATCTTCCCCAACACGCTTCAGCGAGCATTTGACCAAAATGTTCCGCTCAAAGTCTTTTGCACCGATATCACATATATCCCATTCCAAAACACCTATGCGTACCTCTCGGTTGTGAAAGATATCGCGAGCGGAGAAGTTGTGGCGTGGAATCTCTCTAACGGTCTTGAAGAAACTCTGGTGCTCGATACGATGCGGAACATGCCGCGTGTGCGCAAAGACGCGATGATCCATTCAGACCAGGGATTCCACTACACGAATCCACAGTACATTGAGACGGTTGAGGGACTGGGGATGATTCAGTCCATGTCCGGCAAGGGAAGCTGTATCGACAATGCGCCGATCGAATCATTCTTTGGCCACATGAAGGACGAACTGGACTATCGATCCTGTGCCACGTTCGAGGAACTACGTTCACGAGTCGATGAATATATGAGATACTACAATCACGAGAGAAAGCAGTGGACCAGAAACAAGATGTCCCCGATTGAGTACAAGAATCATCTTTTTACTCAATTTCAAAAGGGGCAGGAGGTGTGTTTCTAAAGTGTCCACTAAATGGGGTACACATCACAAGACAATCGGTGTTTAAAATTTGGGGTCAATACCAAAGCTTATCTCAACAGTTCAACCCTACCGCCCCTTATTGTTTTTGGCGTTAAGGGATTGATACCTACCACATCACCGTTCTCGTCAAACTTGTAGCGACCAATGACACCATCATACCAATCCAAATTGTATAAGTAGCGTTTGAGGCAGTCTGTGTCTTCCGAACATTTTTTCATTGCGTCGGCTAGGATATAAACGCTGTCATATCTGGCGCCGACATCATAATCACTTCCTCCAATCTTACTGAAACGGGAAATAAATTTGTCTCTGAACTCTTTCCCTTTTTCAGTAGTCAGACCGACCACGTCAAAGAACACCAGACCTTCCGCTGATCCGCCCGCTGCCACCCTAGCGTCTTCCCCACTGAAAACGAAGACGCTAAATATAGGGGTAGTCACACCTAGTTCCTTTAATTGTTTGAGCACTAGACCACCAGTAATGCCAGCTTGAGGATTGATAAATACGGCTTGCGGATTGGCACTTTTAATTTTGGCAAGTTGTACTCTGAAATCACGCTCTCCTTGTCTGAAAACTTCGTCGGCCACAATCATGCCACCCAAATTCTTAAAAGCTTCACTGAAGACCTGCCGCACACCCATACCATAATCAGTATTCTCCGACAGCACGGCAATATTTTTATATCCAGCTTTTTTGAAGATATAATCCGCGTATCCTTTAGCAACATCTAGGTCGGACGGGGAATTTCTGAACACATAATCGCCCGCCTTGGTAATCTCTGGGCTACTGGAAAGCGCAGAGAAAACTAACACCTTATTTTGTTCGGTGATCGGGGCCATTGCTAATGTCTCGCTACTGCAGATACCGCCCAAAATTATTTTTACCTTATCAATGTTGATTAATTTTTGGGCAGCAGTTGCTGCATCCTTGCCTGTACATTTACCGTCTTCATATATAACCTCAATTCTTCGCCCACTGATTCCGCCTGACTGATTTATTTCCTCCACCGCCAAAGTAACGGCGTTTTGCTCATCAATTCCGTACACAGCTGCATCACTCGTCAGGGGACCGATAAAACCTAGTTTGAACGGCTCCGAAGACGGTACCTTGGTTTGTTGATTCCAACCTGCAATCAACCAAATTCCGCCACCGACAACCAAAATTGCGATAATAATTTTGATGAACTTCATAATGCAAAAATTTTAGCTAATAAAATACTATGACCTATTTTATAAAATTTGAGCCAAAGCGGAAACCCATGTCTCTCGCTTTGGCTCAAGTCGACTTCAACTCATGAAGGATTGACCGCCGTCTTGTCCTTCTTGACCCGTCGGCGTCGCTGTCCGATTGACCGAGTCGGAACCGGCACCACCTTTTCAGGTGGCAGGACGGTGGTGACGACTTTTACGATGAGCTGTGCCACTGGTTTAACCTCCTTTCTATCCTTTCTGTGGACTTTTATTACATTTGCGACACAAAGTACCACCTCCTTTCTACACCAAAGAGTATACCTTGCTCAAAACATGTCAAGTTTTATGACAATAAATACCAGAAATGAAGATGGGGCAACCTTTGCCAGTATTGCCAATATCCCAAGAATGGTTTAGTATTCCCTATGTTGTCATAAATGACGACATTATAAGGATATGTACGACGAAAAAGAAATACTGCAACATTTGGGGCTGGAGGAAAAAGAGGCGGCCCTATACCTTTCTGCTCTTAATTCGGGAGAGGCAAGAATGGCAGAACTGGCGAAAAAATCTAGCTTGAAGAGAAGCAGCGCCTACTTGATTTTCAAGACCTTAGAGCAGAAGGGCTTAATGGGCAGTTTCCGCACTCGCCAAGGTTTAAGATTTGTTGCTACATTGCCGGAAATACTCAAAGAGAGAACAAAAAAACAATTGGAAGATTTGGATCGAATAATGCCGCAACTGAAAGCGATGGCAAAGAGTCCAGACCGTCCCAAAGTAACTTACTATGAGGGCAAGGAAGGATATTTAACCGCGATTGAGAATTCTCTTCGTGTGCCTAATATCACCTTGAGACACATCGGTTCACTAACCGAACTTCACAAAATAATCGGTGAGAATTTAGATTTAAAATATTATTTACCCAAAAGGGTGGCCAAAAACATTTTGCTTAGGGCACTCTACTTCAAGGAAGACGCTCAAAAATTGGCTCACAGAGACAGCACAAAAGAATTAAGAGAAATAAGAATACTCCCAGACAAATATCGCCACAAAACATCCTCTCTGATTTATGGGGACAGAGTTATTATGGTCAGTGCCAAAGAGGAATTGGCTGTGATGGTAATTGAAAGTGCAGAGATATCATTATCAGAAAGTGCGAAGTTTGATTTGATATGGGACTTGGTTTCGGCTCGCCCTCCAACCCCCTAACACAAGGACGACGTGGCATTCCTCCCTTCCACCCCCAACACAAACTCCTCCAACGCAATTTCAAACGGCACGCTTTCAATACGCGACAGATGATACAGATTGACCATGTCGCTTGAGATTTTCTTTAATTCGTCCAGTGAATAATTCTTTAAAAAACCCCGCGCCTTCCCCCAGACAAATGGCTTAAGCCCAGCGTCCTCCGCATTTTTACTTTGAGCGGCCGCGAGTAAACTTTTGACTTGCCAGAACAAAACGCCGTGAATCGCCTCGGGTTCGTTTCCTGACATAAGCGCCTTTTGATAGAGCGTCCAAAGGCGACTTTTGTTTCTTTCGCCAAAAGCGTCGGTCAGGGCAAAAATATTGAAGTCCTTTTTGTTCGTGACGGGCGCTTCCTTGATTTCCCAGACCTTCTCGGCAAATTTCTTAATTAAATTTTTTACCGCCGTTTTCGGCGCGCATTCAATGACAACAAAAGCGTGCTCGGCAACGGAAAGACCCTCTAATTTATCCTTCAGATATTCGGCAGCTTCTTCATTTTGGAAAAGCGAATCCAAAACGACAATATATTTGTTTTCAAAAAGTCCTTGGCCGGTAGCAATGCCGTCAAAAGAGTCCCTATTCCATTCGTCTCCGGACATCCGAAAAACGAGGGCGTTCGGCCGTTTTTTCTGGAGTGCCGAAACCAATCCTTGCGCCGTCTTTAACACTTTTTCGCGTTCTTCGGTTCCGCGTTCTTCGCCTGTTACAAAATAAATCAT
>CAYIYW010000004.1:0-25119 GCA_964367845.1 uncultured Candidatus Saccharibacteria bacterium | reverse complement strand
TCGCCTATTTCATTTCGCCCCAATTCTCCCCGACCTCGCTTGAAACCGCCAGAGGCACGCCTTTGATGGCCTCCGGTAGAATTATATCCTGCATAATCCCCGCTATTTTCGGCCGGATCTTTTCCACGATTTCTTCTTTTATTTCATATACCAATTCGTCGTGGACAGTCAGGATAAGAGAGACATCTTTGCCAAGCCCTTCTCGCGCAATCAATTCATCAACCTTAATCATCGCCAGTTTGATTATGTCCGCCGAAGTGCCCTGAATCGGCGCATTTATGGCCATCCGCTCGCTCGCCGCCCGGATAAACGGCAGTTTGGAATGAAGGCCGGGGAAATAACGCCGACGGCCAAAATAGGTTTCTGTATAGCCGTTTTTGGCCGCTTCGTATTTGGTGCGCTCAAGATACGCCGCCAAAATGCTGAAATTTTTGAAATATTCTTCATGAAAACGCTTCGCTTCGTCTTTGCCCGTGCCCAAGTTCGTCCTCAAAGCATTCACGCCCATGCCGTATAAAATTCCGAAGTTGATGACCTTGGCTCGCCGGCGCATTTCCGAATCAACTTTTTCTTCCGGCACCTTAAAAACAAAAGAGGCCACGCCGGTATGAACATCCCCGCCGGTTTTAAAAATCTCAATTAGTTTTTCTTCGCCGGAAAGAAAAGCGGCGATTCGGAGTTCAATTTGAGAATAATCAAAAGCGACGATTTTGAAACCTTTTTCGGCAACAAAAGCGTTCCTGATTCGCTTGCCGAGTTCGCTCTTTATCGGAATGTTTTGCAAATTCGGCTCTTGCGACGAAAGTCGGCCAGTGGTCGTGCCGGTCTGGATAAAGTTGGCGTGAAGTCGGCCGTCTGGTCCGACTTTTTCGGGGATATTGTCTATGTAAGTTGAGAGAAGTTTTTGAAGTTCGCGATAATCCAGAAGCAACGGCACGATTGGATGAGCGTCACGGACTTTTTCCAGCTCGGATTCTTTTGTTGAACGATTGCCAGTTGCGGTTGTTTTGCCTTTGTTTTGCAGCAAAATTTTTCCAAAAAGAATTTCTCCCATTTGTTTGGGCGAGTTGATATTGAACTCTACGCCGGCCAGAGACCAAATTTTTTCCTGCAGGGCGTCAAGTTGTCCGTGATATTCTTTAGAAAGTTTTTTTAGATAAACAATGTCAATTTTCACCCCTTTATTTTCCATTTTATTTATCACCGACAGGAGCGGACGCTCTATTTTATCGTAAACCTCCCGTGTTTTTCCTTCCTTGAGCATGTCCAAAATTTTTGCCCGGGCTTTTCCAAAAGAATCTGTTTCGGCGAATTTCAGAATTTCCGGCAATCCTGGATTGGTGATGTTTGAGTCAACAACCCAAAGAGCAAGCGACAATTTTTCAATTTCTTCTTGCGGAACGCCTAATGGAAGTGTCCCCGCCTCCTTAAGTTCCGCCGTTTCCTTAAACCCTGCCATTTCCTCCAGTCCCGCCATATCCGAAGAAACGACGACGCCGTTGTTTGTCTTGTCTTTTTGTTTTTTCGCCGGAGTAGACGTTTTTCCATTTACCAGCCCCTGCAAACGGTCAAGCAAGGTCTTAAAATCAAGCTCCTTGAACAATTCCCTGACCTTTTCTATTTCAATCGCTTCACGCCAAGTTTGAAGCGGCGCGATAAAATCAACCGGCGCGTCTCGCCGAATCGTGGCAAGCATTTTTGAGAATTTCGCCTCATCTTCATGCGCCTTGAGAAGCTCAATCGTGCGCTCTTTTATCGCGCCACCGAGAAGTTTGTCGCTGGCATTATCATCAGTTTTTTCGTCGTTTATTTTTTTATAGATATCTTCAATGGAGCCGAATTTTTTAATAAGTTCGGTGCCGGTTTTCTCGCCGATGCCCGGAACACCGATAATGTTGTCCGACGGGTCTCCGCGCAGGCCTTTGTAATCCGGTAAAAGTTCCGGCCCGAAACCGAACCGAGTTTTTACCGCGTCCTCATCGTAAGTAATCGTGTCATTAATTCCTTTCCGGAGAGTGTAAACACGGACTTTCTTGCCCGAAACAAGCTGAAGAGTGTCCATGTCGCCCGACGCGATTACGATTTCCATATCCGTATTTTCTTTTAATTGCTCAACAATCGTGCCCAAAATATCGTCGGCTTCAAAGCCCTTGCACTCGTAAATCGGAATGTTGAGAGCCGTAAAAACATCTTTTGAGCGGATAAGTTGGGTGACCAGAGCGTCGTCAATTTTTTTGCGGGTGGCTTTATATCCTTCGTATGCGTCATGGCGGTGAGTCGGCGACGGCAGGTCGTAGCAGGCGGCGACATAGTCGGGCGAAAGGTCGGAAAAAATTTTGATAAGCATGGAAACCAAGCCGTAGAGAGCGCCTGTCGGCTCGCCTTTGGAAGAAGAAAAGTCGGGCAAAGCGTGATACGCCCGATGGATAATCGCGTGCGCGTCAAGCAAAACCAATCGTTTTTTTGTTTCTTGGGCGGTCATTTTTTCTAATTATGATTTAAAAGTGATTATCCGGCTTTCCTCATTGTGATGAGAAAAATTGACGCAGATATGATTGTTCGGAAGCAATTCGGCGATTCGGTCGGCCCATTCTACGGCAATGAGGTTACGCGGATTTTTTATGATATTCGCCCAGCCGAGATTCCGCATCTCGTCCGCATTTTCAAGACGGTAGGCGTCTATATGGATTAAATGGTCAAAATTAGGATGAGCAATCTTGTAAATTTTTTCAATGACAAATGTCGGGCTTAAAATTTTTTCTTTGACTCCCAGCGCCTCGCCAAAAAATTGCATGAATGTCGTTTTGCCGGAGCCGAGGTCGCCGTAAAGGCCGATAATCAGGGCTTGCCTGCACAAGCCGAAATTTGCTCGCTCCTTTGTTTGCTCAACTATCCGCTCAAGCAGATTTTTAGCCAAATTTTTCGTGTCAGAAATCGTCAGAGGAGCGGTTTTCATGGCCTGATTGTAGCATGCAAAACGCCTCAAAACCTTGCGCGCAATCCATTGTAGAAACCCACTTCCACCAATATAATTAGGCGATCATGCACTTTGCGTTTAATGAGCAAAAACAAAACGAGCAGATAGACGAGCTGAAAAAACTTGAGGCCGAAAATCTGACTAAAATCCTTTCGGCCAAGTATGGCCTGCCATATCTTGACTTGACTCTTTATCCTGTAAACATTGACGCTTTGCGGGTGATAAAAGAGGAAGAGGCCCGAGCGGCCAATGTCGCTCCGTTTAATGTCATAGACAAACAAGTTCGTCTCGGAATTTTGTCGCCGAAAAATCCGGAAACGATTGACATTATCAACGGTCTCAAAAACCGAAATTACGAACCGGTGCTTTTTTTGGTTTCAATGGAAGGCCTGAAAAAGGTTTGGGAGAGATACAAAGACCTTTCGTATTCCTTTGAGACAAAGGGCGGTGCGCTCACGATTTCTAACGAAGAAATCGCCGAGTTTGCCAAAAAAGTCCATGGCATCGGAGACATTGCTTCTCTGATAAAAGAAATCCTCGGCACGAAAAAAATCTATCGTATTTCTCGCCTGTTTGAAATCATCATCGCCGGCGCGCTTTCCACCGGCGCCTCCGACATTCATTTTGAACCGGAAGAGACGCACGCCCGTTTGCGTTATCGGCTTGACGGCATTTTGACCGACATCATCGGCCTTGACCCGGGCACATACGGACTTCTTTTGTCGCGGATTAAACTTCTTTCCAACCTGAAATTAAACATCAAGGGCCGGGCTCAAGACGGCCGATTCACCATCATGGTCAATGACAGCGAAATTGAAATCCGCACTTCCCTTTTGCCCGGCGCGTATAACGACACGATTGTGCTGCGCATCCTCAATCCGGACGCGATTTCCGTGCCTCTTGAAGAACTCGGCATCCATCCTCGGCTTCTGAAAATCATTGAGCATGAAATCAGCAAACCGAACGGCATGATTCTGAACACCGGCCCAACCGGCTCCGGCAAAACCACGACCCTTTACGCTTTTCTGAAAAAAATCCACTCGCCGGAGATAAAAATCATTACGATTGAAAATCCGATTGAATATCACCTGCCCGGCATTGTTCAAACCCAAACCGACGCCGACAAGGGCTACACTTTTCTTGAAGGTCTGCGTTCCGCTTTGCGTCAGGACCCCGATGTCATAATGGTCGGCGAAATTCGCGACAATGAAACGGCGGAAATCGCCATCAATGCCGCTCTAACCGGCCATTTGGTTTTTTCCACTCTTCACACCAACAACGCCGCGGGCACTTTCCCTCGGCTCATTGACCTCGGCGTCAATCCAAAAGTAATTACTTCTTCGGTCAGTATCGCCATGGCCCAGCGACTGGTCAGAAAACTGTGCTCCGATTGCAAAAGAGAAATTGCCACGCCGACCGCAGACAAAAAAATTATTGATTCGGTTTTAGCCACAATCGCCGACAAAACATATTTTGACGGCATCCGGACAGAAAAAATATGGCTTGCCGCCGGTTGCGCTAAGTGCCACAATACCGGCTATAAGGGCCGAATCGGCATATTTGAAGCAATTAAAAGCGATGCGAACATTGAAGAAGTTGTTGAAAACAATCCGAGCGAGCGCGAAGTAAAAAAGGCGGCCGCCAGTCAGAATATTTTGGATATGACCCAAGACGGGGTGATTAAAGTTCTTCTCGGCATTACGACAATGGATGAGTTGAACCGCGTTGTTGACATGCCAGTTTCTTAATATATACCGTCCGCCCCGCAATTGCATTCTCCGCGCCGTAACTTAACAAAACCGTCGCTACGAATACAATTGCGGGGCGGATGTTACAGACACTCAAAACAGTATGAAAAAAAATACAGAAAAAACCGAGGAGAAAAAAGAAACCTCATTTTTAGACTTAACTCTCCGACCGGAGAAGTTTGAGGACTATATCGGTCAAAACTCCATCAAGGAGAATTTGCGAATCCTCTTGGCGGCCGCCAAAGGCCGGAACCATCCTCCCGAGCACATCCTTTTCTACGGTCCGCCCGGCCTCGGTAAAACAACCCTCGCCCACCTCATCGCCAAAGAGTCCGGTTCGCAGATAAAAGTTACTTCCGGCCCGGCCATAGAAAAGGTCGGCGACTTGGCATCCATTCTCACAAATCTGACTCCGGGCGACTTGCTTTTTATTGACGAAATACATCGTTTGAATAAAACCATTGAAGAAGTCCTTTATCCGGCGATGGAAACCGGCTTGCTTGACATCATCATCGGCAAAGGGCCCTCGGCCCGGACCATCCAGCTTGAACTTTCGCCTTTCACGCTGGCCGCGGCAACAACCCGCATCGCTCTCATTTCAGCGCCTCTTCGTAGCCGATTTTCAGGCGGTATATTTCGGCTGGAGTTTTACACAAACGAGGAAATAGAGAGGATCGTCCGCCGCTCGGCGAAAATTCTCGGCGTGGAGGTCAGCGAAGACGCAGTGAAGGAAATCGCCAAGAGGAGCCGTTATACGCCCCGCACCGCAAATTATATTTTGAAACGCTGTCGCGATTTTGCGCAAATTCACAAAAGGAATCTGAACAAAAAAACCGTTGACGAAGCACTCCTTCTTTTGGGCGTTGACGAAATGGGATTGGTTGCGTCCGACAGGGCGATTCTTGAGACGATTATTAAAAAATTCAAGGGCGGTCCCGTCGGTTTGAACACTTTGGCCG
This sequence comes from uncultured Candidatus Saccharibacteria bacterium, assembly GCA_964367845.1. Lineage (GTDB taxonomy): Bacteria > Patescibacteriota > Minisyncoccia > Phycocordibacterales > DATGWK01 > JAHFLV01. The sequence goes on along the minus strand of CAYIYW010000004.1, from coordinate 19,435 downwards.
CTTCGCTTTCCGAAGAAGAAGCGACTCTTGAGGAATTTAACGAGCCGTATCTCTTGCAAATCGGTTTCATTGAGCGAACACCGCGAGGAAGAACGGCGACCGACGCTGCTTACAAGCACATTAATTCTCCGCCCGCCGACAGGGGTGCGCTTTTGTAAAAATTTAGTTTGCTCGGCGCTTTGCTGTCAGCTATGATTATCTCGCAGGCAGTGTTGCCAGAAGGGGGCTCGCGGAGGACGCGAAGGCGTCCGAGCGGGAGCAAAATTCCAGCAGGAATTTATGCGTACCCCTGAAGGCAACACTGCCTGCGAGATAACCATGTCCGGACATAACAAATGGGCGCAAATAAAACGCCAAAAAGGCAAAACGGACGCTCAAAAGAGCAAGGCCTTTTCAAAATTTTCCCGACTCATCACGGTTGAGGCCAAGAATTCCGGCGGTAAGACGGGCGCCGACAAAAATAGTCCGGCCCTCAAGGCGATTATTGAGCGCGCCAGAGCGATAAACATGCCGAACGACAGCATAGAGCGAGCAATAAAAAAATCAACCGAGCAGACGGCAGAGATGGAGTCGGCCATATACGAGGCCTATGGTCCGGGCGGTTGCGCGCTGATAATAGACACTCTGACGGACAATAAAAACAAGGTCTCCCAGGAAATCAAACACATTCTTTCCCGAAACGGTTTTGCATTAGCCGGCATGGGCGCGGCCTCTTGGGCTTTCGCCAAAACCGCCGAGGGCTGGGTTCCGAACACCACCATAACTCTCGGCGATGAAGACCTCCAAAAACTTGATGTCATAATAACCGAGCTTGAAGAGGATGACGATGTTCAGGCTGTGTACACTAATGCCGAATAAATATGTCGCCGGATAAAAACGACGAAATTGTTCTCGCCATTGACCCCGGTTACGACCGGCTCGGCGTCGCGGTGATAAGAGAATCAGCCGGCAAATCGTCTCTCCTTTTTTCCGACTGCGTTGTTACCGACAAAAAAAATCCGCACGAAAAGCGTCTGGCCATTGTTGGCTCGGAAATTTCCAAACTTATTAAAACATGGCGACCGAACGCCGTTGCCGTGGAAGAACTTTTTTTCAGCAAAAACCAAAAAACGGCTCTTTTAGTTTCGCAGGCCCTTGGTGTGATTATTTACGAGGCCTCAAAATCCGGAGCGAAGGTTTTTTACTACAAGCCGATTCAGGTCAAAATCGCTGTCACAGGTTACGGCAAAAGCGACAAGAATCATGTTACAAGCATGGTCGGCCGACTCATTGAAATGGATAACAAGAAGTCGGACAAAAAACGACACGACGACGAATACGACGCGATTGCCGTCGGGCTGACCCATATCGCCTCGCGTCGGCGCAACACGGTTGGATTCTAACGCCTTGTCCCCGCTGTCCCCAGTTTTCTGTTTTCTTTCTTGCCAAGATTTTTTAAATTTGATAAAACATGGTGGCGAAGCAAGAAACGAGAACGATGAACAATTAGCAAAATAAGCTTAAAAGACAATTATGGATGAACCTATGGACATGCGTGATGAGTTGGAGCAAGATTTTGGCGATATAGAAGAAACCGAAGAGGGCGAGTTGAAATCAAGCGGTATGCATGTGGATGGGGATGACGAAGAAACGCCGCTTGAGGATGAAAAAGAATAGCGGAAACAAAAAACCGCAGACCAAAAAACCGCGTGCAAAATCTCGCGGTTTTTTGTTGTAAAAAAAAAGCCCCGTTAAAAAATGTAAGGGGTTGATTTATGAATTCATCACAATCTTAATGAACCGCCTCTTCCCAACGCGAAATGTTTTATTCTCGGCAGGTGCGATTGGGTTTGTTACCGCCACGCCGGTTAAGGCGTCGGTTACCGCGCCTTCGCCGACAAGCCGTCGCCATTCTGTTTTGGATTTGACAATACCCTTCGCCAGCATCGCGTCCAAGAGCATTGTGTTTGGATTTACATTTGCCGTTTCAACATCCTCCGGAATTTTTTTCTCGCTAAAAACTTCAATAAATTTATTCCGAGCATTTTTTGCCGCCGTTTCTCCCCAATAACGAGTAACGATTCTTTCAGCCAATTCCAGTTTAAGGTCGCGGGGATTTTCTCCGGCTTCAAGCCGAGCGCCGATTTTCCCGACCTCGCCCGCAGGCATGTCCGTGCAAAGCAAAAAATAATCTTGCATTAAACCATCGTGTATCGCCATAGTTTTGCCGAACATCTGGTCCGGCTCATCGGTGATATTTATCACATTTCCCCATGATTTGGACATTTTGCGGCCGTCGGTGCCAAGTAGCATTTTGGTCGTTAAGATATCCTGCTCGGCCATGCCGTAATGCTTCTGGATGATTCGCCCGGCCTTAAGATTAAATAATTGGTCAAACCCGCCGATTTCAATGTCGGCTCCGACCATAACCGAATCGTAACCTTGCATCAACGGGTACAAAAACTCCCGAAGCGACACCTCAACTCCCTTCTCAATCCGGTCTTTGAAATTCCGCCTGTTTGTCATTTGTTGGACTGAAAAACTTTCCGCCAACTGACAAATTTCGCCAAATTTTAATTTGGAAAGCCAAGAGCTGTTGAAAACAATTTTGGCCCGTTTTAGGTCTATTATTTTCCCGAGTTGTTTTTTGTAACCGACGATATTTTGGGCAATCTGGCTTTTTGAAAGCATCGGTCGTTTTTCAAGTTTGTCCGACGGGTCGCCGATTTGAGCGGTGAAATCACCGACGACAAAGACCACTTTGTGGCCAAGTTCCTGAAAAGCCCGGAGTTTCCAGAGAACGACGGCATTACCAATGTGAATATCCTTGCCGGTTGGGTCTATCCCTAATTTAACCCGAAGTGGCTTGCCCGAATGAAGTTTTTTCTCCAGACAATCTTTAACAAAAATTTCCTCCACTCCCCGAGTCAAAATCTCTTCTATCATGGCTCTACTTTATCACAATCTCCTGTTTTAGGCGTCAAATGGCTTTGTGATATCATTGGCGACGTGACGCGAGAGAAAATATGCTGAACAAAAAACGCAAAACCGCAGTAATTAAAACGGTTGTCATCGGAATGGCGGGCCTGATATTTTTGGCCGGTTTTTTCCTTTTGTGGATTTCAAGCTGGCGAATTCCGACTCTTGATTCCTTTGAGGAGCGCAGTGTCACTCAATCCACAAAAATCTACGACCGAACAGGCGAGGTTCTTCTTTACGACGTCTATCACAACGTCAAACGCACCGTTGTGCCGTTTGCTGAAATCTCGCCGAATATCAAAAACGCCATTCTGGCCATTGAGGATGTGGATTTTTACAAACACAAAGGCATAAAAATTTCTTCAATAATCCGGGCGATTTCAGCCAATATCACAGGTTTTGGTTTTAATCAGGGCGGTTCAACCATCACTCAGCAAGTCGTAAAAAATTCCCTTTTGACGAACGAGAAACAAATCTCCAGAAAAATAAAAGAGTGGGCGTTGGCGCCAAAAATTGAAAAAATTCTTTCAAAAGATGAAATTTTCGGAATATACCTGAATGAAATTCCTTTCGGCGGCAGTATTTATGGAATTGAGGAAGCCAGTCAGGCCTTTTTTGGAAAGTCCTCAAAAAACGCCACGCTGGCCGAAGCGACTTATCTCGCTTCTCTTCCGAAAGCGCCGACTTTTTATTCGCCTTACGGACCGAACAAACAATCGCTTGAGGAGCGCAAAAACTTGGTATTGAGTGAAATGCTCCGAAATGGGTTTATAAGCGAAATTGAGCATAACAAGGCGCGGGAAGAAAAAGTGAATTTCCGCCCGCAGGAAGAATTCGGCATCAAAGCGCCCCATTTTGTGATGTTTGTTCGGGAAGAATTGATAAAAAAGTACGGCGAGCGGGTTCTTGAGGAAGGCGGATTGCGCGTCGTGACAACCCTTGATTACGAATTGCAAAAAAAAGCCGAGGACGCCGCGCTGGAGCAGGCGCTCAAAAACAAAGAAAATTTTGACGCCGAAAATGTGGCTTTGGTCGCCATTGACCCGAAGTCCGGCGACATTTTGTCCATGGTCGGTTCAAGAAATTATTTTGACAAAGAAATTGACGGCAATTTCAACATTACCACCGCTCACCGCCAGCCGGGTTCGGCCTTCAAACCGTTCGCCTACGCCCAGGCCTTTATCCGAGGATACACGCCGGACACGGTTATTTTTGACCTGCCGACAGAATTTTCAACCACCTGCGCCCCGGACGGCAAACCTCTCTACTCGTCGTCAAACTGCTACATGCCGACAAACTACGACAATAAGTATGTCGGGCCGGTATCAATGCGCCAAGGTCTAGCCCAATCAAGGAATATCCCGTCAATCAAAACCTTTTATTTAGCCGGGATGAATGAAACTTTGCAGTTAGCTAAAAGTATGGGCATTCAAAGTTTGACCAACATCGGCCAATACGGGCTGACGCTTGTTTTGGGAGGCGGCGAGGTTTCTCTTTTAGACCTCACGAGTGCCTATGGAGTATTCGCCAATGAAGGTGTTAGAAATCCGTACCGAGCTATTTTGGAGGTTAAAGACAGAAACGGCCAAGTTGTTGAAAAGGCCGAGGGTCAGCCAGTCCAGGTCCTTGACCGAAAAATAGCTCAGGAAATTTCCGATATTTTATCCGACGAACAAGCTCGAGCTCCGGCTTTTGGTTTCGGCTCCCCTCTCTATTTTCCGGGACGCGATGTGGCGGTAAAAACCGGAACCACCAACGACTACCGCGATGCGATTATCGTCGGCTACACGCCGGATATCGCCATTGGCGCTTGGGCCGGGAATAATGACAATACTCCAATGGAGAGAAAAATCGCGGCTTTTATCATCTCTCCTTATTGGAACAAAATAATGAATGGGGTTCTCAAAAAAGTTCCCGATGTTAAATTCACTCGGCCGGAAAAAGAAACTGGTTATGACCTGAAACCGATACTCCGCGGCAGATGGCAAGGCGGGCAATCCACTCTTATAGACAAAATTTCTGGCAAACTGGCCACCGAGTACACTCCGGCCGAAACGCTTGACGAAATTCTGTCTGGTGGCGTTCATTCAATTCTCTATTGGATAAACAAGGAAGACCCTCGGGGAACGGCCTCGCCAAACAGAACCGACCCGCAATTTGGGTCTTGGGAGTACCAATTGCGGGCGTGGGTGGTCGCCAATGGCATTGGGGACGCTCCTACGAGACGAATTCCGACCGAGTTTGACGATGTTCACAACCCGGACGACTTACCGCTGATAATCATTGACAGCCCGGCTTCCAATCGTGTTTATGAACGAAACTCAAGAATAGATGTCAGATTTCAGAATGACGGCCGATACCAAATCACCAAGGCCGACTATTTTGTCAACGACGAATATATCGGCAGTGCCATCCCCCCGTTCAGATTCTCTTTTCTTCCGGAAGATATCGCGTCAATTCAAAGTGGCCAAAACAAAAATTCTCTCCGGGTAGTGGTCTATGATTCGGTCTCCAATAGAGGAGAAGTGAGCACCCGATTTTCCGTCTTGGATTAATTCCCGTCTTGGATTAACGAATATCAATAAGGGTTGGTTTTATTTTTTGATTTATGTCGTCTAAAATCGCTGTTTTTTTAAGGAAAATCGCGCTTTTGGCGGCAGGGCTGATGTTTAATCTCACAACCCGGCCGTGGATTTCTATTTGAGAAGCGCCGGCGTCAACAGCACTATGGCGCAGGCAAGCGGAAGAGATTATTTCTTTTTTACCGGTCTGATTGGCGAAAGTGCTCTTGAGTTTGCTGAAAAAAACGTCAATGTGGTTCATTTTGGTGTTTTCTACACAAGGCCTTTACCTGTTCATCGGCATCACGAGGTAAAGGAATGACGAGTCGCCCGTGCTCCGAATTACCAACGGCTTATTAAGGCCGTTAAACGACAATAAAACACTGTCTCCGTTAAGAGAAGAGAAACAGTCGGTCACATATTTATGGTTGAAGTTCACGGCGACGTCCTCACCTTTAAGCGTCGCATCAATTTTGTTCAGACATTCACCTAAATCAACGTTACTGGTTCTTATCTCAAATGATTTTTTGGTTGGTTCGGCACGCATGTTAATTTGATTGAATTTATCTGAAAAAATATTGGCGATTTTGAAGGCCTGAACAAAGTCGTCCTTTAGGACTACAACCTCGGTCTGGCTCTCTTTGGGAATTATTTGGCGATAATCAGGGAAAACCCCATCAATGACCCTTGAAGTGAGATAAACCCCATCGTAAGAAACGGAAATTTGGTTTTTGGTAACACAAAACAAAACCTCGTCTTTCGCCGCCTCAAGAATCCTAATTATTTCTTGGATATTTTTAAAAGGGATAAGAATGTTTTCAAAGGACTTTTGGTTTTTGAGTTTAATTCGCTTTTCCGCAAGCCGAAATGAATCAGTGGCGGCGCAAACCAAAACATCGTCATCGCAACGGACAAGGATGCTTGAGAGTTCGGGTTTAATACTTGAAACAGACGAACTGTACCAAACAGACCTCAACCCACGGACAAAATCAACGGCCTTGATTTTGAAAGACTGTTCTTTTGAGACCTCTGGAATGGATGGAAAATCATCCGAAACCAACGACTTTATGCTTGTTGATGTTTTTGGGGTTGTAATTTTAAGGAGACCGGTTTCGGTTGTTTCAAGAGAGATGTTGTTTTCATACGGAGAGTTGTTTAAAAAGCCGGACAAAATACTGCCGGGCACCGCCACACGGCCTTCTTTTTGAATTTTAGCCGGAATAGTTATTTCAACACCGAGGTCTAGGTTGGTGGATTTTATTGAGATGGAATTCTTTGTCGCTTCAAGGAGCACACAACCAAGAACTGGTAGGGTTAAATTTTTTCCGGTAATTTTTTCAGCTTGAGCGACCGCAGATGTTAATTTTTCTTTTATGCATTCCGTCTTCATATATTTGTATAATAAATTCTATTACTACTATTATAGTCGGGGATATCTTAATAAGTTCTTAAAATTGTTTAAAATCAAGGTTTTTGAATCCTTTTTTATCCACCTATTTTGTGGATTAGTTCTAACTTTATGAGGGCAAGGTGAAATTATATCCCTTTTTTGTTTAAATTGTCCCCAACTTATTTGTGGAAATTCAGGTTTATCGTGGTTAATTAAGAGGTTATCCATGGGGTTATAAATACTTTATCAACAACTTATCCATATACGGCTTATGTATGCTTATGTAATAAGCGCCCGAATTTGGTTAAGTTCTTGGATGATGGTCGGGTCAACTTTTATATCAACCTTGATTTTCTCGCAAGAATGGATGACAGTTGTATGGTCACGCCCCCCAAGCCGTTCTCCGATAGAAGGATAAGAAATTTTGAAATCCTCCCGCAAGATATACATTGTGATTTGGCGGGGGCGAATCACCTCTTTTTTTCTTGTTTTCTCATATATGCTTGCTTCCTCTATGTTATAGAAATCAGCGACAATTTTAATGACCTCTTTTGTGGAAAGAGTTCTTTTTGACGGTCGGGCGCTGTTTTTGAGGAGATTTTTGGCTTCTTGCAAAGTGATTTCTCGGTTTTTTAATTGGGATTGGCAAACAATGGAGTTTAGGACCCCTTCAAGTTCGCGGATGTTGGTGGCAACTGACGCGGCGATGAAATCAATAATCTCATCCGAGAGAATGAACGCCTGATTTCTTAATTTTGCTTTGAGAATAGCGATTCTTGATTCATGGTCCGGCGCGGGAATATCAACAATCATGCCGGCGGCGAAACGCGACCGGAGGCGGTCTTCAAGATTTGGGATGTAATTCGGATGTTTGTCGGACGAGAAAACAATTTGTTTGTTATTGTCGTAAAGATGATTAAATAAATGGAAAAGCTCTTCCTGGGTTTTTTCGGTTTTTGAAAGGAATTGAATGTCGTCCATTATCAAAACATCGTATTTCCGGTATTTTTCCTTAAAATTACTGATTTTATTTGAGTTATTCGGATTGCTTTGGGCTGACTGAACGGAACTTACATAGTCGCTGGCGAATTTTTCCGATGTCACATAATGGATTCTCATTTCAGGATACATGTGTTTCAAGTAATTCCCCACCGCTTGGATGAGATGGGTTTTCCCATGGCCGGTGTTGCCGTAAACAAACAACGGGTTGTAGACAATGCCGGGTTTTTTTACAACCGCTTGGGCGGCGGCGTGGGCAAGCTCGTTAAACGGGCCGACAATGAACGAATCAAATCCATAACGAGGGTTCAGATTGTCTTCTTTGTTTATATAAAAGTCGCCAAGCGGTAATTCATTGTTGATGAGCGTGGCGTTTGCGGGACGTTCTTCAATTTGAGTTCGTTTTTTTTGGTCGTCTCGGCTCACAATGTATTCAAGCGAGCGAACAGTCGGGGTCGTCGCCCTTAGAATTTTAAGAATCGTTGAATGATATTTTTTATAAAGCCAGTCCTTAACAAAATTATTTGGGACGCTGATCTGGGCTATTCCATCATCCACTTTGAAAATAGAAGTGTCGCGGAACCAAGTGTTGAAATTCGGTTTTGAGACCGAAAGTTCCATTTCAACCAAAACATTGTCCCAGAGTTTTTTATTGTCGGTTGGAGGCATGATTTGAGTTTGATTTGATATTTCAGGTAGATTATATCCTTGAGGTCAAATTATAGTACTTGTTTTTGGCAAACATCTATGTTCATAAATTGTGCATAGCATGTGGACTTCAGTTTTTTTTAATTTTATATTGATTTCGCGCTGATTTTGTTGATTTGAGTTTAAGTTTGTTGTAGTATGGTAAATATCTATGAAACAGGGCTTAACATACAGACCTAAAAAGAGAAAACGAGCCAGAAGCCACGGTTTTTTGAAGAGAATGGCGTCGGCTGGCGGGAAAAGAACCTTGACGCGCCGTCGGGCAAAAGGCCGGCGGCGGATTTCTGTTTAATAACCCGGCAAACCAACCCGAATGCTTCCCCAAAAGCAACGAATTCCAAAGGCGCTGGCGCGAGAGGTTTTTGGACGCGGCGCCGTCGGTTTCTCCCCTAATTTTTTACTGAAAACACTCAAATCCCCCGACGGCCAAACGCGTTTTGCCGTCTCAATTTCAAAAAAAGTCGCGCCGACGGCGGTGTTGAGAAACCGAACCCGAAGGCGTGTCTATAGTGTCATCCGAAATCTCTGGCCGAAGATAAAGCACGGATTTTTGATAGCGATCACTGTAAAAAAAGGTGGCGAGAAATTACCATACGCCGATATTGTAAAAGAGATTGACGGATTACTTTCGCGCGCCAGGTTGTATTAGGTAGCGTACTGTGTGGCGCGCAAACACTCTTCTCCGCACCCGGCGGGAAAGGGCGCTCCAAAGAGTGTTTGCACGCCGCATCTTTGCACGCGCATACACAGCGCATTGAAAACCTCGCCTGCTTGAAGTAAAATAGTCCAATGTCTTTTCTCTACAATGCCGGCGTTTACAACCCGCTCTACAACGGGCTGATTTTTTTAATGGATATCGTGCCATGGATTGACGCAGGCGTCGCGATTGTCATCTTCACCATCATCATAAAACTTATCCTCTTCCCTCTTTCAAAAAAAGCGGTTACGACTCAATTAAAAATGAAAAAAATTGAGCCGGAGCTGGCAGAATTAAAAAAGAAATACAAAGACGACAAACAGGCCTATGCGCGAAAAACGATGGAAGTTTACAAAACGAACGGCGTGAATCCATTCGCGAGCATTATTCTGATTCTGATTCAACTGCCGATTATTTTTGCCCTCTACAAAGTGTTTCTCGGTGATTTTGGGAATATAAATCAAGACATTTTGTATTCCTTTGTGAAGGTGCCGGAGGTAATCAACACCAGTTTTTTGGGCATGATTGATATTTCCGGGAAAAATATCGTTCTGGCTGTTTTAGCCGGAGTTTCTTCATACATTCAAATTAAATACTCTCTCCCGCCGGCCTCAAAAAACCCAGTCAATAAAGAAAACATGACCAAAGAGGAGAGGTTCAAGCACGATTTAACCAAGACAATGGGCGTTCAAATGAGATACATGTTGCCTGTGCTCGCCTTTATTATTTCCTGGACAATTTCCGGAGCAATCGCCATTTACTGGATAACCAGCAACATTTTTACTATTGGTCAGGAGCTTGTAATCCGTAGAGCGGTGGCAAGGGCGGATGACAAAAAACAAGCAAACAGCGGCAAAAAGGAAAGTGTCGTGGCGATGTCTAAAACTTAATAAGTACCAAATTTCCAACTAACTTCCCTTTTCAATCTTCAAGCCCCACAATTTAGAGTCCTTTTTGTTCGTAAAAACAAGATATTCCTCGTTCGGGTCAAGGATTAAATCAACAGCATCAATTTCTGTTCTATCGTCGGCAGGGGCAGTAGACGAAACAAACTCAACAGATGCGGCAGACGCAACCGTTGCTGGGTCAATCAGGAATTCAGTCGCGCCAGTTGAAGTGTCAATCCGCCAGAATGTGTCGCTGAAAGAAACCCTGCCTTGATACCAATAGTCGGGATATTCCCCGGACGGAATTGATTTAGGAACGGCACAGTAAAGGTAGGAGTCCTTGTTTGACCAAACACACTTGTCTGGAAGCGAAGTGAACGGTACCGGTGTTTCCTCCCCCGTTTTTGGATTAAATAGGCCGGACGCAAAAGAATTATTTCTTGATTCCGAGTAGAAAATTTTCGCCCCCGCGGAATTTGAAATGGCGATAAGACCGTTTCGCTCGCCCATTACTTTCTCAAGCCGGCCAGAGTCGGTCTTTATAAAATAGAATTGGCCAATCGCGTCGTCACTCGGTTTGCTTGTCAGTCCGATGGTCGTATTGTTTACCCAGTGAACCGAGAAATCTCGGATTTCCGACTCAAAAATTTGCCGAGGACTGCCTGCGAGCGGGTTTGTAACAAAAATCGCGGATTTATTTGGCGATTTTACGACATAGGAAAACGCGCCGGTTGATGGATTTGCCGAAATGCTCGTTATGTTTTCCGGCAGAAAGGCAGTTTGAAGTTCTCGGAGCGATTTTTCCGCGGGTGATTCCGATTCATTGGTGTTTTCTCCGAAAAGTGGCGAGATGGAGGCCAGTTTTCCATAGACGCTTTTGATTGTTTCGTTGTCGTCGCTCAAATAACGCAGAACAAGAGCGTTTCCGCTCGCTTGCCACACCGCCTCGTAGACCTTCGGAATCGTCGTGTTTGAAATCCTTTTTAATCCAAGAAGGCGAAGAGAACTCTCAAAAATATTTCCTGTTGCTTTGTCAACAAAGCGGACGAATGGAGTATTGGAGGCGTTGAAGACCACCGCGCCGGATTGAGGTTCGTTTGAAATTTGCCACAAACGAGGCGGTGCGGTTGGAATCGCATAATTCTGGCCGTTTATGCCCGGAGCCCCGGTCGGAGTTGTCGTTGCAGGCGCGCCGTTGTTTGAATTTCCGAATGGGAATAAATTGCTAAAGCTGAATCCCCCGTTATTTTGGGGCAGACCATCTCCACCTTGCTGGCGGTCAAAAAACCAATACACGGCGAAACCGATGGCGAGGAGGATGATAAGCGCGGTTATTATTTTTATGGTTTTTTTGAGCATGGTGATTTAGGAGGGCGGGATAAGACCAACATCATCACAACGAATTAATTCTGTCTTCGTTCCATCAGGGCATGCAGTGGTTGTTGGGGAAATTACTCCTTCTACCGGCGATGTCCATTTACATTCGTAAATTTTCTCCCGAATGCTGATTGAACTACTCGCTAAATAATAATAGATTTCTATCGGCGGTAATTTTAACCCAAAATTACCTTGGTTGTTACCATCTGATCCAAAGCAATACCTATTTTTGTGAATTTCACCTATTGAGAGAGGCGGTGGCACCCATCTTGGTGGCGGATTAATCGGCGCAATCGGCGCTGGATTAAAATTAAACTCAAGAAGTTTGGGGTTTACGGTGAACAAGATGAGCCACGCACCGATTGCCAACAATAACCCCAACAAAGCGTTATTTATTTTTTTCTTCCCTTCTTCTTTGCCGAACATGGAGTCGGTTGACATGTATTCAATGCCGCCGAGGGTAATCATGATCACCGCAAGCGCGCCGGCAACGCCAAGAAGCAGTTTGAACATCGCCTTGAGATACTCGGGCAGGTTATTCGCTTCCGCTTTGTCTATACCGGGCAACTTCACCAAGGGCGTGTATTCACCAAGGGCGGCGAATACTTGGCCTGTTACTCCAAGTAACGCAAGAAAGACGGTCAAAACCAGTAAAATTTTCAGATATTTTTTGATTGGAAGTTTCATGTTTTAAAAAATATTTTGGCCCGCAGGAGTTTCTTCCTCATCTTTGAATTGAACATGCAAACTGGCGCTTGAGGATTGGGCGAATCTTTCCGGATTTTTAATTCCCAAAGAGACAAGGGAGCGTCCCTCACCCCCGCCCTCCGGTTTTCTGAAAATGACCTCATTGCCCGGCTGATTTACCGAAGCATTATTCAGTTTCCAATCATAAACGAGCTGGCCAAGATTCTTCTGTTGGTTAGAAAAAAAGAACGGTACTCCAATAATTCTAATTTCATGGTTTGTAATCGGGGACTCTTTGGCGTTCAGGGCTCTTTCAAAAACAATTCCATATAACGGATGGTTTTCGTAAAGCAAAACCTCGGTTTTTGAATCCGGAATGTTTATTGACGACACAGAGTGGAAAATTCCGTCAACCGACGAAACCTCAACTTCAACATCAATCGGCTTCATCAGGATTGAAGGAACAATCCGGAAAGTTTTTTTGCCGTAGCCCGAGGCCAAATCATTCAACTTTCCGTTGCGCGTCCATCTGTATATTAATTTTTCAGGGTCAAGCCGAACACCCTGACTGTTTATAAAAAACGGCTCGGCGACCACCGTAATCGGGTCCTGATTGCTGTGAATGGCCTTGCCTCGGTAAAACGGCGGAGTATATGTGTCCGCTTGCCACAAAACATCAACTGTCGCCGGTCTAACCGTCAGCGATTGAATGTCCCCGCCCATGTTTATGGAAATATTTGTAACCGTTCCAAGTGCGCCGGTGTTGAGACGGAGCCGTTTTAAGCCGACTCCTCTCTGCTCAATTTTGCCGTTTACCGACCATGATATGTCAACCTTGTTCAAGTCCCTTGAAAAATCTTCCACATCAACCGTTACCGTCTCAAACGGGCCGGGGAATTGTGGAACCACGGTGATTCGGAGAGCGTTTGTTTGGGCGTGGGATACGGCGATAAAGCGCGTGGGGGTAAAAGATGGCGACGCAAAAAAAGAGAAAATAAGAAAAAAACAAAAAATAACAAGAATGGATTTACCACGGGAAACGAGTGGATTCATAACAGTATTTTAGCACGCTGTCGGGCGCCACGCCTTTTTCTGTTCACACCGCGTCTATTCAGTCGCCGTTTCGGTCGCGCTGTCGGTGGGCACCTTATTTGTTTCCGAGGAAGCGGTTCCTTTGACACCGCCGCCAGTGCTCCCTTTCCCCGCTCCAGCTGCCCCGGTGGCCACTTGAACGATTTTCGGCATTCGGGCGGTCAGGAAAATGAGCACAACTGCCAATGTCCACGCGGGCAGGATGTTTAATATCGGCATGAGCTCAATCAAAAAACCCGCGCCCATAGTAATGGCTCTTTTTGCGCTATTAAAATGAACGCCGTGCATTTTAAACCAAACATAAAATGTCAGCCACGCCACAACACTCAAAAGAGCGGTTATAACAGTCGCGATGACATTCCCTATAACTGGGATTAAATGCAGAAGGTCAAAAAGGGCTTGTATTAAGTCATAAAAAATGGCCACCGATATCATCAGTGTTGCCGTTAAATTATTAATATGTCCGTTTTTCATGTTCCTTCGCTTTCCGCCAAGTCCTTTTTGGCTTGTTGAATAGACAAAACCTGTGACGGGTCGGAAGTGATAATCTGGTCTTCGGTGTAGGAGGCGATGACCTTTATCGCCACATGTTTGAGTCCGGCAAAGAAAATTCCCTCCCCGACTCCGGATTCCAAGAGCAGATATTTTTCTTCGTCCGTCAAATTGAATGTCTGTTGCAGTTTGTCAATTGAAGTCGGTGATTGTTTCAATAAAAGCTGGATGGAAGAATTGGTAATAATCGGCACGCCATACGGGGACCGCATAAAATCGTCAACGTCCTGGGTAATCGTCGCCAATCCTAAATAATATTTTCTTCCGCGTTTGGCGAGCGAGAGGAGAAACGAGGCGGTGTCTTCGGATTTCATCATCCACCAGGCCTCGTCAATGACCAACAGCCGTCGCTTTAATTCGCGGCGAATGGCGTTCCAAATATAGTGAGTAACAATATACATCGCAATCGGCTTCAACTCGTCCTCCATGTCGCGCAGGGAGAAGACAATCAGTTTTTTGTTGATATCAATGTTCGTCGGCCGGTTGATGAACCCCGACCATGTGCCTCTGGTGTATTTTGTCAGCCGTTGAGCCAGCGACTCGCCTCCTTCCATGCCGGAAAGAACAAGCTCAAAATCGGACATAAGCGGCGGCTCTATATTCCGAAAATCGGAATCGGCGGTGATATCTTTTAACGCATAGGCCTCGGTTATGGCCGCGTCAACGATTGAGTCCTCTTCCGGAGTTAAACCGCCCATCATCAGCCGAAATAGACCGATGAGGTTGATGGTGTTTGAACGCAAAACTGAAGCGCCGGATTCGTCGCGACCCGGTATCGGCAGGTCAAAAGGATTGATGTGATGCTCGGAGTTGAGAGAAATTTTGAAATACCGACCGCCGACCGCTTCGGCCAGATACTCGTATTCTCTCTCCGGGTCAATCACCAAAACCTCGGTGTCAAACATCAGGGTTCGCAAGATTTCCAGTTTAACGGCGTATGACTTGCCGGCGCCTGACTTGGCAAAAGTGATTGAGTTGTAATTTTCAAGTGAAAATCGGTCAAACAAAATTAAACTGGAATTATGGCGATTTATGCCGAAAAGAATGCCTTTATCGGATGTCAGGTCAAAAGAAATGAACGGGAACAAACTGGAAAGTGGCGAGGAATTTAAGCGCGAGTGGACTTCCAAAAGGTCGGTCGCAATCGGAATGACGCTTTTGAATCCTTGTTCTTGCTGGAAAAGGGCCGGTTTTACATAGACCAGTTTTGACTCAAGGATGGATTTAATTTCCGACTCTACCGTGTCAAGCTCGGCCTCATTTTCGGCATAGATTGAAATATACAAGCCGACTTCAAAAAGTTTTTCTTGGGCTTGCTGTAAACTGTCGCGGAGCGATTCAAGGTCTTGATAGGCGGTATCAAGCATCGGGTCGCGAACCATACCTTTGCTTTCCCGCTCATGAATCTGGCTCTGAACTTCGGCAACTTTTTTCTGAAATTGGCGGAGAGCGGCGACGGTGTCAACCGGGTGGATAAAAATTGAAACATCAAAAACCTTGTCCAGATTGATGACCGGCGCGAACCAGCTTTCATTCAAAAAACGCGGATAGGAAATGACAAAAAAAGTTCGGACGAATTTATCGCCGAGATTGAGGTCTCGCGGGCCGACTTTCAGGGCGCTTGGAGCGATGATGTCTTTGAGTTCAAGCGACTCCGCTTGGGACACCTGTTCCCGAAGAAACGGCACGACTTGAGCCGGGGCTTTCATCGTTTCTTTCTTTTTAAATAATTTTCCCAGAAAGGACATTGTTTTATTTTTAGCAATTAATGGGTTTCTCGCATTTATTTATTTTGGCCGAGGACGGTGTCGGTGCTTAACTGAATCGGCTTTTCGGCGTCGCCCGGATTGAAAATCTTGTAAAAAAGCTCCACCACTTCTTCGGTTCCAAGTTCAACGACCCGAACACCGCATTGGACAAGCCCTTGTTCAACCACGGAAATTCTCTGCTCAAGCTGGGCGCGGTATTCCTCAAATGATTCTTCACCGGCGGCTGACCCGGGAGTTCCTCTTTTCCGAGGAATAAGTCCTCCCAAAATACCGAGTTTCCCGCCGGATTTTCTGCCCTGAAGGGTCGCAGGAGAGTAAGGAACGACAATGAAGAAATGCTTGGTCATGATGTTCGTTCTCGCGGTGAAATCCTTGATGAACCCGATGTATTCTCGGGTCTGGATTTTCATCAAATCACTGCTTTGTTTTTTCTCCCTCTGCTCCAAAAGGGCGATGTAAGGCCTGATGTCAAGTTTCCGCGACTGAATGAAAATTTGAATTGAAAAATCCAAAGAATTCAGGAAATTTTGGAATTGGTAAATAATCGCTTGGCGCTCATCGTCCGATTTCAAAGAAAAATTTATGGAAGAAGTCAGCACAAGCGCTCTCAAAGACCCGTCTTTAAGAACGATGATGCCGTCCCTGACTTCTTTTATCGGCACATATTCTTGAGTGGCTCGGGCGTTGGTCGTTGCCATGTGGGTGTCAAATGTATTATATCAGTGGCAGATGGATTATTCTCCTGCTCTTATTGAATAACTTCCTACATCAGTCGTTGTTGTTGAATAATAAAAAACCTCAGGTCTTCAGCAGTAAGTGTTCGCTGCACATCTGTTCTGGGTATCATTGAAAGAAGCGGTCTTGTTGGGTTATTTGGACGTTTGGGGTCAGCTATTGAAAAACCGACATACTCTACTTTTTTAGAAAATCTGTATCGCACCAAATCAATCGCTGGGATAAGGTCACTATCTGAACTTACAACAATGGCCGTATCATATTTATCATCAACGGCCCCGACAATTAAATCCGTAGCGAGTTTTACATCGATACCCTTTTCTCGTAGTCTTTCAATCTTTATGGACTTAATTCCTAACTTTTGTAGCTTTTTGTAATCCTGTATTCGCTGGTCTATGAAAATTTCTTCGGTTCTGGTTCTAAGTTTGCTTGTCTTTATCTCCCATTTGGTGGTTTTCAGTTTGGCAAAAAGCGAAGTTTGCATAGCCATCGCATCTTTACTTCTTTGGTCACCTTCCTTTTCTCTAACGGTCCCCACATAGTAGCGTTTACCGAGGTCAGCAATAGTTCTTTTTTCGCCTGCAAGAAATAGAACAAATTTATCAAAATCAAACTCTTTTTCACTCAAATCAAGTTTTTTGAGTGCCAAATGGTAGAAGTTACCGCCATCAATATGAATGCATACTTTTTCCATGAACTGTAGTATATCTCCCCAAACAAAAACCTGCACACAGCTTTCGCTGGCGCAGGTGACTTTCACTCGCATCTTATCCCGTCTAGACTTAAAAAGTCAAGGAGGGAATGTTAAGAGCGATGTGAGGATATGTATTTCTGTGTTTCCACAACTTCAATTATACGTTTAAAAATAAGCATATAAGAGCCATATTAACAATTTGCTAAAATAATAGCAAATTGTATTACTTGTAAATCTTCCGACCGAACCCTTATGTGTTTGTCATCCCTTCTTTGCTGTTGGTTACGGGATTGCCGCTTTGTTTGATATCAAGCGACCACATCAGGTCGCGGAGTTTGCTTTCCGAAAGTTTTGGCACCACCGCCGGGTCAAACGGTTTTTTCTCCGCAGACCTCGTTATTTTTCTTTCGTGTTTCCAGAGGTAGAGTTTGCTTGTAACGGAGTATTTTACAAATGATTCCACAACCTTAATGAAAGAACGATTATTGACCTTGTAAAACGCCAGAAGTCCGCCGAAAGCGGCGACAGGCAGAGCGAGAATGATTGCTATGAATCTTGGTAAAAAAGCAAAAAGAACCGTAATCGCTCCCGCCGCGCCCGCAAGGTATATGAATTGTTTGAATGTCAGAGGGCCGACTATCTTATCTTCAACATCGGTGAATTGTGGAACTTGGAATCGCATTTTATTTTGTCGTTTTTTATTTCGTTTTTTTGCGGTCTACTCTATCGGCTCGCGGTAGGGGTCGGGGCCCTTGTAACCGCCGGAAGGCGAAACATTTGTCGGCGCGTCAGGTGGCGCGCTTACCGAGTGGACTAGACCGGCCAGTTTTTGGTCAACGATGCTTTTGAAAGGGGGGGCTGTTTGCGGGGATGGTTCTGGTTTGTGGTAATTGTTATCAACGGTTGCGGGCGCGGGCGTTACGGTTTGGTTGTGAAGGTGTGGGCCTTGTTTTTTGAGCATTTCTTCGTGATCGACAATTATGCGGTCAGAGTGGGTTTCTGGTTCATTTTTTGGTTCATCCCCCTCCGAAATCTGTGGAGTTGGTGAAAAATCGGGCATTGCCTCTTCGTCACCCCCTATACTTAATCCCTCCCCCATCTCTTTAAGAGTTTCTGTAATGGGTTTAAAAACCAAAGAGTTCAAATCGTAAGCAATTTTTAGAGCCTGATCATATGTTACCCCCGCCTTTTCTACAATATTTGTTCGGAAACTGCTTAAGGGCTCAATACCAAAAAGAATAAAGAAAACCTCATCCTGAATACTGAGAATCTGTTCTGTGGATACGGCGTATTTTTGGCCGATGCTCCTTATTTTTTCTCTTGTTGCTTGGTCTACAATGATGTTTCTTATTTCTTGGGGCAAAACAGAGAAATTTTCTTGCAATATGTTTACTGTTGTTTCGTTCATGGGAGTTTTTTATTTACGTTTTGTCTCCTTGCTCTTCCTCTGGTTCCATGTCTGGTTTCTTTTCAACATCTCCCCCTCCTTTCATCTTTTTTAAAGTATCGGTAAGCTTTTCCCATTTTTTGTCATCCTTGTCTTTGGTAATGTCAATTCGAATTGCGGCTGCCTCGCTTTTTCGTGTTCCCCTAATAAGTCCTATCCATGATTTTTCAACTGATTTCCGTGCGTAGTCCAATGCTCTAATTTTGGCCCGGCTGTCTTTTTTGTTTTTTTCAATAAATTCCTCTCTCGCTTTATTAAGAAAATTCTTGTAATTCTCGCCTGTTAGTCCTTTTCCCTCAGCCTGTTTTATCGCCTCGTCTTCTTTACCTGATGACTTAAAGCGTTTCCCCGCTTCTTTCTCATCTACGCCTCGTAATTCATCCACTTTAGCTTGAGCGGCGTCAATTTCTGGTTGCATTTCTTCTCTAATATCCGCGAGTGTCTTCTTGGTTTTATTTAGTTCTATTGTTCGCGTGTCAAATTGAAGTGCCGTGCGGGCCTTTAGCATTTTTTCTTCTATATGAGCGATATTATTTTGGATTTGTGTTTTCTCTGGCTCAGAGGAGAGAGGACTTTCCAATCTCTTCTTATTTGTTTCAAGTTCCGCTTCCATTCTTTCCAGTTCTTGTTTTTCTGGTCGAATCTGTTCTTCGTACTCCCGCTCTTTGGTTTGAACTATCTTGGCCTCGTTTCCAACCCTTTCTTTTAGTCTGTAAAGTTTTTCTTGCGCCTGATCAATTTTTTCCTTACTTGGTTTAAGTTCCTGCTCTTTTTTAACGGCGGCCTTATCTCTCTCCTCTTTGAACTTGTCAAATCCACCCTTGCCCCCGGCTTTGCCTAGCCCACCAACAACTGTTCTAGCATCAAAACTTGTTTCTGCCG
>CAYIYW010000003.1:31721-33535 GCA_964367845.1 uncultured Candidatus Saccharibacteria bacterium | reverse complement strand
GTCAAAGGACCAAAGTTTCCCATTGAAACGCCAGCTGGCATTGTGAGGAAACCCTTTGATACTAGCCATGTCTGAAGCGCGGTAACATCTGCACCTGTGCTACCGAGTGTAAGGTCGGCGCTGAAGGTTGCTGAACTAGATGAACCACCACCAATTTGTGCTTGTAATGCTGCAATTTGCGCAAGAAGGGTATTAATCATCGCTTGCAATTCTGCAGTTGTTTGAGCTTGTGTTGAAACCGGAGTTACAACAAAGAACAAAGCAAGAGCAAAACCAACGAATCCTGCCGCAATTTTTGCAGTTCTTGTTTTTGTTAAATTCATATTTTGATATTTTTCAATTCTCCGCCACCACATTATTAATAAAGTTTTGATGGCGAGAAAACGAAACTGCATCGCAAATTACTCCGCGATACAGCGCTTATAAAGTGCTTATAAATTACTTCTTTCTTTTTTCCTTTTTTGTGCTTGGAATTCCAAACACCTTCCTAACCTCACCGACCCTAATTCTTTCGACCGACTTAGAGCCGGCAAGTTAGTAGTAATGTTAGACCGATTTCAACCGTTACAGAAAGTGACGGAATAAGACATTCGGAAAACGTGAAGTGTGGATAACCTCACGCAACACACACAAAACTAAATCGTCAAATTTTGCCTAAATTTATGCGTATATTAAATTGTCAATGACCTTGCCCTTACCGATAAGCATAAGGACGCCTAAACGGCTTTGTCCTTACATGCCTTTCATACCGGGAATCCGGGAATGGCAATCAGTGTAGCATAATAAAACCCTATGGCAAACACTTCCTGCTACGGTCTATACTACGCGCAAAGATGGGCTGGGGCAAAAAAAACCTGTGGATAATCATTGTTTTTATAGGACTGGCCGTCTGTCTCGTTCATCCCCGCTCATTCCGCAAGAGAATAAACGCTCCAACGCCTCTCCCCAGCCCTTTTTAACACCCCACCGACGACAAGCGACATAAGCTCTCGTTGCACGGTCTTTTCACTGCAGTTTACCACCACCGATGAAATGTCTCTTATACTTACCGCGCCTTTGAGTTTGATTATTGAGATAATCGCCTCTTTTCTGCTGACTTTCTTGGCCTCAACGATGCTTTTGGATGGCACGATTCCGATTCCTTCCGCCCGTCCTTCCGCCCGTGATTTTAAAACCGGGTAGCCGGATTTTTGTCCTTTTAAAATTGCCGATTCGCTAAAGGACATTTTATCTGGCGCGGATTTGACTTTAAGAGAATTCCTGTCAACCGCTTGCTGAAAACCAGTATAATTCAAAATTTCATTTGTAAAAAGGTCAAACTCCGTTTTGAGAACGGAATAATTCATTTCCGAAACATAGCCAGAAAAGAAAGCAATTTCAAGCATTTCAACGATTTTCTTACATAAGTTTACTGCCTCAATTGAAACCTCCTCGGGCGAATTCCCAGCTGGGGACATTCTCATAAATGACAGAAGTTTAATTGAAGACCTTCTTATAAACAGTCGCAGGGGGTCGGTCTGCGGAATTAGATTTGTAATAATGTAAACGACCGTGGTCAGTTTTTTGGCTCTTTCGGAAAGATATTCGGTTGCGTTGTCCTTTTCTTTTGGTTGAAAAAACTGGGTAGAATTTCCGTCTACACCACCGTGTGAACTATTTTTATTTATTGATAATTCGCTCAATGTCCTTTATTTAATGATTTGTCTTTTATAAGAATTCCTGTCCTTTATCAAAAGAATATCTTTATGTCGGACAAAAATCAAGCGTCTTTTATGCTTGATTTGATATCACCCTCCTCTTTTACTGCACAAAAC
>CAYIYW010000003.1:26553-31621 GCA_964367845.1 uncultured Candidatus Saccharibacteria bacterium | reverse complement strand
GAAAGGAACCGGCGGTAAAACGACTGACAATCGGGGCTTTCATGAATCTAAGCGGGGGGACCCGGAGGGGCATCGGTTCGGTGGCGTTTTTTGTCGTTGCTGTTTTTCTGTTTTTGGCGGCATTTGAGAAGGCCGGCATGGTTGGAAGCAAAACGTTTTTGCTTCTGGATAACTTAATGGGGGTCGGTTACTACTTTTTGCCTTTGATTCTGGTTGTTCTTGCCGTCCTTTTTGCCATGCCGAGAAATGAGGAAAAAAACGTCGCGGTCGCTCAAATCATAAGCGCCTTTATACTTTTTCTTTCGGTTCTCGGCCTGATTAGCATGGCTCCTTCCAGTTTGTCGTTTGGCGACGGAACATTGGGCGACAGGTCGTTTAACGGCGGATTTTTGGGCAATATCATTTCCAAACCCCTTATCGCTCTTTTTGACACGACGGTCGCGACGATTGTGCTGGTCGGCATCGCTTCGGCTTCAATTC
Organism: uncultured Candidatus Saccharibacteria bacterium; assembly: GCA_964367845.1. GTDB lineage: Bacteria > Patescibacteriota > Minisyncoccia > Phycocordibacterales > DATGWK01 > JAHFLV01. The sequence goes on along the minus strand of CAYIYW010000003.1, from coordinate 31,141 downwards.
TTGCCATGTTTGACACCGCTTTGAATTTACACGTATTTGCGGCGCCTCTGGGTCGCCTTTTTAGAAAAAAGGGGGAGAAAAATGACGAGACACCGATAAAAATTGCGGGTATGGCAGAACCGGAAAATGAGCTTTTGGTTAAGTCCGCGGAAAACAAGAAAAATGACGAGAACGAGAAATCAAAAACAGCTGTCGGCACACTCGGAGAACTTAGAGAAGAAGTGGGATTTTTCGGCAAAGGCAAAACTTTGGGCGCAAACGGCGCGAATGCGATTTTTCGGTTTGCGTCTCAAAAACCTTATACGCCGCCGCCTCTTGAACTTCTTGAAAATGACCGCGGGAAACCCGGCGTCGGCGACATAAAAGCCAATTCAAATATTATCAAACGAACTCTTCAGAACTTCGGCATTGATGTTGAAATGGACGAAATTTCCATCGGCCCGTCGGTTACTCGTTATTCGCTGAAACCGGCCGAGGGCGTCAAATTGGCTAGAATTGTCGGCCTGCACAATGACCTTGCGCTGGCTCTGGCCGCTCATCCGATTCGCATTGAAGCACCCATTCCGGGCAAGTCATTGGTCGGCATTGAAATTCCGAACAGCGTTAAAACAACCGTCGGTCTCGGCAATCTTATCGGTAGCGCCGAGTTCAGCCAATCAGACAAACCGTTACTTATTACTCTCGGCAAAGGCGTTTCCGGCCGTTCTCATTTTTCAAATCTCGGCAAAATGCCCCATTTGCTTGTAGCCGGCGCGACCGGCTCGGGCAAGTCGGTGGCAATTCACGCCCTGATTACCTCTCTGCTTTACAGAAACTCGCCGGAACATCTTAAATTTATAATGATTGACCCGAAACGGGTTGAACTGACCCTTTACAACAACATTCCCCATCTTTTGACGCCGGTGATTACCGATGCCAAAAAAACTATTCTCTCTCTTAAATGGGCGGCGAAAGAAATGGAACGGCGATACAACATTCTTGAAGGCGAGAGCGTCCGCGATATTGATTCTTATCATAAAAATATACTGGCTCCGGCCATGGAAAAACTCCAGAAAAACGGAGGAAACATAAAGAACAGCCGTGGAAACGAAGGGGGGGACGGGTATGAAGCCGGACCGGAGATGATGCCTTATATTGTCATAATAATTGACGAATTGGCCGATATCATGCACACATATCCGCGCGAGCTTGAGGCATCAATTGTTCGTCTGGCCCAAATGAGCCGAGCGGTCGGCATTCATCTTGTTCTTTCAACACAGCGCCCGTCCGTTAATGTCATCACCGGCTTAATCAAAGCGAATATCCCGACCCGCATTGCTCTCCAAGTGGCGTCGCAGATTGATTCCCGGACAATTCTTGACAGCGCCGGCGCCGAAAAACTTCTCGGCGCGGGCGACATGCTTTTCCAGTCCGGCGACATGTCCCAACCGCAACGCATTCAATCGGCCTTTATTTCCGAGCGCGAAGTAAAAAATGTCGTGGCCTTTTTGAAAAATCAATACAAAGACGAGTTTGTCCCGTCGCTGGACATCGCGGTGGAACAGAAAAGCAGTGACAGCGACGCCATGTTTGAAAGTTTTGACATTGACGAAGACGACGAACTTTACGAGGAAGCCCGGGAAATCGTCACGCAAGCCGGCAAGGCCTCAACCTCTTTTCTTCAGCGCAAACTCCGCATCGGTTATGCAAGAGCCGCCCGGCTCATAGACATTCTTGAGGAACGCGGGGTGGTGTCGGCCGGTTCGGGCGCCAAACCGCGCGACATTCTCATGAATGAGGCCCAAACCACAGACGGCGAACCGCCGGTTTAAAATGCGCTGATTTGAAATATAACGATTTGAGATGCTTCGTCTTGAGATATAATTAAGGGGAATTTTAGACATGATGGATAGAATGATTGTCAGAATCACGATAGCGGTCGTGTTGCTCGCCGGAATTGGCGGGTATGCTCTTTATGAATCCAGAAATTTATTGCGCGGACCGATAATAATAATTGAGACACCGGTAAATGGCGCGACATCAAACACCTCGGTAACGGACATAAAAGGCGTGGCTAAAAACATCGTCCGAATCAGTTTGAACGACCGGAACATTTCGGTGGATGAAAGCGGAATGTTTCAAGAAAAATTTGCACTCTTTGGCGGCAGAAATATAATCAAGGTTTCCGCCGAAGACCGGTTCGGCAGACAAACCGAGTCGTTGGTTGAGATTTTATATGTTGAACCGGAAAAACCATTAGTGGCAAACATTAGAGCAATGACAGTAAATTAACAACGGACTGACAGTAATAACGGTAATCAAAAAAATGAAAAAGAAAGAACCGAAAGCCCCAAAGAAAAACGATTTAGCCATAGAGGACGCAATCAATCAGATAAAAACAAAATTCGGCGATGATGCCATTATGAAACTCGGTGAAAAACCGAGAGTTGACGTCAATGTCGTTAAAACTGGTTCAATCGGGCTTGATTCCGCGCTCGGCGTCGGCGGTCTGCCTTGCGGACGGATTGTTGAGATTTTTGGGCCGGAATCATCCGGCAAGACGACTTTGGCTCTCCATGTTGTGGCCGAAGCCCAGAAAAAAGGCGGTATTTGCGCGTTTATTGACGCCGAACACGCCCTAGACCCCGAATATTCAAAAAAACTCGGCGTGAAAATTGAGGAGTTGCTTATTTCCCAACCGGACAACGGCGAACAAGCTCTTGAGATTACCGAGAGCTTGGTGCGCTCCGGTAAAATAGACGTCATCGTCATTGATTCCGTCGCCGCCCTGACGCCTCGCGATGAGATTGAGGGCGACATGGGCGCGCATCATCTTGGCAAACAGGCCCGGCTTATGTCCCAAGCCCTGCGTAAACTGACCAGCATCGTCGCCAAGTCAAAAACAATCATAATTTTCATTAACCAAATCAGGATGCAGATTGGCGTTACTTTCGGCAATCCGGAAACCACGCCCGGCGGCAAAGCCCTCAAATTCTATACTTCCATTCGTATTGACATCCGAAGAATCGCCCAGATTAAAAAAGGCGAAGAAGTTGTGGGTTCAAGGATTCGCGCCAAAGTCGTAAAAAATAAAGTGGCCGCGCCCTTCAAACAAACCGAATTTGATTTGATGTACAACGAAGGAATTTCTCGCGAAGGCGAGATTATCGCTCTCGGCGAAAAGCACGGCGTCATAACCAAAACCGGCAACAGCTACTCGCACGGCGAGACAAAACTCGGGCGTGGATACGATTCTACTCGCCAGTTCTTGAGAGAAAATAAAAAGGAAGCCGACGAAATTTTAAAACAAATTCAAGCCAAACTGGCCGATGATTTGATTGCGGGTGCAAAGGAAAAAAGTGACGAAGAAAGCGCGGAGGAGAGCCAGTAGCAGTAGGCCAATTTATATTTGGCATTAATTTAGCATTAATTGTCTGCGTTTTGTTAGAACAGATATATAGTTCCCTTAATTAGGATTTACGATTGTCTATCGTGATATGATAGAAACGAATTTTATGACTATACAAAACATCATCGTGTCTGTGGGTATCCCAGCCATCGTAATAGCTCTCATTTACATTGGAAGAAAACTTCAGGTCTTAGACAGTGTTGAAAGAACCGTTGAGAGTATCCGTGATAGATTTATTATTGTTGAAGAAAGAGTAAAAACTCTGTGGAAAGACGAGGTTGCCACCGCTCATTCCCCGCGCCGCCTTAATGAAAGAGGAAATAACATACTTGGTGGAAGTGGTATTAAGGAAATAATAGAAGCAAAGAAAGATGGTTTTCTTACAATTCTAAAAACAATGGGATTGAAAAATCCTTATGACGCAGAACAATGCACATTGCAAATCGTTAACGAACTGAAAAAAGACACGGACATCGTGGAAAAACTTAAAACTGGAGCATTTTCTGTCGAAGCCGACATAGATACTGTTTTACTTGTAGGTGGTCTCCACTTGAGAGACCTGATTTTCCCTGAATTAGGATTTTCTTTAGATGACTTAGATAAACCTAAAAATCATGTTGGAATATAACGAAATTACAGAAAAGAAATATATCGTCTATGAAGGCGCGCCATACGAGGTGTTGAACTCGCATGTTTTCAGAAAACAACAGCGCAAGCCGGTAAACGCCGTAAAAATGAGGAATCTCATTACGGGCGGAATAAAAGAAGTGTCTTTCCATGTTTCCGAAAAGGTTGAGGAAGCCGAGATAGAAAATCAGGAAATAAAATATCTTTACGCCAACAGAGACGAATACTGGTTTTGTGAAGAAAAAGACCCGAGCAAGCGCTTCAAACTCCCCGAATCGGTTCTCGGCATCGGCATTAAATTCTTAAAACAAAATTCCGTCGTGCCGTCTCTTGTTTTTGACGAAAGGATAATCGGCATCAAAATGCCGATAAAAGTTGAGCTTAAAGTTACCGAATCACAGCCGGCGGTTCGCGGCGACACCGTTAAAGGCGGCAATAAACTCGTAACGCTTGAAACCGGCGCCACCATAAACGTCCCGATGTTTGTTGAACAGGGCGATGTGATACGACTTAATACCGAGACGGGAGAATATACCGATAGGGTTTAGGTTTTAAGTATGTGTCCTTCGGGGT
>CAYIYW010000003.1:12587-26453 GCA_964367845.1 uncultured Candidatus Saccharibacteria bacterium | reverse complement strand
TCCCCGCCGATCGGTAGGGAGTTTTTGATTTGGAATAGTTGAGTTTGGCCTGAACCGAATTCCTCTACCTTGAAACAAACGGCAACAGCCCCATAAACCGCGCCCGTTTTACCGCGAGCGAGAGCTGGCGTTGGTGGCCGGAACTGACGCCTGTTCGCTTTCGCGCCATCATCCGACCGTGAGGATTTAGAAATTTCTTTAAAATTTCAATGTCCTTATAGTCAACATATTTAATATTATTTTGAGTGAAGAAGCACTGTTTCATGTTGCGAGCTAAAATGGAATGTCTTCCGGATTAATTTCCTCTGAAGGATACTCAATGGTATCAATCGTCTCTACATTGTCAATTTTGTCTCCTTTATCGCCAGCCTTGCCGTCTTTGCCGTCTTTACCCGCAGAACCTGCGACGCCGTCTCGGCGCGGCCCGAACTGCACTCGGTCGGCCACAATCTCCATCCGGTATTTTTTAACGCCGTCAGCCGCGTCCCAAGACCGAGTTTGCATCCGTCCCTCAACGAGAGCCGAACTGCCTTTTTTTAGATATTTGGCGACATTTTCGGCCTGTTTTCCGAAAACGACGATGTTGTGATAATCGGTGTTTTCCTGCTTGACGCCGGCCTTGTCGGTCCAAACCCGGTTTGTCGCAATGCTAAAACTTGTAACCTGAACGCCGGACGGCAAGGAGCGAGCTTCCGGGTCTCGCGTCAAATTACCGATGACGAGTGCTTTATTTAGATACATAAATTTGATGCGTAATTGATTTTTATAAATACTGCGCCTTTTTTCAACCTGACTTTTAACCTAATTTATGACTAAAGCGTCAATGCTTTTGTCAATTTCTTTTCCGGCAACTTCGGAAATAATTTCACCGCGGGTCTCCCCTTCCGGTTTGTCGCCGTTTTTTGAATGAACTCCCGCCGACTTGCTTGAATACAAAGCGTTTTCTCGAACGGTCTTGATAATCAGGTGCCGAAGGATATTCGGCATCTTATCAATCTTCTGTTTGATGTTTGAAATGGAAGCCACCGACAACTCAAACTTAATCCAGCCGAAGTAGCCCTCGTTGAACTTTTGTTTCTTGGACTCAATTGAACGTTCCATCGTGTAAGCGAGCGTTCTTGTCTTTGGAAATTCTTCGGCGATTATCACGGCACCGGCGCCTTCAAGCGCACCGCGAATTGCCGAAACCTCCCCTGTGACCTTGTCCTCGGACACGGTGGGCACGACCAAATACGACACCTCGTAGATATGCATTTTTTCACCTGTTTCTTTGTGTTCAGTGGCTTTCATACGAACATCCTATTTAGTATGCAGTTTGATGTTAAAAAATAAATTAAGAAACAATTCACGGGAAATCATGACCCGGCGCCAGCTCTCCCCAATCCCGCCTTTTCTTAAGTTCTGACAGATTATCATATCGCTTTGGGCTTTGCAATATATAGGTATTTTAAGCCAATCCAAAGACCCGAACAGCATTCTCAACAAGATTTTTCTTTACGATTTCAATGTCTTCCCCGCGCACTTCGGCGATTTTTTTCACGACTTCTTTTACATACATTGGCTCATTTCGTCTACCGCGAAACGGAATCGGCGCGGCAAAGGGAGCGTCAGTTTCAGACATAATTCGGTCAATCGGCGCGTATTTGAGCACTTCGTCGTAGTCGCGGGCAAAAGTTATCGGTCCGGCGAAAGAAAGCGTGAAGCTACTTTTCGCAGGACCGAGATTGAGAAATTTTTTGGCAACGGTCATGTCGCCGGCAAAAAAATGCATATCGCCCCGAAGACGGTCGCCAAGTTTGTGGTCTAAAATAAAGGTCTTAATGATACTCAATGTTTCTTCATAGGCGTTGCGACAGTGAATCATCAGGGGCTTGTTGTGCTTGAGAGCAATTTCAACGTGACGAGCAAAGGCCTGACCTTGCCGCATTTTGTTTTCTTCAATTAGCGTGACCGGCGCGCCTTTCGGCAGGCGGAAAAAATCAAGACCGCACTCGCCTATCGCAACCACCTTTTTGTTTCCGGCCAGTTTGTCCAGTTCGGCAAATTCGGCCTCGCCCCACTCGTGAGTCGGATGAATTCCGACAGTTGCGTATAAATTTTCGTGCTTTTCGGCCAGTTCAATCGCGAAGCGCGAATCGGCGACAGTCGTGCCGACAGTTATCGTCGCAATTTTTTCCGCTTTCAGGCGCGCAATCACTTCTTCGCGGTCGGAGTCGTAATTGTCAAAATTTAGGTGCGAGTGGATGTCTATGTATTCGGGCATGATTAGCTCTGGCTTATTTGAACGCGCTTTTGGTCTAATCCCTGCGCGGGAAAATCGGCGATTCGGGGGCATTGTTTGCCTTCACAAGCGCCATGATTTTGGTCGCCGTTTCGGGCATTATCGGCTGAAGTTCGGTCGCGATTTGATATAAACCCGCGACTAGTTCTTTAATAATTTTCAGGGCCTGTTTTTTCTCTGTTTTAATCAGCTTGAACGGCGCGGTTTCCTGAATTGTTGCGTCAAGCGCACCGATTTGCGCCCAAATTACATTTGTCGCCTTTTGAATGTCAAATTCATCAAGAGCTTTTTTGAAATCAGGCGGAAGGATATCGCCGAGGATAGTTTTGTTTTGGACAGCGTCTCCGGAAAAATCCTCGTTCGGAACAGAAACCGGCGCCGGCAAATTCGCCTCGGCCATTTTCATTACACGACTCACGAGATTTCCCAAGCCGTTCGCCAAATGCGAATTGTAAGCATTCTTGAATTTCTCCATCGTAAAATCACTGTCTTCAAATGGATGAAGCTCGCGAACAACAAAATAACGAAGAGCGTCGGCGCCGCAAGAGCCGTATTCTTTCACAACGCTAAACGGGTCAATGACATTGCCCTCGCTTTTTGACATTTTTCGCCCGTCGTGGGTGATGAAGCCGTTGATGACGATTTGACGCGACGGCGAAAGCCCGGCCGACATGAGCATCGCTTGCCACATTGCCGATTGCTGGCGAAGATTATCCTTACCGCAATACTGGATGACACCGCCGGATTCGTTCCACCATTTTTCAAAATCAGCCGCCTTTTCCGGCCAACCAATCGCCGATATATAACTGACAAGGGCGTCAAACCAAACATACATGACTTGCGCCGGGTCATTCGGCACCGGCACGCCCCATGGCATTTTTGACGCCAGACGCGAAATGCTGAAGTCCTCAAGGCCACGCAATACGAAAGTCCGAATTTCGCCGAAACGCGAATCGGGAATTACGAAATCAGGCGTTTTTCTGTATAAATCCAAAAGCGGCTTCTGATATTTTGAAAACCTGAAAAAATAATTCTCTTCCTCAATAATCTCAATCGCCTGACCGGGGTGAAGCGGGCAACGGTCATTAACCAGTTCCGATTCAGTTTTTTCAAGCTCGCAACCGACACAATATTTTATCTTGTACTTTTTTTTGTAAATATCGCCGTTTTTTTCGCATCGTTTCCAAAACTCCTCCGCGGCGGCGACATGGCGACTGTCTGTCGTTCTGATAAAATTTATATCCGGGCTAATGCCAATGGCCGGTAAAAGCCGCTTGAATTTTTCGGCGCAATTGTCAACAAATTCTTGCGGACTTTTTCCGGCTTCAGCGGCTTTTCTATAAACTTTTATCCCGTGCTCATCGGTGCCGGTATTGAAAAAAACCTCAAACCCCGTGAGTTTTTTGTATCGGGCGATGACATCGGCCCGTATAAATTCCATCGCATGACCGATATGCGGAGCAGAATTCACATAGGGCAAAGTCGTGGTTATGTAGAAAGGCCGGCTGGCTGACTGGGATTTTTTTGGCATAAGTTTTTCGGCGGATTTTGCCGCAGTTTTGGGCCGTCAATAATTTTGGCAACTTTGTGCAAATTTTCAGGTCTTTCTAGGCGGACTTTTTGCTTTTTTCTTCGTCGGCGAATCGGTCGCGCTCCATGTCGTGAAAAAATTCCATGAGAATCGCGGCTACCGGAACTGCGAGCAATAAACCGAGGAAACCTGCAAGTTTCGCGCCGATGACTAAAGCGACGATTGAAATAATCGGCGGAACGCCGACGACCTTTTTCACGACGAGCGGATATATAAGCTGATTTTCAAATTGTTGGATTATCAGATAAAAACCGGCGACTAAAAGTGATGAGCCAAAACCGCCGCTCATAAATGAAAGGACAACGGCCGGAATTGCCGCCAGAATCGGACCGAACAGAGGAATCAGCTCAAAAACGCCGGCGATGAAGGCCAGCAAAAGGGCGTGCTTGACACCCAAAAGCGTCAGGCCGAGATATGTCAAAACGCCGATAATTACTCCCAAAAGAAGCTGACCCTGAAGCCAGAGGCCGATTTTTTGTTCGGCCCGACCCCACAACTCAACAATATATTTCCGACGCAAAGACGGGCTGATTGTCTTCAAAAAACTGGTAATACCGCCGGCCTGGACGGAAAGATAGAAAGAGAGAACGATAATCAGGACAAAGCTCAACAAACCACCGAGAACGACACTGGCGGTTGTAAAGGCGTTTTGCGACAACGCGGAGACAAGACCGTTAATCCGCGCGGTTATTTCGGTAATCGGCAGATTGCTGAAGAGACCCGTAACCGACGAACCGAAACCGGTTGCGTTTCGTCCAACCGACAAAGTGGAAAGCGAGCCAAGATACTCCGGCAATGACGATGTGAACGCCTGAAGCTCGCCAAATAAAGGAACCATCAGAAAATAAAATATGCCGGCAAAAATCACGGCGATACAAACGTAAATAATGAGCACGGCAATCGTTCGGGGAATTCGCCTGCCGATGAACCATTTAATAATCGGCTCAATTGAAGACGCAATGACAACCGAAGCGATAATAATCAGAACAACATCGCGCAGATAAAAAGCCAGCCCAAAAAGAAGCAGAACAATAATAATTTTTGCGACTGTCGCGGCGCTGATGGTTATTTTGGTATGAGTAAAAGGTCCTTCCATTTCCCTAATGATAAAGGGTATTCTGTCGCGGGGCAAGCCCGTACAGCCCGCCAACCTTTCCAACGCGGTGTTTGCTCAGCACTTTTACAAAATTAAAACTTGAGGGCCTTTTTGAGAGCTATTTTGTCTTTGACATCGCCGATAACCGCTAAATTCAAACGCTTGTTTTGAAACAACTCGCGGGCCACTTTTTGGACATCGCGCGCCGTAACTTTTTCTATTTTGGACGCTAATTCATCGGGTTTTTTCACTTCTCTCTTTAAGACCTCCTGCATTCCGGCAAACTCGGCAATTTCGTCAGACGATTCAAGTCCGAGATAAAGATTGCCGATGAGATAGTCCTTGGTTTTTCTAAGTTCGGCAACAGAAAGCGGTTCATCCACAAACTTCCGGCATTCTTCAAGAATCGCCCGGACGGATTCAATGAGACGGGTTTTATCAACCCCGGCGGCGACAGAAAAAACCCCGTGGTCGGTAAACTCATCCGAGCCGGCCCGAACATAGTAACAAACGCCCATTTGGTCGCGCATTCTGTAAAATAGCCGAGAGCTCATGCCACCGCCGAGAGCCGACGACAAGACCTTGAGAGTCGCGAGTTTTTTATCAAACACATCGTAAGACCGAACGCCCAAAACCAAGTGCATCTGGTCAGTTTTCTTTTCTTTAATGGCCAGCGCCGGCGCGTTTTGCTTTTCTTTGACCGGCAGTTTGCCGTTTTTCTCGGCCGAGCTGGTTTTTTCAAAGGCCTTCAAAATTTGTTTGTGAACGGCGGCTTCATTTATTTTGCCAGCCACAATGACAATCGTGCCTTTCGTAACATAATGCTTTTCCCGGTAATTCACAAAATGATTCCGAGTCATCGCCCGAACAATCTCTTTCGGACCGGCAATGTCCCAACCGGCCGGCTGGTCGCCGTAAAGCAGATGAGTAAAAATTTCTTGGACATGTCTTTGGGGCATATCTTCGTACATATTTATTTCCTCAACAATCACTCCTTTTTCCTTTTCAATTTCTTTTTCATCAAAAATCGGATTGACATACATGTCGGCAATGATATCTATCAGTTGGGGAAGTTTTTTTGATTGGGCCTTGGCGTAGTAGCCGGTGAATTCCTGGGAAGTGAAGGCGTTATACTGGGCGCCGAGCGAATCAAGCTCGCGGCTGATGTCCGAGGCCTTTGGACGATTTGTCGTGCCCTTGAAACACATGTGTTCCAAAAAATGAGAAAGGCCGTTAATATCTTTCGTCTCGTATTTTGAGCCGGCCTCAACAAGAACCAGAACCGTGGCGGTCGGCGTGTCTTTCATCGGAACGGTGATGATTCGCAAACCGTTTTTGAGCGTGGTTTTTTTGAAATTCATATCAGAAGATATTAGCAAAATTTTCCTTGGAACACCAAACAGTTTCCTTGAACAATCCGCAATGTGCTTTTTTCCGCAGGAAACGCAACTGCTTCAAAAAGCACATTGCGGATTGTTTACAAAAACCCCCGCCAGTAGAGTAAATAATATTCTGCAAAAAACAAAGAAAAAAACACTCAAAAGAAAACCCCGCATGTGGTATGCGGGGAAAGTGAACTTTTGATTGCTTGGGTATTCAGCCCGGGGTTGTTTCGCCACATGCCGCCTTAAGCTCGGTGGCCATGACTGCAGTTGCGACGGCTAGCGCCAAAGTCGCCAATGCCTGTCCATGAGCAACTCCACTTCCGAAATCTCCCGCCGACGCTCTTGGGTTATCCAAAATCTGTTCCGCCTTATCAACAATAGGTCGGAGCCTTGCTTGCCAAACATCAGCGTCGCAAGACGGACTCGTCTGCGCCACAGGACCGCTTGCAGGTACACTCCCGGGTTCGCGTTGGGGAGTTACGAGAATCTTGGAAGGGTCTGCAGGAGCACTGTGCGACTGCCGCCCCACAGTAGTCAGACAATCACGCACTTCTTTTCGGACAGCGTGAACATCAAGACCGCGCAGAACATGGTTTGCGATGCTCATGATGTCAGCGCTGTCTTTACGAATGAGACCGAGAAGCAGATGTTTCCAATGATATTTATACAACAAACGTTAACTGTCTGTCAAATGATTCTAGAAACCTCATTGATTTTCACCCTCTTCTGTCCCCCGCTGTCCCGGTCGCGCAAAGTAACTGTGCCGTCTTCAAGAGTTTCAAAATCAACCGTAACACAGTGTGGCGTGCCGATTTCATCCTGTCTGCGGTAGCGTTTGCCGATATTGCCGTTGTCGTCAAAAACCGCGCTCGGAATAGTGTTTTTAATTTCGGTAAAAATCTCGTGGGCTTTTTCCACAAGCAACGGCTTGTTTTTAAGCAAAGGAAAAACCGCGACTTTCACCGGCGCGATATCAACCGGTAATTTCAAAAAGATTCTTTTCTCAATTTTATCTTCTTTCCCAATTTCTCCGACGCTTTCTCCGCTTTGCCCGTCATTTTTCCCGCTTTTCTCCCTTTTCTCTCCGCCGAGTTCATCCACGCTGTAACTTTCGCACAAAATAGCGAGAACGGTTCTGTCCAAGCCAAAAGTCGGTTCAATAACGTGGGGTGTAAATCGCTCTTTTGATTCTTCGTCAAAATAGGAGAGGTCGGTGCCACTGGCTTGCGAGTGATTCTTCAAATCAAAATCAGTCCTGTAGGCAAGCCCATAGAGTTCCTTCCGGCCAAAAGGAAAGTCATATTCAAAATCAACGGTTTTGTCGGAGTAATGCGCTCGGTCGCGGTCCGGCACGTCAAGCTCGTGAATTTTTGCCGAGTCAAGGCCGAGTTCTTTTATCCATTGAACCATTTCTTTCCGCCAATATTCAAAATGCTCTTTCCACTCGCTTTTGTGAATAAAATATTCAATTTCCATCTGCTCAAATTCCCGAGAACGGAAAATGAAATCGCGAGGCGCGATTTCATTCCTGAAGGCCTTGCCGATTTGGGCAAGACCGAACGGCAATTTCGGGTGGAGAGAATCCGTGACATTTTTGAAATTCATAAACATTCCTTGAGCGGTTTCGGGACGAAGATATGAAACTGACGAGTCATCTGATGAATCACTTGGTGAATTATTTTCGGTTACGCCAATACGGGTTTTGAACATCATGTTGAACTGGCGCGAATTTTTCAGGATTACCTCTTTGGTGCCGAGGGGGTTTTGGCATTTAGGACATGGGTATTTGTCGCTCTTCGGCAGGAGTTGCGTCTCAAAAACCACATCCGCGCGCCAACGACTCCCACATTTTTTGCACTCCGTGAGCGGGTCGGAGAAACCGTCCACATGCCCGCTCGCCTCCCAGACCTTCCGGTTCATAAGAATGGCGGTATCAACGCCGTACATATCGTCACGATTTTCCACAAAACGCCTCCACCATAGATTTTTTACATTATTTTTCAGCGCCACTCCAAGCGGTCCCCAATCCCATGTGCCAGAAAGCCCGCCGTAAATTTCCGAGCCCGGAAAAACAAAACCGCGCCGCTTGGCGAGCGAAACAATTTCTTCCATTGAAGTCGGTTTTTTTGCGTTTGAGTCCTTATTTGAGTTCTTATTTGATTCCTTCATGATATTTTGACCTCATACTCTATTCCGCTAAACCATTTCACGCTTTCTATACTATGTGATATCCATACTATCATTCAACCACTCTGTCATCGCCACTCCTAAATTCCGGGTCATTGTTTAGCCGAGTGGTGAGCGCGGATTTTTCTGATTCAATCGGACTGCCGGTAAAACGATCCGTGCCGATGGCCGACAAAGAACCCGTTAGTTCAGGAGTCGTCCCGACTTGACTCAAGCTTGGCAAAAATGAAATTTGAAAGGCCGCTTCTTTGGAAGAAGAAGTGTAGCCGACTCCGGCTCGCAAGTCCGGTATGCTCCAAAAAACCGTTCTGGTTGATTCGTCATACGAAACCTGTTCGGTTGACGGATTGATTTTGCCGAGCCAACGAACATACGGCGGCAGTTGAGTCGCCAGCACGACATCGGCGACGTCATTAAAAGAATTTGAGACGTTCAGAACAACGGTGTAGGTTGTTTCCCTCTCTGCCCGCGGAGGAACCGGACCGGTGTTGGCAAAAGGCCCGATTGAATAAAGCGTACGAGCGTTAATCGTCAGATTTGTCCCGATTTTCGCCAGTCCCGACACTTCGGATTTGATTTCCTGCGGCGCGCCGCTTTGCACCCGCACGCCCGTAACTTTTGCCCCGAGGACAATATCCATATTGCGACCTTGAGCCAAAAGTTGCGGCGAGGCAGGCAGAGCAGAAAAAGAAAAACTGACCGAACCGCTTTCGCTCGGCTCAATGCTCCGAAGAATCGGCATGGAGTTTTTATCCCAGGTTATGGTGTTGTCAAACGAGCGGAAAAATCCGCCGGCGCTCGCCGATACTTGATTTCGGTCAAGACCCTTGCCGGAAAGCTTCACTTGAATTGTGGCGTCGTTAATCGCCACCGGCAAATTGTTTGACCACAAAAGAATTCCCTGAACTCTTTCCCCTGCCGAAATAATGCGTTCTTGAGGTCGGCCGTTCAACTGGAGAGACAGGCCGATAAACGGTTTTTTGATGAACAGCGACTGCTGGGCGGTGATATAACCGACCGCTATTTGTTTTTCATCGGTTGGACTGGCTGTGCCGGTCGCAAACCGAAAGGTCCGTTCTTCTTCATTTTGACCTTCCATACGACCCTTGACGACAAGGGTATGTTTGTCCTTCGGATTCAAGTCGCCGATTCGCCAGACATTCGTGTCAAAAGCCGGTGGCGGATTGGCGCCGACAAAAGTGAAACCGAAAGGATACTCGGCACGGACAAGAAGGTCGCGAATCAGGGTGTTGGAATTGGAAGCGACGTCAATTTTAATTTCAATGTCTTGACCGGCGTTCACTTCCTGCGGAACATTAATAGTCATAATGACCGGCGAGGACTTTATCGTAATGTCAAAAGTTTTCTCCTTGGAAAATACGGCGTTAGAGCCACGGGCTTTATAATTAACGGAGATTTTTATCTGCTTAACACTGTCTTTCTCGCCAAAAAGCACCGGCTTGATGGTTTTTGTAACCGAACCGCCGGCTGTAATCTCGCCGAAATCAATCTGACCTCGCAACAATTCTTTTGTGACGTCTTCCGCCATCCGCGTGCCTTCCGGATATTCAATGTAAATCGTGCCCGAATCAAGAGCTGAGTTGTTATTGTTTTTGACAATGATATCAAGCAGGACTTCTTCTCCGGCGGAAACAGCGACAAGCCCCTGGACGGAAATATCAACATTTTTTGAAGAAATAATGTTGAAACCGCCGAGGATAATATAGGCGGCAATGCCGGCGGAAACAACAAAAAACAAAACGGATGCCATAAAAATCTTGGTAGCGAAAGACCTTTTCCGGTCGGTTTGTTGCATTTCAACAATTTCATTATTAAACGCCGCCTCGTCCTCTTTCCAACCGTATTGAACCAATTTTTCATGCGGTGAAAGTTCGGGGCGGTTTTTTGTCGTGATTGGCTCGGCGTCGCGCGAGTAAAGGTCGCGTTCAAGGTCGTCTATCTTTTCATTTGGGTCCCTGGGAGCAATGGCCATATTGAAAAATTATATCACAGTGACGGTTGGGTGATTAAACTCGGGATTTGGTCTGTTATCACTTACCACAACCCATATCTCAACATTACTTATACAACTGGCTATGCGAGCCGATTTCTACAAACAAAACAACATTTCCATAAATCTCTTCTTATCGCCCGGCCGTAATTTTTTATACCTCTTTATAAAATTTTTATGAATCAAAATTTTCATAAACGATTACGGGGAGTCTAAATAATCGTCCATTTTCTTGGCGGTGTTGAATGGGCCGGAAATATTTTTACCATTTTTTGCATCACGAATTGCTTTCTGTATTTGCGCCCACACCTTATCTTTTAATTGAGGTTCGATGGAAGCGGTAAATTTTCTTTCTCTGATAAAATTCTTGAGCTGTGAATTTACAACCACGCTAAGAGGTATGCCCATTTCTTTGGCTATCTTTTGAGCTTGTTCTTTTACCTCTTTATCTGTTTTTACATTTAATACAGTTTTCATATAACCGTAGTATATACAACAGATAATATTTGTCAAACTGGAAATCACAACCCCGTCTCCCGCAGGGACTCGTTTATGATTTTCACCGCTTCTTTTCGGCGCGGCGCCATTGCGGAAATAATTTCCGAATTCCACCCGGTGCTATGGGCAAACTGCCGAGTCAGGTCGTTTCCCGGAATGTAACCGAGATAATGAAGAATCCGCAGAACCAATATCGCCTCAACGTCCTTCAGAGTGTTTTGTTCTTCCTTTTCTATAAAATCCAAAAACTCATTTACCACCGCGAACAATTCTGGATTTGCCTCCTCGCCCGCCAAGAGTTTTTTAATCAAAGAAAAAGTTCGGGCGCAGAGTCGCTGTTTCTCCGGGTTTTCTTTAAAAACGGAGTAAAATCTTTTGTCCGGAACGGCGCTAATCAGTCGCCACATATTTTTCCCGCGAACCAGCGAAACATGCGAGCGAGCCGGCGCGTCCAGAGCATAGCGAAGTTTTGAATTTATATTTCTGGTATTTTGGGCGTGAGCACCGACCAAGCCGAGGTCTTTGGTAAAGACATAAACGTAGCGACTGGCTTCGCCTGACGGCGCACTGCCGAGAATGAGGCCCAAAGTGTTGTAGGTGTGGTAGTGCAAAGGAAATCTAAAATCTAAATCCAACCGTTCCCGGTCAAAAAATCTCTGACTTTTGCAAAAATCTTTTCATGGCCGAAAGTGTTTGGATGAAGACCATCGTAGAAATCCTTATTTTGTAATAAACCAAAAATACTTAGGTGTAAAATGTCGTTTTCCTCACAGACATTTTTCATGGCTTCGTCGTATTTTTTTATTTCAGCGTTTACATAATAGATATCCTTCCAAGACACCGGCATAGTTTTTGACTCATCAACATTCTTAAACCCAACAAAGATTATATTTTTGGTGATGTTTTTGGCTTTCTTAATTATTTCTTCCAGGTTTTTCTTAAATTTATCCAACGGAATTTGGTTGGCTCCATTTTTACCTTTTAAATAAGAATCGTTACCGCCCGACTGAAAAATCAAGGCGTCAGCTTCTCTTATCTGAGCTTCATTCTCAAAGCGATCTATAATTGTCTGGGTCGTTCCACCCGAAATACTTAAATTGTAAATTATCACATAATCCTCAACTCTTCTGCCGACATGGATCCACAGCCGGTTCACCCAGCCGGCTTTTTCCATGTCCCAAGCGCCCCAAGCCGTGCTGTCTCCGAATATGCAAATTGATTCAGGTTTTTTCATTTCCTAATTCTGTTTATTTAACTCGGTTAGTTCTAAAATGGCGTCCAGAACTGCGGGCAATTTCTTGACACCGTCACTGCCGCTGAAGTGACCCATGTTTTTTTCTATCATAATTTTTGAGCCCAAAATATTTTCATACTCGGCGCGGTTATTGAGCGGCACAAATGGGTCATTGTCGGAAAAGATTGCAACACTTTTCGGCAAATGGTTTTTGACTTTGGCAAGGTCGAGTTTTGAATTCATCCAATGTTCACCGGTTTCTTTCTCCTCTTCTTTCAAACCGGTTAAATTATTCAGAAATCCAGCGACAAAAACCGCACCACCGACCTTAATACCTTCGGGCAGAGTTTCAAGGTAACGAACGATTGTCTGACAGCCCATGCTGTGGCCGATAAAATATGTTTGCTCATCCGGATTTTTAACGGACTTGGCGAGAGCTGGCACCCAATTATAAATTCTTGGTGCATCAGTTTCGGGCAATTCCGGCGCCTTAACTTCAAAACCTTTTCCTTCCAACTCTGATTTAAGCCAAGGAAACCAGCCCTCCTGAGGGTTTCCGCCCCAACCGTGAACGATAAAAGCTCTTTTTTTCATCTTTTTTGAACGTTAATTTTAAATTCCATTTTGTCAATTTCAATTTCATCACCGACGCCAACACCGGTATCGTTGCGGGTGTTGTTAGCGACATGTTTCTCAAATGAAATTTTTGAGAGTAAGGCCGATTTTTTCATTTGCGTTTCAAATTTTTTGATGAATTTTTCGCCGGCGGAATCGGCCGAGACCGAAAGTGTCGCGAGTTCACCCGGCTTCAATCCGGTTTTTTTGCGGAGTTCCTGAATAAACCTGACAAGCTCGCGCAAACTCCCTTCTTCGCGCAAACCGTCGGTTATTTCCGTATCAAGCGCCACTTCATCCAAAAGTTCCGAATCAAAAGCGATTTCTTTCACATTTACTTCGTCGGCGATAAGGTCAAGACATTCCTTTTTGTTTTGGAGTGAAACGGCTTTAATGACGAGTTTCTGAAGCGGTTGACGGACTTTTATGCCGGCTTTCGCTCGGGCTTCCAAAGCCAAACTGACGACTTGTCGGGCTTCCGACATGTCGGAAAGAAGCACGACTTCATCTATAGAAGTGATTTTGACAGTCGGCCAGTCCTCAAGGTGGACACTTTCTTTTTCGCCGACGGTCTCACCGCCGACCTCGCCGCTGTTTTTAGCATTATTTTTGGCATCCTTGCTGTCTTCCCTCTCGCCGGCAAGAGTTCGGTAAATTTCTTCGGCGATAAAAGGCGTAAACGGCGCCATAATTTTTGAAAGTTCAAAAAGCACGAACCGGAAAGTGCGAAGCGCTTCGTTTCGCGCGATTTCGTCTTCACTTTTTAGCCGTTCGCGCGAACGACGCAAGAACCAAACAGAAAGGTCTTCAATAAAACCGTCTATCGCGAAAAGAGCGCGGTCAATCGTGTAGAGTTCCATGGCTGATGTTGCTTCGGCGATAACAACATTCAACCGCTCCAGAATCCAGCGGTCAAGAATGTTTTGGGAGGCAGTGGTGCCATTTTGAGAAACGCGGGCGCCGTTCGG
>CAYIYW010000003.1:0-12487 GCA_964367845.1 uncultured Candidatus Saccharibacteria bacterium | reverse complement strand
GCGCAAAATAATTTTCTTATAAACTTCATCAACGCCCTTTTCCGAAAAATTCAAATCCTCGGACTTCATCAGAGGCGAGCTCAAAAGATAAAAACGCAGAGCGTCAACTCCGTATTTATCAAAAACAATCGCGGGGTCGGGGAAATTGCCTTTTGACTTAGACATTTTCTCGCCGTCCTCGGCTAAAATCGTGCCGGTTGTGACGACATTGCGGAAAGGCGCCTTTTCAAACAAAATCGTTGAAACCGCGTGCATGTAGTAAAACCAAGTCCGGGTCTGGGCGATGTATTCGGACACGAAATCAGCCGGGAAATTGCCTTCAAACTTTTCTTTGTTTTCAAACGGATAATGATTCTGGGCGAAAGGCATTGAGCCGGACTCAAACCAGCAATCCACGACTTCCGAAATCCGCCGCATTTCACCTCCGCATTTTTTGCAGGCGAAAGTTATTTCGTCTATGTATGGCCGATGAAAATCAAGTTCAAAATTTTCATTGTGCGGAATCGGCGCGAAATCCAGCGGATGGAACGACCCCGTTGGAATAAGACCTCTTTTGTCGGCAGAGGTTTTATTGGCTTTATTGGCAAGGGTTTTATTGGCAAAGACCGCCATGAGCTCCTTCTTGGTTAAACCTCTTACTCCGGCCTCCATGAGAAAAAGTGTGTCGCCGTGGCTGATGACGAGAATTTTTTTGCCGGTGTGTTTCTTTTCCATGTCATAAATGAATTTCACGGCTCTGTCGCGAAGAGCCGAAAGCGTTTCGCCGTCTTCAACCGCCGTTTCAAACCGCGCTTCGGAAGAATTAAAAGATTTGCGATATTCGTCCCAAGCCCGGCCGTTATAAACGCCGGCGTTAAGCTCGCGGATTTCCGGCGTGTAAACAACATTCTCGGCTGGAATCCCGAGTTCACCAGCGACAATCTCGGCCGTCTGTTTCGCCCGAACCAAATCGGATGAATAAATCAGGTCAATTCCTTCTTTTTTGAGTTTCCCGGCCGTGGTCAAAACTTCCGCTCGCCCGCGTTCGGTGATTTTATTATTATCTTTCGGCAAACAACTGACGGTGTCAGTGAGATTAAATTCCGCTTCCCCGTGGCGCATGACGAAATACTTGTTTTTCGCGAGCGCGCGATTCGTAATGTCTTGGAGTGAACCGAAACATTCCGCTACCCCGCATTTCTCGCATTTCCAAAAAGGCAGGGGCGAAGCCCAGTAACGGTTGCGGGAAATGTTCCAATCCGGCGCCGATTCAACGCTATTGCCAAATCGACCGTGTTTCAAATGTTCAGGCACCCAATTAATGGTCTCATTGAACTTGAGAAGATTTTTTTTAATTTCGCTTATTTTAATAAACCAAGCCGGAATGGCGAAATAATAAAGCGGGGTTTCGCAACGGAAGCAGTGAGGATACGAGTGAACAATTTTTTCCTTGGCCAAAAGCAATCCGCGTGCCGCGAGATTTTTCACAATCAAAACATCGCCCGACTGATGAGCATCTTTGGGCTTTACTTTTATCCCCGCAAAATC
The DNA here is from genome assembly GCA_964367845.1 of uncultured Candidatus Saccharibacteria bacterium. Classification (GTDB taxonomy): domain Bacteria; phylum Patescibacteriota; class Minisyncoccia; order Phycocordibacterales; family DATGWK01; genus JAHFLV01. The sequence goes on along the minus strand of CAYIYW010000003.1, from coordinate 10,960 downwards.
CGTGACATCGGCGACAAATTTGCCGTCAGAACCGACATGGCGGATAAATGGAATGTTGTATTTCTTGGCAAGTTCCATGTCCTCTTCGCCATAAGCCGGAGCCAGATGAACGATGCCGGAGCCGGTTTCAGCCGTTACATAAGGCGCGGAATAAACCTTCCATGCGTTTTCTTTGTTCGGCAGATTATTGGACAAATTGTTTAATAAATTGTTCGGCGAGCCACTCGAAAAATTTTTACCGCTAAAATAATCAAAGGGCGGTTTATATCTTTTGCCGACAAGTTCCCGGCCTTTTATTTCTTCAACGATTTCAAAATTTTCTTTAAAAATCCTCGTTTGATTTTTTGCGACAATGTAATACTCGTCGTTTGATTTTACTATTACATAATCCAGATTTTCATTTACTCCAACTGCGGTGTTTCCCGGAAGCGTCCACGGCGTCGTTGTCCAGACGATTAAATATGTTTTCGGCTCGTTTTCAATCGCCAGTTTTACATAAACAGAAATATCGGTGATGTCTTTGTAACTGCCGTCCATTGCAATCTCGGAGTTGGCAATCGGCGTCTCGCAACGCGGGCAATACGGCAAAACCTTCGTGCCTTCATAAATTAAATTCTTGTCCCAAATGCCTTTCAATGCCCACCAGACGGATTCAATGTACGAATTGTCCATCGTCATGTATGAACCGTCATAGTCAACCCAGCGACCGATTCGTTCTATCGTCTTTTCCCATTGGCCAGCAAAGTCCAGAACCTTGCTTCTGGCGTATTCGTTGAAACGAGCGACGCCGAGCGACTCAATTTCAGTTTTACCGGAGACCTTGAGGTCTTTTTCAACGATGTTCTCTATCGGCAAACCATGGCAATCCCAACCCCAACGACGTTCAACATGTTTGCCCCGCATTGTTTGATAGCGCGGTACGGCGTCTTTTATCGCGCTAATCAAAATGTGGCCGTAGTGAGGTACGCCGGTTGCAAAAGGCGGACCGTCATAAAAAACATAATCACCGGCAGGCGACGGCTTATCCAGTGTTTTTTGAAAAATTTTATTCTCGCGCCAAAAATCCAGAATTTTTTCTTCGGCGAGAGCGACGGGGCTTTTGGGGTTCGCGTCCGCAGAGGAAGTCGCTCCTTTTTTAAAAAATTTCCGGGAATTTGCAGCCATATTCAGCTAAAATACTAGCTTTTTTGAGATAGTTTGGCAAAAAGGAAACCGCCCCACACAACAATCTTCTTTTGGGCACCCTTTGGCCCATACAGAAGATTGTTGTGTGGGGCGGTTTTAATAAATCTACATCCTCTCTGGCGCTTCAGTTCCTAGAAGATACAGACCGCTTTTTAAAATAGCCCTCCCTGCGCGAACCAGCGCCACTCGGTAGGATGATTCGGGTCTGGTTTTGTCAACGATAATATTTTCAGCGTAATAGCGGTTGAAGGTTGAGGCAAAATTAGTCAAAAAAGTCGTGATGAGCTGGGGTGCGGATTCTTTCTGGGCCCGTTCAACCATTTCCGGGAAACGAATCATCAGCCGCTCAAGTTCGCCGATTGGTTCCTGAAGTTTTAACGCTTCGCCAACTTTGCTCTCAATTCCCTCTTCGTCCGCTTTCTTCAAAACCGAACAAGCTCTAGCATGAGTGTATTGCAAATACGGCCCGGAGTCGCCCTCAAAAGACAAGGACTTGTTAAAGTCAAAAATAATGTCTCGGCCGGGCGATTGTTTGAGAATTGAATACTTGATGGCGCCGACCGCGACCCACTCGGCGATCTTTGCTTTTTCGCTGGCTGGCAAATCTCGGTCCTTGATTTTTTCTTGAACTAATTTTTCAACATCAGAAATTAAGGATTCGCCGGTAATGACGTTGCCTTTGCGCGAAGACATCTTGCCTTCGGCAAAACGAAGCATGCCGTGGCTGACATGTCTCGTCCTGTTTGCCGCTCGGTGGTCAACGAATTCCAGAACCTTCAGCACCACGTCAAAATAATCGTTCTGCTCATTGGCGGTAACGACGATTGACCGAGCAAAGTCCTGCCTGTCAAACTTCATTTTTGAGAGCCCGAGCTCTTTGGTTTCGTATGTCGGCAAACCTTGAGAATTGACAAAAACCCGCGTATGCAAACCGTATTGTTCGCCTTTGAAAACTACCGCGCCCTCGCTTTTTTCAAGAATGCCTTTTTTAAGAAGCTCTTCAGCGGCCAAAAGACCGACCGGCGCCGCTTCGCTTTCAAAAAAACGCAGGTCAAAATTTGTCCCGAGTTTTTTGTAGATTTCTTCAAAGTGTTCCAAACTGATTTTACGGCCCCAATCATATAAACGGTTGATTTCGGGGTTGGATTTTTCGTATATGACTTTGTTCAGTTCGTCAATTTCTTTTTTGGCGCACGAACTGTCCTCATGTGAGCTGTCTTCGTATAACTGCGAGCCATAAATATATCCTAGGCCAATAAATTCTATTATTTTTTGAGACGTCCAATACTCTGTCTGGTCCTGCGGGGATTTCATGCCTTGTTCTCTCATCCCCCATATCGCCTTCGCGATATTAAGACCAACATCGCTTTGGTAAATCGCCCGAGTTACTTTTGCCCCGTTCCACTCAATGATTCTTGAGAGCGATTCCCCCACTACATTGCTCATGAGGTGGCCGATGTGGAACTCCTTAAATAAATTTGGGTCGGTATATTCAATGATGATTTTTTGGCCGGTTAGATTGTCATTTTTGCCGAAAGTATTTCCCGAGGTTATTCCGGAATTTTTTTCAGTCGCCAAAATTTCTTCCAGAATATCCGCGAAAAACTTTTTTGAGAGATAGAAATTTATAAAACGCCCGGCGATTTCTGTTTTTTCAACATATTCGTGGTCTATTTTCTTCAATGGCGGTTTTCCGTGGAATAATTTTTCCAAATTAACCGATTTGTCCTTCACAAAAAAGGAAAAATCACCGTTCGCCAAAGATTTTGGATGCTCCAAATCGGCGCCTTCGGCCTCAATTGAAAGTTTTTTCAATTCATCTGCAATAATTTCGCGAATTTTAATCATTTTCAATGTTGAGCTAATTGGAGAATCAGAACTGCGGCTGCTTCTGCCACCACCGGACTGACAAACCGGCGATTAGCGTCCGGTGCTTCCGAAGCCGTCTTCTCCGCGAGACGATTCCGAAAGTGCCTCAACTTCAACGATGTGAACATCGTCGCGTTTTTGAATGCACATCTGGGCGACCTTATTCCCTTTTTCAAATGTATACGACTCTTTTGAAAGATTGACCATGCCGACGAGAACTTCGCCGCGAAAACTTGAGTCCACCACGCCGCCGAGGGTCTTCAAACCGCTTTTCTGCGACAAACCGCTTTTATCCCAAATGAAACCGACATAACCGTCTGGGATTTCCATTTTTAGGCCGGTTTTAATTTGCACCCGCGTGTTGGGTTCAAGGGTCATTTTTTCGTTGGCCAGCAGGTCAAAGCAGGCATCACCGGGATGAGCAAAAAACGGCAAAGGTAAGTCCTTATTTAGCCGGATTATTTTTAAAATCAGTGACATGTCGTAATTGTATCAGCTTTTGTTCCTTAAAATCCGGTTGATTCGGCGAGCGATTTCAACCATGTCCTTTTCTTTTTTGCCTCGGGTCGTTTCGGCCGCCGTTCCGAGCCGAATGCCCGATGGGTCAAAAGCCGAGCGGGTTTCGTAGGGAATTGTGTTTTTGTTGACGATAATTCCGTCTTTCTCCAGCCGGGCGCTCGCCTCACTGCCTGAAATCCCTTTCCCCTTCATCCATGTATCCACCAAAATCAAATGAGTGTCCGTGCCGTCGGAAATTATTTTCCAGCCGAGTTTTTTGAGTTCGGCCGCTAGCGTTTCGGCATTTTTTACAATTTGAGCGATATACTTTTTGAATGCGGGACTTGCAGCTTCTTTTAGCGCAACAGCAGTCGCGGCAATTTGATTGAGGTGTGGCCCGCCCTGAAGTCCCGGAAAAACCGCTTTGTCTATTTTTTTATCAAGTTCGCGCTCGTCTTTTTTGGCAAAAATCATGGCGCTGCGCGGACCGCGAAGGGTCTTGTGAACGGTTGTGGTAACGACATCCGCGTACGGGAACGGACTTGGATAAACACCGCCAGCGACAAGACCAGCAACATGCGACATGTCCACCATCAAAAACGCAGAGCAGGCGTCAGCAATTTCCCGAAATTTTTTGAAATCAATAATCCGCGGATAAGCGGTAAAACCGGCGACAATTATGTCCGGCTTGTGTTCAAGAGCGTTTTTTTTCACGGCTTCGTAGTCCAAAACTTCGGTATTGCGGTCAACACCATACGGAATTTGATTCCAAAATTTGCCGGTAACCGAAACATTGTGGCCATGGGTCAGGTGTCCGCCATGGTCCAGACCCATTCCCATAATTTTTCCGTGGGGCGAGACAAGAGCGACATAAACGGCAAAATTCGCCGGTGAACCGGAAAGCGGTTGGACATTTACATTCCACGCATCGCCAGAAGACCCTTTGTCAGAAAGCCCAAAAAGTTTCAACGCCCTCTTTTTGCACAGGTTTTCAACTTTGTCTGAAAATTCATTTCCGCCGTAATAACGCTTGCCCGGATATCCTTCAGCGTATTTATTGGTCAATTCCGAACCGAGAGCCGCCAAAACATCTTCGGAAACATAATTTTCGGAGGCGATAAGATTGACGACCTTTTTTTGTCTGGCCGATTCGGCTTTTATCAGTTTTTCAATTTCTGTATCTTTCATGTGTTTTATTGTCTTAATGATTCCCGCGCGATTTGAGACGAAATGGACGCGAGGCGAGATATTTCATGTTTTTTTACTTCGTCAGAATAGCAGAAAAGCGGACTCCATACTACCTCATATAGCTGTGAGCATTTAGTCAAACGTGCTAGAATTTTTTGACTATGTTTATCTACAAACTGGTAACGGAACGAGTGGCGGATAGCCAATATCAAAGGTTGCTCCAAGATATTCTCAAACGGGGCATCCGAACGCCGAGTCAACAAGGTGTTGACGCTCTTACTCTAATCGGCCCGGGGCCGATGAGATTCAAATTGGAAAACGGCTTTCCGATTATCAATGAACGAAACATGAATCCGAAAATTTCCGAGGCCCTTCCGGTAACCGTTTGGCAACAAGCCATCGCCGAAATTTGCGCTTTCATAAACGGCGCGCGAACTCAAGCAGAATTGGAAAAATTCGGCTGTTACTGGTGGAAATCATGGGTAACGCCGGAGAAATGCGCGAAACGCGGTCTGGAGACCGGCGACCTCGGTCCGGGTTCTTACGGCGCCGCTTTTCATGATTTTCCGACCGCGGAAGGCACGCCATTTAACCAGTTCAAACATATCGTTGAACAAATCAAAGAGGAACCGCAGCTTCGGACCCACTTTATTTCGCCGTGGATTCCGCAATACATCGGCCGAGGCAAAGGCAAACAGCAAAAAGTCGTCGTCGCGCCTTGCCACGGCTGGGTTCATGCCAGAATTATTGACGGCAAACTGACGCTCCACATGATTCAACGCTCGGCGGATGTGCCAGTGGGAGTGCCTTCTAATATGGTTCAATACGCGGCCTTAACTTTGATGCTCGCGCAAGCCACAAACACTATCCCTTACGAATATGTCCATAGTTTTTCCGACGCTCATATTTATGTGGACCAAATCCCAGCCGTGGAAATAATGCTTGCCCGTGAGCCCCGCCCGCTAGCGACCGTAACCATGAACCCAAGGAAAAAAGACATTTTTGCGTTTCGGAAAGAGGACTTTGAATTGTCGGATTACAATCCGCATCCGGGCATTAAAAACATACCCGTCGCGATATGACGCAAATATAGTTTCAATCTTTATTTCAATATGATTTCAATTATCGTCGGCACATCTAAAAATGAAGTTATCGGCCATGGGAATGAAATCCCGTGGCATTTGCCGAGAGACCTGAAACATTTCGCCGCCGTAACAAAAGGCCACACCGTCCTCATGGGCAGAAAAACATATGAATCTATAGTGAAACGGCTCGGCCATCCTCTGCCGGAACGGAAAAATGTGGTCATGGCAAGACAGAAGGAAAATTTTACCGCGCCCGGTTGCACGGTCGTGCACTCATTGGACGAAGCGATGAAAGCCACCGAGGGTGAAAACGTTTTTGTGAGCGGCGGCGGCGAAATTTACAAATTGACTCTGCCGAGAGCGGATAAAATTATCCTGACCGTGATTGACACCGTAGCCGAGGGCGATACTTTTTTCAGATTTAATAAAGATGATTGGAATTTAATTTCCGAAGAGTTCCACGCCAAAGACGAGAAAAATAAATTTGATTGCACATTTTACGAATATGAACGAAAAAAATAGATACATTCAAATGTCTTCGGTCAGACGGGAAGACCAACGAAAAGTCATGGAGGAAATCAAGGAGCAAGGTCATTGCCCTTTTTGTCGGGAAAATCTGGAAAAATATCATAAAAAACCGATACTTAAAGACGGTAAATTTTGGGTGCTGACCGAAAATCAATGGCCGTATGAAAAGATAAGACACCAGCTTTTGGCAATTTACAAAACCCATATTGAACACATCAGCGAGATTGACCCGAAATCCGGTCAGGAACTTTTTGAGATGTTCGCCGAGGAAACGAGAAAAAGAAAAATCCCGGGCGGCGGAATCGCCATCCGCTTTGGCAGTAATCCGGAACACGGAAATTATGGAAGCAGTGTTCTCCATATTCACGCTCATCTCATAGAGCCCGACCTTGAAAAACTGGGAGAAACTGAATCCTGGAAATTTAAATTTGGACAGCCGAGGAATTATAAAAAAAGTTAGACATTTGAGTATTTTTTGAACGGTAGTTTGCAATATCCCCACTAAGTGATATGGTTTTGTCAGATTAGAACATAGTACCTTGGAATTTTTGCGTCTTTTGACGCAGAGGAGTAAACCGTGACCGAGATCCGACAAGCCCCCACTTTACCCGTACCACCGACTTGGTTTGTAATCCCCGGGATCACCGATCCCACCACCCTCGTTTGCATCTCTCGGGCGCGCGAGCTGCTGCAGTTTCGCAAAGCAATTGACGACGCTATCAACAATCGATGCCCATTCTGCCATGTCGACAGGAAGTATAACCAGGTGATTCGTGAGGACGACCATTGCCTGGCCTGGCATTGCAAACCACCCGAAGCAAACACGAGTCTGCATTTCCTGATCGTTCCTAAGCCACACGTGCAGGCCATGAGTGAGCTCAACGGCACCGAGCTCCTCGCCTTGTTCAGAATGCAGTTCGAGCTTGAATCCGAATTCGGGATCGAGAGCGACGGCGTCCTAATTCGTAACGGCGACGCCAGATTTTCAGCTGGGTCAATCCAGCACCTGCATATCCACGTGATAGTACCGAACGGCGAAGGCAGAGTCGAGTCACCCTTCTACAAAGGGCCTAAGAGTGACGCCGAGGGTTTCGAACGTGGCATGGCCTTCCTCAAGCTTATGCAGGGGTCAACCCCCGAACAGCTAAGCGAGAGGGAACAAGAGCTCGTCAAGGGTAGAATCTGACCGCTACCACAGCAGATAAACCCCGGCATCGCACCCGGGGTTTTTCATACCAAAATATTTAAAGTGCTTTTTTCCGCTTACCAGTAGGTTTACCCCTCCACAAAAATTATCTCCACTCCTTGGCTTTTCAGAATTCTTTCTTGGTCCAAAATACTGTAACCGCCAGCATAATAAAGTTTTTTAATTCCGGAAAAAGCGACCAATTTGGCGCACATCGGACACGGGAATGTGCTGACATACATTGACGCCCCATCAAGAGAAATCCCCTTCCTCGCCGCTTCGGCGATGAGCCCGGCTTCGGCGTGCAGAACGGTTGAATATTCAATTCCGACCCCCTTATGAAAATTGTTGCGGGGGTCGCCTTCGGCGTATGGAGAATGCGGAGACGGCAGATGCTCGTTGTGGGAAATAAGCACGATTTTTTCGGCTTTTCCCCCGTTTTTTTGCTTATTCATTCCTTCGTCTTTGATAATCGCCGCGCCAATCCGCCGCCACCAATCCGAGCTTTTTTCGGCTTCAATTTTTAGTTTTTTTATTATTTCCCTGTCAAACGCCTCGCGGGAAATTTTCTGGTCGGCCTGAACGGGTTTTTCTTCCATGGACTTGTGTTTGTCCCAGCGCAGGAAAATCGGGTCAAAGGTTACTTTTATTTTCGGCAAATATTTCAAGGCGAGTTCTTTCATGATGTCCTCGTCGGGCATCACAAAAGTTACATCGGTTCTGCCTGATTTCCGGCCAAACTTTTTATTTAATTTTTCGCCGGATTCCCGGCTAAATCCTTTCAGCGTTTTGAGGTCTAAAATTTCAACAGTCCTAAAAATTCCCCAGCTTTCAACGGCTTTTTTCACGAGAGTCGGCTCAAGTTGTCTGATTTCCTTGGAAAGATGCGTAAACTCCTTAATAATTTCCGGCCCCAAAATAAACAAGGTTGCGTTTTTATATTTTTCAAAAAAACGCCGATATCCATCATGCAGGACAGGAACATACGCAACACAGATAACATTCATTTTTATTTGATTCCGTTTTATTTAACGCCGTTGAGAACTTCCTGAATCGTCTGAATCAGTTTGGGAGTGAGAGAATGTTCCAGTTTTTTGGCGGTCTTGATTTGAAGAAGCCGAATTTTCGCGCTGGTGGTGGTTGTGGCCATCGGTGCAAGGACAACGACTTTGCCGCAGTATTTTTTAAGGGCTTTTAATTGAGTTTTGTTATAGGTTTCTTTCGTGGCGATAAGAACATCCGGTCTGACGGTTTTGATGAGTTGCCATTTTTTATCTTTGAGCTCCTTGAGCATTACGACATCAACGCATCGGAGATGAGTGAGCATTTCCAGACGTTCGGCTTGCGGAACGACCGGTCTTTCCGGGCCCTTTCGGGCTTTTATTTTTTTATCACTATCAACCCCGACAATCAAAAAGTCGCCGTGCCGTCTTGCTTCCTCAAGATAACGCGCGTGTCCAATGTGAACCATGTCATAGCTTCCCTGCGCCAAAACAATTTTGCAACCTAATCCCCGAAAATGGCTCACCAGATGATAAATTTTCTTGTAGTCGCTGAAAAACCGGTCTTTGAAGTTTGATTCAAGGCCAAAAATTCCCTTGCTTAAAGTTATTTCGTTCGGGCGTTTCATTGAACCTAACATTATCAAAAACTCGCGTCCTCTACAAACAAAAACTCGCTGTTCAGCGAGTTTTTGTTATCCCTTCACCTCCACCCCCATTGAACGAGCGGTGCCTTCAATGATTCTCATCGCTCCATCGGCGTCGTGGGCGTTGAGGTCTGGCATTTTTTTCTCGGCGATTGTCCGAACTTGGGCTTTGCTGATTTTGCCGACTTTTTTGGTGTTTGGAGTTCCGGAACCTTTTTCGGCGCCGATGGTTTTCAGAATCATCTGGCTGGCCGGTTCGGTTTTATAAACCATTTTGTAAGTTCGGTCGTCAAAAACACTGACAACGGTCGGCACAAGTTCGCCGACTCGGTCTTTGGTTTCGGCATTAAAACGCTTAACGAATTCACCGATGTTTATTCCGGCCGCGCCCAAAACCGGACCAAGCTGCTGGCCCGGTACGGCCTTCCCGCCGGCGATAATCATTTTTAATTGTTTGACGACTTTTTTGGCCATGAGTTTATATTCTCCGTTTATTTTTCCGATGTTCCCCGACTTGTTTTAGAGACCTCAAAGATAACTCAAATTCTTTTGACTTGCAAGAAGTCAAGCTCCACCGGCGTTTCGCGGCCGAACATCGCGACCAGAACCTTGATTTTGCCGCGCTCGCTGTCAACTTCGCTCACTTTGCCCTCAAGGTCTTTAAACGGTCCGTCGGAAATTTTGACTGCATCGCCGAGCGACAGGTCAATTATGTGTTTAGCGGTATCAGTATTCATTCTGGCAAAAAGAGCGTCAACTTCGGGTTTGCTCAAGGGCACGGGATAAACACCGGAGCCGACGAAACCGGTTACCCGCGGAGTATTCCGAACGACATACCATGAGTCATCGGTTACGGACATTTCAACAAGGATGTAACCGGGGTAAATTTTTTCCTCCTCAACGACCCGTTTCCCGCCCTTAACTTTTATTTTTTTCTCGGTCGGCACGATGACATTGAAAATTTTGTCTTCCATGCCGAGCGATTCAATGCGTTGTTTAAGATTGCGCATCACGGCGTTTTCATACCCCGCATATGTGTGAATCGCGTACCAATTGCGTCCTTCTTGGATTTTTTGTTTTGACATGATTTTGATGCGTTTCGCGCGAATTACTTTTTGATGATTGAACCTCGACTTAAGGCCTGAAATGATTTGACCGATTCATTCGGACCGCCGGAAAATTTTGGCGGCTAAACCAAAAAGAAAGAAAGAATCTTAGTGAAAATAAAATCAAAAAGACCCAGAAACGCCGCGGTGAACAGAGACAAAGCGATAACAACTGCCGTAAAGGCGACGGCTTGTCGGCGAGTTGGCCAGCTGACATGCTTTAACTCCCCTTTTGTGTCTTTTATGTATTCAACGATTTTCATAGATTTTCATATTACCCCGCGACACTTATTGTAACAAAAAACGCCCCGTGGCGTGATGGGTATGATAATACTCTTTATGGTTTGGATGTCAACACAATTAAGATAGCTGAATGGGAACTCAAACAGCAGGACAAAACCATGTTCTACTGTTTAGATTAGCCGTAATTTCAAACTTTTCTCTGAACAGCCCGCAATATGCTTTTTTCCGCAGAAGACGCAACTGCTTCAAAAAGCATATTGCTGGCTGTTCGTGAAAATAGCTAAAATTGCTTGAAAAACTTACCGTATCTCATACGTAATGGAAACACTTGAAACAAAGGTATTTTCGCCGGCTGGCACTTGCGGAACTGGAACTCCAGAGGCGTCACCTCCCATACCGGCATAAGCATCAAGTTTGTACATCG
>CAYIYW010000002.1:27575-41414 GCA_964367845.1 uncultured Candidatus Saccharibacteria bacterium | reverse complement strand
ACAACCGGAATAATCGTCAGCCCCTGCTCTCTCGCCATGTGAAGGGTCGTCAAGGTCTGGGCTTGCACTCCCTGCGTCGCGTCCACCAAGAGGATTGTGCCTTCAACCGCTTTGAGCGCCCGCGAGACCTCATATGAAAAATCAATATGGCCGGGCGTATCAATTAAATTTAAAATGTATTCATCGCCGCCGACTAAATCCGCGCCGCCAGAGTATTTGTACCGCATCCTAACCGGCTGCATTTTAATGGTGATTCCGCGCTCTCTTTCCAATTCCATGCTGTCCAGCACTTGCTCTTTCATTTTTCGGCGTTCAATCGTGCCGGTGATTTCAAGCAAACGGTCGGCCAGCGTTGATTTCCCATGGTCAACATGAGCGATTATTGAAAAATTCCTGATTTTTAATATGTCCATAATTTACTTTTTTTCCGCCGTGCGACTTTTCGCCTTACAATTCTAACGCCGTTTTCAACGCCCGACACTCTTTAGGAACCTAGAGGGCATTCGGGTCAGGCCCGATGACCGGCGTTTTCCAGAACTTGCGATGAAGCGCCGAGATAACTTCTTTTAGTTCTCGACTGCCCAAGAGAGTGAGCAGTATGATACCGCAAACCACACCGACAAAGCCAGCGATTAGGCCTTGGCTCAAAACCCCGACAAATGTGTTGAGAGAAATAAAATCGTCAATTAAATTAAGAGTCAGATAACTGACAATGCCCATGGCGACAGCCACCATAAAAAGCTTGACGGTAATCCGAGCCAGTTCCCGGCCGATTCCTCCGTAATCGCGGTCAAAAGTGTAAATGTGGACAATGGCTCCAAGAACACTGCCGATGGAAAACGCCAACGGTAGCATTAAAACCTCCACTCCGGCCACATCTTCAACCCTGAAAAGCGACCCGATAAATGACTGAAATTCCGGAAAAACAACAGCCAAACGAGAAAAAAGGGCGGCGAAAATGATTATCGCGACAGACGAGACGATATTGATATAAAAAGGGGTCTTGGTATTTTGAGAAGCGTAGCGAGCCCGGGTAAAAACAAGAATCAAACCTTGAGCCGCGAGCGACAACACGAACATGGCTAAAGCCGCGGCTGTCAGCCGAGTGTCTTGCCAACTGAAAGCGCCCGAGCCCAAAACGACCCGAACAAAATGAGCTCGTAAAACAATGAAAAGCGCGATAAGCGGCAAAGAGAAAAAAATTACATAGCGGGCGGTCGTTCTCAAAAGGTCAACGAAACGGGCTCGCTCGCCGGCGGCAAAAAGCGCCGAAAGCGCCGGAAAAGCGGCTAAAGAATAACTGGCGCCGATGATGGAAAGCGGCACGGACTGTAAGTTGTGAGAGAAACTGAAGACCGATATTGAACCGGCGCTGAGAAGCGACGCCAGAGAAACCAGAAAAAATTTTGAGACCTCTTGAGCCGAAAGGGCGAATGTCCTCGGAATGCCCAACAAAATAACCAGAGCCGAGTCGCGATATTTTTTAAGGGAAATAACAAACCTCGGGAAAAGACCTTGTTTTGCCACAAACGGCGCTTGAACCAAAAAATGGAGCAGGGCGCCGAGAATCACTCCCCAAACTAATCCAACCGGGCCAAACCACGGAGAAAGGAAAATTATGCCGACAATGATACCGAGGTTATAGAGAATCGGGCTGATTCCATAAATAAAAAACCGATTATAGAGTTGGGTAATGCTGGCGAACAAATTGGAAAGCCCCAAAAAAATCGGTGAGAGCAGTAAAATTCTGGTCATCAAAATAATTTCACTTTTGAACGGCTCGCCGGCAAATCCTGGAAAGAGATATGGAACAAGCCACGGAATGGCGAAAAAAGCCACGGCCGAAACCGTTACGATTGAAAATAGGAAAATGGAAAACATGACACTCAAAAATTCCCGACCCGGCTCCGAGCCGGCTCGGATTTTCTCGGACAGAAACGGGATAAGAACTGACGCCGAAAAAAGCGAAGCGACAGCCGCAAACAAAAAATCCGGAATCCGAAAAGCCGCGTAATAGAGGTCAAGGGTCGTGCCGGCGCCAAAACTGTGAGCAAGCAGACGGTCGCGAATAAGCGCGAGAACTTGAGACAAAATGGCGAAAAAACCCAAAAGATACGCGGCTTCATGAAGTCCGCTTATCTCCTTCCCCAAAAAACTTATGAGCCGCCTGACCATTTTTAATTATTCTCCGACAGCGGCAGTTCTTTGCGCTTTTCGGGATTTGAATCCGCCGGCGATACCGCGTCGGCAAATGGGTCTCGGCCGGCTTCCAAATTACCGAGTATGGCGTCAATCTCGCGATTTTCTGGATTTGTGGATTTCAGGTCATTAAACTGCAAAATCGCATCCGACAATCGGCCGTTCCTCGCGTAACTCAAACCCAAAAAATATTTGGCGTTGGCGTAAACCGGAACGAGCGAGATTGATTTTTCAAAAGCCCCGACCGCCCCTGTAAAATTCTTGGCCTCGTATTTGATAAGCCCGAGTCGAAAATAAATCAAAGGGTCATTCGGAGCAATGACCGCAATCTGCTCCACTGATTTTATAGCCGCTGGCAAGTTGCCCTTGGCCACATCTATTTGGGATTGCAGAAAAAACGCGTCCGGATAATTCCACTTCAGTTCAAGCGATTTTTTTATAAACTCCTCGGCCGCGCTCAAGTTGTTGTTCGCCGTTTCAACTCGGGCCAGAGCCAAAAACAAAGCCGGGTTTTTAGGACTCAATTTAATGGCTTCTTCATATTTGGTTTTTGAGGTCTCATACGCTCCAGCGACTTGAACCGGAATAATGGTTCCGTAGACCTTTGCCACAATCGCCTGATTTTCAAAATTCGCCGGGTCCCGCCGCTCCGCCATCCTGGCGGACTCAACCGCGCCGGTTAAGGCGTTTTGAAACTCGTTTCGTTCCGTTTCGCTGACCTCTGATTTGCCGGTCGCGGCCGCAATCAGATTATTCATTTTTAGAATGTTCAGGTCGGCGCTCGCTCGGTAATAAATGTCATTCTTGGATAAAGTCAGAGCCCGCAAGATTAAACTTTCGGCTTTGCTGATATCGCCGTTTGAATTCAAGATGCGGGCGCCTTCTTGAAAATAAACGGAGGCACGGCCACGCTCAAACAAAACATAACCGAGCCCGATGCTTCCGATTAAAACACAGACCGAAAGAGTAACGATAATAAAACTGGCTTTCGGACGCCCAAGAAACGGGGTTGAGACGCGATTGCCGACTCCAATCATGGCGGCGGAAGCGATGAGCAGGCCGGTGAAAAAGAAGGAGAGAGCGAAAATAGTTGGGCTTGGAATATAGACGACATTCATTACCCACAGAAACAGCGTCGCGACAAAAGAAGAAATCACAAAATAACGGGTCATCTGGTCAGTTGACCGAACAGACAAAGCCCTGAATCCGACATAAAGGATAGAGAGAACAAATGCGACCCAAGCCAAAATGCCAAGAACGCCGGTTTCAACAAATGCGGTTGGCATAAAACCTATTCCATAATCAAAATTTATATTCCAGAAATTGCTTAAATTGACGTCCGGCCGATGAAGTTGCCACTGGGTGGAGAAACGATTCGGACCGGAGCCCAAAACCGGCGAGGATTTAATAGTTTTTTCAAAGATTTCATAGGTCGCGCTCAAGGACGGCCGAACCTCAAAATTATCAACCTTAAACCTGACCGTTAAACTTTGAGCGAGGTCGCGGCCAATCGGCAGAATGAATATCAGAGCGATAATCGCGACGGATAAAGTTCTACCGGCAATTTTTCGTCGCGGTGGTTGAAGCCGAGTTTCAGGACTACCCGCGGTTGAAGTTACAACAGTCATTCGGCTGGCAACGGTGTTTAAGAAGGTCATCTGGTAAATGAAAAACATTAAAACCACAAAACCCAGAACATACCAAACGGTCAAGAAATTCGCAACGACAATAACAAAAAGCGACAACAATAAAATTAAATGCAGGATGTTTCTGTAAACCTTGCTTAATCTTAAGACCTCCAAAGCCGTCAAAGACATAAGCGCGCTCACTCCAAAAAAAACGCCGAGTTCGCTGGTCTTGCCTATGGTATTGACAATAAAGTTTATGAAACCGCCGGACGATAAAAACGGTAAGGAGTGGAGCCCGAAAAGAATGAGAATTGTCTGAAACACCGCCAAAATTCCGGATACGATTAAAAAAATGAAGTTGGCGGCGAAAAGTTTTTTTGAATCAATAAAAGAAACCGAGACCAAATAGGCCAAGACGGACATTAACAATATTGAGGAAAATGTCCCGATTTCAAAGCCGTAACCCAAAAAGGACCCGATTGAAGAATTACTGAAAATTGAAGCGACTAAATAAACGAGCGACAGAATCCCCAGCGCCAGGACAACAGGACTTTTGTGGAAATCAAAGTGTCCTTTTTTGATTAAAATTATCAGGTAAGAGACAAGAGCGATTACCGTGCCGACAGACGCTAGAATGGATTTAGCGAAGGAAAAAGAAACGAAAAAGGAAGGAACGAAAAAAATCGGTGTAAGAGCCAAAAGAACGGTAAGAATTGTAAATGTCAGATTCTCTGAGGATAAATACCTGCCAAAAATTTGTTTTATATTTGAATTCATAGTGAATCTATTATAACAAAAACCCGCTTTAGGCGGGCATTTGTTATGCAGTTCCTTGTGTATATAAGCCGAATTCTGTATCCGGCTCGTACATGGCGAGCCGAACGACAGGCATTTATCTGTCACGCCGATTACTCGGCGGCTCAAGCGGCACTCCCCCCGCCACCCTGTTTCCAAAATAGCGGAGAGCTCGGCCTTGCACTCAAGTAAGGATTTAGCCGTTGCACCCCCGGCGTTGCCGTCGGGGCTCGTCCTTCTTCGCTCGCTCAAACAAGTTTCCTCGCTAAAGCGTGACTGGAAGGACGCCTCACTCCTTTCGGAGTTCGGCGTCTCTGTTCGCACCTCGCGGATTGCTCCGGATGGGAATTACCCACTACCCTTGCCCCGTTCTTTTCTGATTTTCACCAGAATTTTATGGGGCCAAGTGTTCGGACTTTCCTCCATCCACGGCTTTTTGCAAAGCTGTAGACGGCGCCTATCCTACACAAGGCATGATGATGATAACACGTTTATGGTTTTGAATCAAACACAACAGGGACTGCCTACGCCTTTGCATTTTTCACATTTTTTCTCGGTCATATATATTCAGTTAATGTTTATTTCAGCACCGACATATAATTCTTAAGCATAAAAATCGCATCGGCTTTCAGATTTTTCCTAACCCAATCTTTCTGTTTTTCGTCGAGGAGATCTCCAAGACCCTTGAGTATTTGGGAATCATTGATTGATTCAATAACCTTAATACAATCAGCCATATGATCCTTGGTTTTCTTTCCAGCCCAAGCTTCTACTACAACATGGTTTATATCCCAATTATTCTTGGCAAAAAAGTAGATATCAAAAACATCACGTGGTGCGGTATCTGCACGAAGCGCCAATGCTACAAGCTTACTGGCAAAGAGATACTCTTTTTTGGCCACAAGCATTGAAATGCCGAGATATTCTTTTATTTCAAGTTCTGTCTTTAACGAGAAGGGTAATTCTCTTGTTGAGGTTTCTATTTTGATATTATGATCTCTGTCGCCGTAGGAGATAACAAAAAAGATAGTGTTTCGTTTGATGTAGTTATCCTTGATAGCTCCGTATTTTTCGATAATTGCTTTCACTTTTTCAAAGACAAGCTTCTTGTTTTCTTCTGTTGGTAAAAGTAGATCAAAATCGAGGTCGACTGAGAAGCGAGGAAGGTCGTAGAAAAAGAAAGCAGAGGTACCACCCTTGAATCCAAGGAGAGACGAAATGGAGATATCTGAATAAATATCCCTCAAAATCTGACCCATGATAAGCTGATGTTTTTCTTTATTAAGCATTTTGTTTTTGATATCTCTTAAGGCGGGCAATCAATTCTTTATTTTTATACATCGGAGCCAATTCAAAACACTTCTCCCAATTAATGCTTGAAAGATTATCAAAATGATACTCTTTGAAAAGATAAATTGTATCAAGGAAGGCCCTTTCTTTGCTTGCCGTGGCAACTCCAACCTTATCAGTTACTCCTGCATTATTGTAGAGAATCTCATCTGCTAGCTTTCTGTACACGTATTCCTTGCCATCACATTTCACTTTTCTTGATCGGTTGTTGGCAGTAAAGATTGAATCGTAATGTTGAAAAATCACCCCTTCATCACGTAGAACCGTTTCGAAGGTGAGATATGAGGGTGTATAGAGGCTAGTAGCTACTTCTCTAGGATTATAGTTCTTGTCCTTTGCGTAAACACCAACTCTAAGCCTAATTAACCCCCCATTTTTGGCGTAGTAGGATATCTTCCTTTTAAGATTATTTAAATTGTTTTCAGACCAAAGAAGCGAAATATCCTTCGCCGTGAAGACGGTTTTTGGAGATTGATAGATTTTTACTAAAAGGTTATCTTGTTGCATATAGGTTACATAATCTGTTACCTATATGCAACATTATGCCCTTTCTCCCAATTAGTCAACTCACAACAGGGACAATGAGGCCAAATTTTATAAATCGTTGAATTCATTTACAGATAAACCGGCTTGTCTAACAACGATGTTATATAGGGTTCCAATGGGAATATCTTTTGAGCCGTGAACTGGGATTGTAACAATTTTTGTTCCGTCCTTGCTTTTTAAATAGACATGACTGCCTCTTTGATGTGTCTCATTGAAACCAGCTTTCTTGAGTTTCTGGAGAACCTTACGTGCTGGCAAGCGACTAATTTTACCCATAAAGATTACGCAATTTTGGGAATAAAGAGTTTGAGGTATGTTCCTTCTGTGTGGAATGCTGGTTTAGGAATTTCTTTCTTTTCCTTCACCAGTACTTCAAAATAGCCGAGAGCGGCTTCGCGGACATTAGCTTCAGCTTCAGCAAAACTATCGCCAAAAGACGAAACATGATTTAATTCTGGAATAGTGGCAATTACCTGCCCTGTCTCCTTATCTGCTTCATATTCAATTTTATATTCAAATTCGTTAGACATACAACCATATTACAGTTTTTTTTAGAAAAATCAAGCGCGGACCTAGGATTCCGCCGCAACAGCAGATTCCGACTTCGGTTCTTGTTGTGATTCCGGCGGTGTTGAAATTTCGCCGGCAGATTCTGTCTCTATTAATAATTCACCTGACTCCTTAACCTCCGCCGGCTCAGAATCAGGATTTTGTTCAAACGCAGGAGCAAACGACGTGGAGTCCGGCACGGAACTTAACGATGACACCGACGAAGATGTCACGGAAGACGCTGTTCCGCCTGAAGACACCGCTGAGGACGCCGAGCCGTCTTTTGGTTCGTCCGTCGGTTCAAGCGCGTCCTCACACTTTCCGGAAATATTTTTTAACTTGCCGTTTGAAATTTTTACGCAATATGGTTTGCCGGTTACATCGTCATACAGCGTGATTCCGGTCGGCTTTTCCGAACTGCCGACGGTAAGTGTGTCGGCAATCAAACCTCTGAAGTAAGCGAGCCCGTTGGTAATGTCCGCGCCGAGATTTTTAAGATTTTCCAGAATTGCATCCATCGCCAATCCGGCTCCCCCTCCGCCTCCTCGGGCAATTGATTCTTCAATGGCATTGATTCGCTGTTCAAGCGAATCAATTTTAAGCTGTTGGGCTTTCACGCCACCAAGAGTAAAAACCGCCAATTTGTAAATGTCCACGCCGCCGTTCGGCGAAAGAATTTCACTGGGCGCGTCGTCGCCGATAATCCCCAAACGAGTCGTGCCGGGAGAATCAGTCGCTTGGCGATAAGTGGAGATATTTATATTTTTAATTTTGTCCAAATAGGTCTCAAAAACCTGCTCGTCAAGGCGGGAGACATTTCTGACGGCAGACCGGCCGTTTTCAACAATAAAACCAAAAGACAAGTCCCGTCTCATTTCTTGAACCGCCTGAACAGTCAACCCGAGAATTTTCTCAAATTTAAGAGTGAACGGTTTGCCGTCATAACCGTAATCAACGAGATTCGGGTCAATTCTTTCCACCTCTTCGGCAACGAAGCCGTAGGACTCTTTACGGTCTTCGGGGCTATATGAGTCCTTTTTGTAGTCAAAAGAAACAACCCGGAGCTGACTTAAAGTGTCAAAACCAAATCCTCCTTCAAGAGTTTTTACATTTTCCTTAAAACGAAGCGAGGATGAGGTGCAGACCGTGCCACCGGCGTCAATAATGTCTTTTGTCGTGGCGATACAAACCGCATTCCCCACGCTAGACGAGGTAAGACCGTTAAACGCCACGGTTCCGACGACGGACAGAGTTCTCCACGGCGAACTCGTGGCGATGCCGACGACACCCGCGTTTGATACATTGAATTTACTGGTGCCGCCGGCCTTGAAATCCGCAAAACGATGCGTGCCTGAACCGAGAACGGTATCTGTTCGGGTAATTAAAAGGTCAACGGAGTTGGCCGTGCCCGTTTGATTATATGTCGGCCGTATATTGAGATTCGCAGCTTCACCGCTACTGTTTGTCCATGTTCCAGTCGTCATTTCCACCGCATTGTCAGCGACGGTAAAACTGCGGTTTTGGAACGTCATTGTTACAGCCGATGACGCCCCAAAAATTGAACTATAAAACCCGCTCGCATAGGCGTTACCTGTGGATTGCAAAACGATATTTGCTCCAACATTAATATAATCATCAGTCTTAAGAGTATTGGCGGCGGAACGATACAGATTAGTGTCGGAGCCGAACCAGATACCCCCTGTATTGGCGGTGCTGTCGGGGCCGAGATTCAACAATCCCTGCATAGTCGTCGTGCCGATTCCGACACTGCCGTTATCAAGCACGGTAAATTTCTCGGCATTTGAAGAATTTGCGATTGCGAACGCGCGACCCGTGCCCGTGCCCGCTCCGGTTACCGATAATTTTGCCGAGGGTGAAGTGGTGCCGATACCTACTCTTCCTGATGAATAATCCACCACAAGAGTATCGGTATCAACGACCAATCCTCCCGCTATTGTACTGGTGGCGGTTGTGGATGTGGCATGGAAATACTCGGCGACTACGGGACCAACCACTGAAAGCTTCGCGTATGGAGAAGTGGTACCGATGCCAACATTGCCGTTGTCTAAAACAGTCAAAAGAGAAGTTGAAGCGTTATTAACCGCTTCAAATGTTTTTCCTGTTCCTGTTCCCACACCCCAAACGGTAAGGCGAGCATAAGGACTTGTCGTGCCAATACCTGTATTTTGTCCAATCGGATTCAAAATAAGATTCACTCCGCTCATTGTCGTTGTCGCAGTATTCTGCACAATCAAAAATGGATTTTTATACATCGCGTTATAAACCATATCCGCCAAAAGAGAAGCCCCTGTAGTTGTCAAATGAGTGCCGTCAGAAAAATATGTAGTGTCAGTCGCATCTGTAAAAAACACTTCTGGTCTTATCAAGTAATCATAGTAGGTTGAATCATTCGCAATCAAATTGTTCAAGATTATTCTTTCCGCCTCTTCGCCAGCGGTAAACGAAGTGGAAGGCAAAACCGTGAAGGCAATCACTTTGAATTTATCCGCCCGAGCGTTTTGCCACTCTGTTTTTAAGTCCGCGTATATTTGAACCGCCGTTCTAGCGGCGTTTAAGTCATTGGTTCCGCCAAGAATATAAAAATAACCTTCGTCAACATTTCTGCTTGGAGCATTGGGAGTTACTTGGGTCGCGTATTGCGTTACCATCGTTGCCACTGTTTCACCGCCGGTAGCGACGTTTATTTGTGTCGCTCTGCCGAAAAAACCGCTTTTTGTTATGAGATATCCCGGCCAGTCCACGGCATCGTTAGACAAACTATCGCCCTCATAAACCATCTTGATACTGCTGATGGTTCCGAAATCAAGCGCCCCGCTGATACCGGCATCGCCGACAACCGATAATTTTTTTGACGGAGTGTTTGATGCGATTCCAAAATTTCCCGACCTGTCTATCGTTATAATTTGCAGAAGTCCAGAACCGGCGTCATTGGCCGCCACAATCTTTAACAGTTGGCTTTCATTGCGAAGTTGAAATTGTTTTAAGTCCGCCCCCTGACTTGAATCACTTAAAATGAGATAGGGAGCTGTTTTTGACATTGTTAAATTACCGCTGTCAACCAGCAAAGTTCCTTTCAAATATGAGTTTCCCAATACGGATAAAGGAAATGACGGTGTTGAAGAGCTGACGCCCAAAAATCCACCGCGAGCCAAAGTCAGCGGAGAAGTCAAAGCTCCGCCGATATCAGTAGTGGCTATAAATTGTAAATTTGTATCGGTGTTTCTCATCGCCCATGCTTTTGAACCTGTTACTTGAGCATTATCCGTTATTAAAATGTTCGGCGATGTGCCGGCAAGACTTAATATCGCAAGTGGTGAAGTGGTGCCGATACCTACTCTTCCTGATGAATAATCCACCACAAGAGTATCGGTATCAACGACCAATCCTCCCGCTATTGTACTGGTGGCGGTTGTGGATGTGGCATGGAAATACTCGGCGACTACGGGACCAACCACTGAAAGCTTCGCGTATGGAGAAGTGGTACCGATGCCAACATTGCCGCCATTTTTTACCATGATTATGTTCCCATAAAAACCATCGGCAGCGCCGCCAGCGGTTCCGCCGGCGCCCGTTGTTAATTCTATATTTCCTCCATTTCCTTCGGCGCCCGAAACAATCCCCCCCGCTCCGCCGCTACCCGTTGTAATACTAAGAGTTCCGCCGTCAGCGCCAACGCCGCTGAGACTGGCGCCTGCGGAGCCATTACCACTGCTAATAGTAACAGTCCCTCCGGTGAGGCCATTGCCCGACTGGGGATTTGAAGCATTCCCGGCGACAAGCACAATACCGCCGCCTATTCCTCCGTTTCCTCCCGTTGCACCGGCACCACCGAACACACTCAACACGGTATCCGCGTTACCGCTGGTAGGCGCAACACCGGTTATACTTAACATTGCGGAAGGCGTGGTACTTCCAATTCCAACTTTACCCGTATTAGTTACAATAAATTGCGTGGTCGTTGCCGTCGCCGTGGAAGATGCAATCACAAATAATGGCTGGCCGGTGTCGCCAGTGAAATTATTAATAGAGAATTTAGCCCAAGGCGATGTGGTGCCAACCCCGACATTTCCGCCTGAAAGAAGACTGAAGACAGGAACAGAGTTTGGGCCGATGAACTCGGCAATTTTGCCCGCGCCGTTTTGAGTAAACGTGAGAAAAGTCGTGGCTGTGGTGGTTGAATTCACGGCATCGGAGCGCAGAAACTGTTCGCTTGAAAGTCCGTCAATTTTATCCGCTTCAAAGGCCGCCGGCACCGCGCCAAGTTTTTTGCGGGGCGACATTTCATCGTCGCAACCGGAGAGACCAACAGTGCCGCAGACCTCAACCCCGAGATAAAGTGTCTGATTAAAATCAACGGTGGTAAGGGGAGTGGAACTGCCGAGAAGCACGCTGAAAAGCCCGTTTGAAACCGATGCCTTGTCTCCCGTTGCGGTCCGAATTTCCTCCCAAATGTTGGTGGTTGTTGCCCCGGTGGCCGAAGTGTAGAGGCGGAATTTCATGATGTAATTTCCATCCGCCACCGCAACGTTGCTGGTGTTCGTCAATTTGCCCTGATAGTTAATTTCTTTGTTAAAAGCGGCCTCGGCAATTTTTGGCGCGAAAATGTTATTTGAGAAAGAATTGCCCAAACTTCCATTAAGCGCCGCCGCAAACGCAACAATCAAAAAACCGGAAATGATTTTCGGCAGGACCCGTATAATTTTTTTGATTAAATAACTCATTTCCAGATTAATTTTTGGAGGAGAATGAACGAAGCTCCGGAATTGCGCTTGATATCGCACCCGACGGCATGTTCGGCGTTTTGGTTGAAATTTCCCCTTTCCTTTTCCTTTTTCGGGAACTTTTTTTCAAAACAATGAACATTGCGCAAATCAAAACCAGAAGCGCCAGGATAGACAACAGAAGTTGAAGAGAACCGATATTTATGTCTCCGAAAGGATTCCCGCCTTTTCCTGAAACAAAATCAGGCACCCGAGAAACGATTATGCCGGCAAGCAAGGCCAGACCTTGATGTTTGTGGTCAAGTATCGCCAGAGAAAACTCGTATTTCCCCGGCCGTTCAAGGGCGGCCACATGAGCTTGGTAGGCGGTTTTGTCGGCATTGATTCTAAGCAAGAATGAGAAGGTTTTGGCGCGGTCATCAGGGTCAAACATCGTAACGACGACCGTTTTAAGAATTTCCGGCACTTTTTCATAATCAATTGATATGAGCAGATTTCGGTCGCCGCGAATTTCAACTGTGTTTGACACAACCGGCAGTTTTTTCCCGTCCTGAATGAAATCAACATCTTTGAGTGAGAACGCCCGAAGAAGCGAGTGAATCAGTTCCTTGGGCAACTGCAGAATTCCGGCAAAGAGTTTCGGGCGAGTTGGTAATTCACCGGGCCGCAAAAGTCGGGCATCGGTTACCGCTCCTGAAGAATAGTTGCCTATCCTGTCTCTGCTAAAAGCCGTGTAGTAATATGTTTTATCGCGGACAACTTTTCCATCCACATATCTTTCAGCGCGGCCTTCGTAGATAATTTCGCCCTCGGTCGGGTCGCGAGGATAAAATTTATCCGATTTTACGATGCGCACCGCTTCAAAATCGGCTTTCGGATTTTCCCAGGTAAGCGTGATGTCCGTTTCGCTCGGAGTGGCGATGAAATTTGAAACGTTCGCTGGCGGAAAAATATCCGGCAATGACAAAGTTCGGAATTCCTGACCTTCAAGAACCAGCCGACGCTCATAACCGTCAACGAGGTCTATTCTGAAGAAATAGCGGGTCCCGGGCGAAAGACCGGGAAGCGCAACGGAATGGTCGCTAAGATACAGAGGACTGGCAATACTGCCAAGTTCGTAATCAAGGGTCTCACCCCAGTAAACGAACGCTTGAACGGGAACATTGGTTCCAAACTGGATTAAGGCGCTTTGAAGGTCCGGCGAGACGGAAATATAACGGAGCTCCAGAGGCGCGCTTCCACCGCCGTTTGTTGATGACGGCGAAAATGTTGTGGCTGTCGCTGTCGCTGAATGGCCTGAGATATTCACGGCCGCGTCAAACGCGGTAACAGTGTACGAGTAAGTTGTGTCGGGCGTCAGTCCAGTATCAGAATAAGAGATTGCGGTGGATGTCGCGATAAAGGCCAAATCGCGAAACACTTGGTAACCGGTTACGGCCAAATCGTCAGTTGAGGCCGTCCACGACAAATCAATCTGGGTTTGCGACACCGCCGTTGCGGAAAGATTGGTCGGGACAGAAGGGGCGACATCGTCGCCGGTTACGGTTTGACCGATAGTAAACTGGTCCTCGGCCGCCTGCACATCGTCCGTCCAAACAATTGCAAAGAGCGGCGCACCGATAGAAACCGATGCCAGAGCAACCAGCGTAATAATTGCGAGAAGTTTTTTCACTTTTTTCACTTTTATTTTTTCCTTTTTATCTTTTCCAAATTTTAGGAAAGAATTGGAGAGGAATTTTTTTGAGAGAATCAGAGAGAAACAGAGAGAATCAGAGAGAAACAGCCGTGAGAGTCGTCGTCGCCGTATAAGTATCTTCAATTTTGAAACTTGATGAGCCGATGGTTAGACGAAATTTAAGAGCCGTCGCCGTGCCGTTTGGATGGTTGCCGGAAGTCCGGCGAGCGATAAGTTCATTTGTCGTTGTTACCGCATTCCAGCATTTATCGGCGGTCTCACCCGAGCCGGTGTTGCAAGCAGAACCGTTGTCAAGATATTCAGCCGCGACATCACCGCCTTCCGGCGAAAAACC
>CAYIYW010000002.1:25994-27475 GCA_964367845.1 uncultured Candidatus Saccharibacteria bacterium | reverse complement strand
ACATCGGTCACGGCGGTCATCGCTAGATACACCACATTCATTTGCTGATAACCGGCTTTAATTTTGTAATTCGCACTTTCGGAATCGCCGGTCGCGATTTCACCGGCCGTGTCCTCCACCTTGTAATTCGCCGAGGAGCTTTGACCGCCGCCAAAATTAATGCTGTCGCTTTGAATCTTATAACTTGAGCTGGACATAACCGCCGCGACGACAAAAGAAACGTTCCCAACCAGCAAAAACATTGCAAGGGTTGAGACACCCGCAAAAAACGTTGTTTTCGCAAAATTTTTCATCCCTTAGTTACTTTTAGTTACTTCGGATTCTTTTATGACTTTCGTTTGATTTCAAACCGAGTGAGAATAAAACGAATAACGAGAACGAGAATAAAGATGCCGGCAAACGCGCCGAGAGCAATTTTCCAAGGAATTATCCAGAAAGAAAGCGTTGAGGTGTCAATGATGTTGTCATACCCGCGGTTGATGGAAGCAATCGCCGTATAACGGCCAAATAGAAAAGGCCGGTTCCATGAGACCTCGCGCAGTCGTAGCGATTGAGGCATGGCGAACCACGGTTCAACTTCAACGACTCCGACTTCTTCGCCAATAATATTTTTTATCCGGATTTCGCCGTAAGGGTTGAGATAAACCGAGCCGTTATTTTCATACAACAATCTAAAGGTAACCGGCCCGCCACCCAGAATTTTTTTGCCGTTCAGAGTGTTGAATCCGGCCAGGACACCGTCATTTTCAACTTCACCCGGAATTTTGACAAAAAACAAAACCCCGAGACGGGAGACGACTGCCGCCGATTGGGCCGCAACAGAGTCCTTGGCTGTGGTGCTGACAAGCACGCTTCCGTAGCGACCGCCGGGCTCGGCGTCAGTCGGCAGAGTTACGGTTACCGGAATGATGGCTCGCTCGCCGTTTTTGAGTTCAAAAGTTTTATTTTCAAACTTCAAAAAATCTTTGAGCGAGTAAGGACCGCGTTCATCTCCAAGAAGAACAACGACTTCGGCCGGGTCTTTTGAACCGGTAAAGTCCTCAACTTCAAGAGAGAACATTCTGGTCCCTCCCATTCTGTTCGTTACCATAATCACCGCCGTTTTGCTTTCGCCCGGATTAAGTTCTAATTCAACTTTTCCGGGGCCGACGACAAAGTCCTTGTTGACGACTTGAGAAACATCAACTTGTTCTCTTTGATAGGCCGCGCTCGTAAAAAACGGCGCTCCTAAAAGAGCCATGACCGCAACAACTGCCACCGCGGTAATTTTCACTGTAGTTTTAGCCGAACTGATATTTGAATTTTGATTCATCGGAGCTTTAGTTAATGGTTGCGGTAAGTGTAGCTGTGGCGTTATATGTATCCTCGGTTACAAACCCCGTACTGGAATTGATGGTGAGCTTAAAAACCATGCTGGAGGTTGACCCTGAAGCACCGGTCTCGGTATTTCTAACAATGGTTGATGTGGCTGTGGTTGAGAA
>CAYIYW010000002.1:0-25894 GCA_964367845.1 uncultured Candidatus Saccharibacteria bacterium | reverse complement strand
CCAAGAGTTGGCTCGGCCATGACAAACATCGCGCCAAGGGCCAGATTGAGAACAAGCGCGCCCGCTAAACATTCCTTGAGATAAACCTTAAGATAAACAGATTTCATTTTAATTTTAATTTTAATTTTAATTTTTCACACTACTAATAAATTTACTATAATTTCTCGACCTACAGGCAGAACGCCTGATGAAAAGATTCCTCGCTACTCGCATGGAACCCTTTCATCAAATGTCCTGCTAACCCCCGTCTTCTTTTACCGGCACGACAACATATAAATATTCCTGGTCATTTCTCTCCTTAAACACCGGCCGAATCAATCCGGAATTGCCCGACTCATCAGGAATAATTTCCGTTTCGTCGGAGAACGAGCCGATAACATATTGCTTGACCTGCTCGTTAACACTCACATCCTCGGCCGACGGCAAGACCGCAACTCCCATTCTTTCCTTCGGCTTATCAAAAATACTTTCCAACAGACCAATATTGGAAACGACCAAACGAACTTCTGTTGCGGCGCCGTCCAGAAAATCATTGACATACACCAGACCGCGGGACACGCCATGAGTTGCGTCACGAATTGCGTCACTGGCTTTTTGTCCGAGAGACACGCCAAGGGACTCAAAAACATTTGCGGAATATGAAAGCGAGTCGCCCATTCCGTGACGTGAAAATCCTGCGGTCGTAAGTGCTGTCACGATTTCATTTTTAACAGCCAAAATTTTTACGGCCAAAATTCCGCCGACCCCGAGATTTTCATCAGCGCGAAATGCCATCGTATCCAAATTCACCAGCGACTGCGGTGAAAACAAATCGGCGCTGGCGGCCACAAGCAAAACAACAATTGCAACACCAAGACAGACCTTGTCAATAAATTTTCTGACCCGCAACTTGTCGCCACGCCTGTTTGCGAAGTCAGTCCAGTTGAAATTGGCTGAGTGAAATGCGAATTCCGGTCGTGCGGACCCTGTTGTGCCAGTTGCTTCAGGATGATGTGGGGCGTTGCCTAACTCGGTAGCGGGTCCCTCTCCAAGCCCGCCGGATTTCTTATAAATCGGGATTCGTCCGCGCGGCGTCACGCTTGCGGTTGCTTTGTGATTTTTTAATGATTCCTCGCTAACAAACCATGTCCTTCCAACCATCCGACAGTCCAAGGAATTTTTTCGGCAAAGTTGTCCGATATAATCGGAATTATAGCCAATAATTTTGGAAGCTCGGCTTGCCGAGATATATTTTTTTCCCTCAAAAAGTAACTCATTCCCCATGCCACAATTATAGTTTCAAAAAAGCCGAATTTAGAGGAAATTTTGTGGATAATTCAAAGTCATTTTTAGCCGTATAATAGCCACCGGATGTGAGTGTCGCAAAATATCCGACAAATCTGAAATTTTTGGGAAAAAAAATGATTTTGCGTGCAGTTTGGGGGCATCAAAACAGTTACGGATGACATGCGAGATTGAAATTTTTTGGCAGGGCTGTGGATTCCTAGCATTGATAAAATCACTCCTAAAAGCTATTATTACTATGCAACCCTATTAATGTTTATATAAGATGAATAAGGAATTTTTAACAATAAAGGAGGCGTCTGAGATGATTGGTGTCTCCCCGCTCACCCTAAGAAATTGGGACAACAACGGCAAGTTTACCGCCTCGCGCCACCCCATTAATAATTATCGGGTCTATAAAAAAGCCGAGGTTGATATGTTAATTGAGGATATGAGAACAAAACGTTTGACGATAAAAAGAGACAAAAAGCAAGTGATGAAGTTGCAGATTAAGCACTTGGAGTAGCAGATGAAATACGGCACAGGTAATCTTCCTCTGGGCGCCCTTTGGCCCATTCGGAAAATTATCTGTGCCGTATTAAATTCCACATTAGCCAATAATTTTCAACAGCAGAGTCCTCAAAATTTCTGGATTGCCTGAACCGCGGCTTTCCTTCATCGCCTGTCCAATCAGATATTGGAGCGCCGCCTGTTTGCCTGTCTTGAAATCTGCAACCGCGCCTCTGTTATTGTCAATCACTTTTTTCACAATCGGTAGAAGAATGTCCTCGCTACTTTTTTGGCTGAGGCCATGTTTCTCCGCAATCGCAAACGGCGTGCCGCCCTTTTCAAATAGAACCTTGAGAATATCCTTCGCTCCGCGCGACGATACCTCTCCTCCCCTCGCCATCTTTGCGAGCGATACGATTGATGATGCGGCAATCGGTGCACTCTGCCACCGGTCGGGATTATTTTTAACTAACCCCGCCAAATCAGAGTTCACATAATTTGAAAGTGTCGCAGTCAATTTTTTGTCTCCATCAAGCAACATTGCCGCTGTCTCAAAGTAGTCGCCCCAGTTTTTATCGCGAACATACATTTCCGCATCTTCCTCGCGAAGACCGTAATTTGTCTGTAATCTCTCTCGTCTATCCCACGGCAACTCTGGCAATTCTTTTTTGATTTTTTCCGGAGCAAGTTCGGGAATTTCTGAAATATAAATCTTCGGCAAATCGGGGTCGGGAAAATAGCGGTAATCGTGCGATTCTTCTTTTAGACGCTGGGAAAAAGTGACGCCCTTTGTTTCGTCCCAGCCACGGGTTTCTTGGGGAACCTTCTCCCCTCTTTCAATGAGAGCAATATGGCGCTCAACCTCAAAAGCCACGGCTCGTTCAACCGCCCGAAAGGAATTGAGATTTTTGACTTCAACCTTGGTGCCGCGTCGGCCGCGCTCGTCATCCGCGCCACTCGCGCCATGCTCGCCTCTCGCACTATCCGGCGCGACAGAAATATTGGCCTCAACCCGCATCTCGCCTTTTTCCATATTGGCGTCGCTCGCTCCGAGATACTGCAGGAGCAACTGAAACTCCTTTGCAAAACGCGACGCTTCCTCCGGAGAATGAATAACCGGTTCGGTTACAAGCTCCACCAAAGGCACACCGGCTCGGTTAAAATCAACCAAACTTTCCGCACCTGTGTCATGAGTGGAGCGCGCTGTGTCTTCTTCAAGATGAATTCTGGTAAGCGCGACACCGTTCAGCTTACCGCCCAAAACAAGCGGATTTTTATGCTGGCTAATCTGATAACCCTTTGGAATGTCGGGATAAAAATAATTCTTGCGGTCAAACTCCGTGAAATTGGCAACCTTGCCGTCAAGAGCCAAACCCATTCTTATTACGTGTCTTACCGCCTCTTTATTGATAACCGGAAGCGCGCCTGGATGTCCCATGCATATCGGACAAATATTTACGTTCGGCCGTTCTTCGTCAGGGTCATTTTTGGAATCGCAGAACATTTTTGTTCTGGTTTTAAGTTCCGCGTGGATTTCCAAACCAATGGTTGTGATGTATTTCATGATTGGTGATTTACAATTTACGGTTTCAGGCGACTGACGATTATCTTGCTAATTTTTTTAAGGGAATCAATATCATGGATTGAAACGGCGACGACATTTTCGCAAATTTCGCTCGGGCAGATTGCGTTTTGGCAGATTGCGTTTAGAGCGGTTTTTTTACGCTTCAATTCGTCCGCGGTTACGGTATCGGTTTTGGTCAAGATAACAATTTCCGGTTTTTCCGTCAGAAGCGGGTTGTAGGCAAAAAGCTCGTCGCGAACTGTTTTATAAGCATGTGCAACATCTTCGTTTTCAGCGGATACACAGTGCAAGATAATGCTCGTCCGAGTAATGTGACGAAGAAATTTATGACCGAGACCTTTGCCTTTTGAAGCGCCGGAAATAAGACCAGGAATATCCGCCAGAATAAAACCAAAGAGCGGACCGAGATGCGGATTGATTGTCGTAAAAGCATAACTGCCGACTTTTGAGGCGGCATTTGTCAGAGCGTTCAAAAGGGAGGACTTGCCGGCGTTTGGCATTCCGACAAAACCTGCGTCGGCGATAAGAGCAAGTTCAATGTGAAAATCGGCTTCTTCGCCCGCTTTTCCCGGCGTGCTTTCTTTCGGCCTGACATTTGTTGAGGCCTTAAAATGTTCATTGCCGAGTCCACCGCGCCCGCCTTCCAGAATTTTAATTGTCTGCCCCTCCTTGAGAAGCGCGACTGTCTTTCCAGTTGAAAGATTTTTGACTGATGAGCCGATAGGCAGGTCAATGATTAAATCGTCCCCGGCCTTTCCGTTCATACTGCTCTTCTGTCCGTGGCCGCCGTTTTTTGCGACAAATTCTTTTATGTGTTTGTAGTTTGCAAGAATGTTCAGATTCCTAACGGCTCTGACAAGCACGTCCCCACCCCAACCGCCGTTACCGCCGGCCGCTCCGGCTTTGTCCTTGCCTTTTTCGTGACGCCAGCGCACAACGCCGTTACCGCCATGACCGGCTTTAATATGAACCTTAATTTCATCAACAAATGACGCCATTTAGACCTGACTATACGGAAAATAAGCCGACACCGCAAGCCATGATGCGATGGTTAGAGTGAACGGTTTAATTTTAATTTTTAGGTTTCAACCGCAATTCTCGCCATTGCAATGGCCGCTTCTTTGGTTTCGGCCACAGCCAAAAAAAGATTATTATGACAAAAAATTCCGCCGGGGACTCCGGTAACCGATGAGAGTTCGGTTCCTTTCTTTCCGGCCCAGCTGACCGGCAAATCTTTTCTGTTTCTAAAAGCGACAACGCCGTTCCAAACAGCCCTAATCCTCCAAACTTCTTTTTTCGGGTAAATGACAAAAAGCGGCTCTGAAAATTTTGAAAGAGTATTCAGCCATGGATATTCTTTTTCAAGAACAACTATTCGTTTATCGTCGCTTTTGTTATAAGCGTCAATGACAAGCTTTTCAGCTTCAACCTCGTCTTGAGCCAGTTTAATTTCTCTGATTAATATGCTTTTGGCCAAATCAACCGCTCTCAAAAAAATGGCGTCAACGTTGTCTGCGCCCTCATCGGCATTCTCCTTCCAACTGGGATTCATGGCGGAAATAACTGAGCGAATATCGTAAGGCCTTATGTCTTCAAAAATTTCTCTAACGACCGAGACGCCGTTGTCCGCCGCATCAACCGGCTGAACCAATTTTTTGTCAATCATTTCCGCAATTTTTTTTGCGTATTCCCTTACGCCTTCATCTGGACCGGAAATTTTTTCTCCGTATTTTTGCCAAACAAGTCCAAACGAAGCATACGGAATTTTGTTTTGTCGCTCCCCCGCCCCGCCAATTTGGTGATGGTCAAAACGGTTCTTCTCCGGGTCGTAAATACCGCCGACATCAACGACATAGTCGCCGGTTTCTATCACCGACTGGCTTCTTGTTCGGATGACTCCAATTTCGGTCATGCCTTCAGGAGCGACTGACAATGAACTTCCGAGAACAACCGACAATGTTGCCACGGCAAAAACATCGTCAGGGTGAAAGGTTCCATCGTGGGTAACAATCGTAATTTTGGTTTTATTTTTCAGCATGTCGGACACGGTACACGAACTTCCTCAATTCTTCAACAAATACAACGGAGAGAGAAACCAGGACGGCAAGGGCCAGCTCAGAAAATGAAAGGGCGGTTGTTTTCAGAAGCGTTTGCATAGCCGGATTGTAAATCGCCAGAAATTGAAGAAAGACGACGAACAAAGTGGCGATAATCAGGTATGGGTTGGAAAATATCTTTGCCGACCAGATTGAGTCCTTATCCGATTTTACATTCCAGGCATTCCACCATTGCAGGGCGGCAAGAACGGTCAGGGACATCGTGTAGGCCTTGGCGGTATTTATATCCAGAAAATAAGAAAAAACGGAAACCGTAACAACGGCCATCGTCAAGCCCATAAGGAGCGTTCGCGTTATGGCCAAACGGTCAAAGAAAAACTTGTTGCCTCCATTAACGATTCTATCGCCAAGTTTTTCTTTCGGTTCAAAAGCCAGAGCAACCACCAAAAAACCGTCAGTTACCAGATTCAGCCAAAGAATCTGGGTCGGAAAAACCGGCAGGGGCAGGAAAATCAGCATGGCACCAACGATAGTCATAAGTTCACCGATGCCTGTTGAAAACAGGTAAAGAATGACTCTTTTGATATTGTGATAAATATTACGGCCCTCCTCAATAGCCAAAGTGATACTTTGAAAATTATCGTCCAGAAGAACGATATCGGCCGCCTCTTTGCTTACCTCCGTGCCGATTTTGCCCATTGCGATGCCGAGGTCGGCCGCCACAAGCGAAAGAGCGTCATTTACTCCGTCTCCCGTCATGGCGATGATTTCACCCCGTTTACGAAAAAGCTCAATTATGTCCAGTTTATTTTCGGGCGTAACCCGGGCAAAAACCGAGGCCTTCGGCAAACGAACAAGCAGTTCTTCTTTTGACATGGTGGATAAATCTTTGCCGGTAATGACAAAGTCGCCTTCGCGGAAAATTCCCGCCTCGCGAGCGATTGTTTCGGCTGTAACTTTATGGTCGCCGGTAATCATCACCGTCCGAAGACCGCCTAATCGGGCGGTCTCAATTGACTCCCTCACTCCTTCCCGCAGAACATCTCTCATCCCAAAAAGACCGACGAGGGTCGCACCTTGAATTTGATTAACGCCGAGTTCGGCGGTGAAATTTGGAATGTAAGAAAAAGCCAGTACCCGAAGACCGGATTGGGACATTTTATGAATAACGGACTCAATTTCCTCTTTAACAACGGCGGTAAATTTGCGGGTACGATTTCCTTGGCGAATTTTATTGGAGATTTCCAACACCGATTCAGGCGCTCCAACCACCGATAGAAAGGATTTTTTTCTCACCAAATGAGTTGTCGCATGATATTTAATTTTGGAGTCAAAAGGCAAATCGTTGAGCTGTGGTTCTTCCTGCTCAAGTTCGTCCTTATGAAATCCGACTTTCCCGCCAAACACCAAAAGAGCGGCTTCGGTCGGGTCGCCGGAAACCTTCCAAATACCCTCTTTCTCCCGATATGTTACTTGAGCATTCGCGCAGAATGTCGCGATTTTACCGGCAAAAATAATGTCGGGATGATTCACGGGGTCAAGAACCGAGCCATTTTCTAGAATATCCCCTTTTGAGTCATAACCGCTACCAGAAATAATGTATGTTTTGCCATTCACATAAACCTGTTCAATCATCAGCTCGTTTTTGGTAATCGTGCCGGTTTTATCAACGGCAATAACGCTCGCCTGTCCAAGCGCCTCCACCGCGCCGAGTTTTTTTACAAGCGCGTTTTGCTTGGCCATCCGATAGGCACCGGTGGATAAAACCAAAGTTATCACAACCGGCAAGCCCTCCGGCACAAGTGAAACCGCCACCGCCACAGCCGTAGAAAACATCTCTCTGGCCGAATTGCCGTAAAGAATACCGAGCACAAAAACGCCGGCCGAAACAAACAGAACCCCGATTCCAATGTACTTAGACAATTTTCCGATATTTTTAGCCAGAGGGATGTCGGTCTCAATCGTAACGATTTTTTTTGAAATTTTGCCGATAATCGTGTTGATGCCGGTGCCGGTAACAACCGCCCGCGCAGTGCCGGCCACGATAAGCGAACCCCGAAATATCATGTTGAGTTGGTCAGCCGGGTTCACGGCTCTCTCGGCGATTGTCTCGGTGATTTTGGAAACAGGCATTGATTCGCCGGTCAGAGCGGATTCATCTATCCGCAGATTTTTGGATTCAAAAAGCCGAGCATCAGCGGGCACCTTATCGCCTTCTCGGAGGATAACGATGTCCCCCGGCACAATTTCCCGGTCGCCAATCACTTCTTCAATGCCGTCGCGAAGAACAACCGCTTCGGTTTTGGTGAAATTTTGAAGAGCCAAAAGAGTATTCTGGGCCTTGCCTTCCTGGATTACCCCGATAACCGCGTTTATCAACAGCACCGCGAAAATTACGATTGTGTCCGTCACATCGCCGAGAAAAAGCATGACCACGCCGGCGATGAGCAATATATATATCAACGGATTCTCAAACTGGCGAACAAAAATTCTCCAGAGTGAAAGCGGTCTGGGCGACGGCAGACAGTTTTCGCCGTGTTGTTTGAGGCGTTTGACGACTTCAACCAAATCAAGGCCTTGCTCGGTCGCGCCCAAAATCGCGAAACAATTCGCGATTGTTTCTCTGTACCAGAAGCGCTCAGGCAATCCGTTATTTTCTTTTATTCCGACTTGAGCCATTGCTGTCTAGGATAATTTTTTAATGTCGCTAATTTGATGTCTTGGCCTTGTCACTTATTATTATCGGATAAAGTTCAAGAAGGGCGAATAATAAACTAAGCACCACCGGTCCGGCGATAAAGCCGACAGGGCCGAAAAAACTGATGCCGCCGAGAACCGAGATAAGAACCAAAAATGGATGAATTTTTACGCCTCGGTTTATAAGATACGGGCCAAGAAGATTATCAACTAAACCGACCGCCAAAACTGCCCAAGCCAAGAGCCCGAAAGCCGAAAACATATCGCCAGTCAAAAAGAGGTAAATCACGGCCGGGGCGTTTACTAAACTGGTGCCAATCGCCGGCACCAAAGAAGCGACAGCGGCAACCGAACCCCAGATAACAGGATGCGGAACACCAAAAATCCAGAAACCAATGCCGGTTAAAAAACCCTGGATAAGACCTATCATGAGTTGTCCGCGCAAAACCGACACGACAGTCGTTGAAATTTTGGAAAGAATCAGCGTATCGTGAACGTCAAAAAGCGGACTCCACGCCAGGATGTTTTTGGCAAGCGACCGACCGTCTCTAAACAGATAAAACAGGCACAGAATGTAGAGAAACGCGCTTAAAGTAAGACGTAAAACGCTTGAAAAGAAAGAGGTTAAGTTACTTGAAAGCCAAATCAGCACGCGCTCGGCGTAAGGGCCGATATTGAAAAATTTTTTCAGGTTCAGGTCGCCGCCAAACCCCTTTGATTCTATAAATGACTCAATTCGCGACACGGCCGGACCGAGAGAATACGCGCCCGAGTCCTTGCTCTGAACCTCGGAATAAAGCGCCGCCGACTCTTTTATTAGCGAACGGCCAATTACGCCAAGCGGTATAAAAATTATCGCCAGAACGATAAGCACGGAGAATAGCGATGCGATGTTTTTCCGACCGCCAAGACGTCTCAAAATTCGTTCATTGAGGGTTTTGAACAAAACGGCCGTGATAAGAGCCAAAAAAATCGCGCTGGCATACGGCGCGGCGATTAGGTAAAAAAGGATGGCGATACCGATGAGGAAAACGATAAAAAAGCCCAATTGCCGTGTTTTGATGTTCATTTGCCAAACATTATAGCACGCGATTCCAAGCCGAGAAACCGACAAAAAACTTGATACCTTCTATTGAAATTTGGTTTTGGAGCGACGCATTCGCCAGAGAATCAGAAGCAGGACCGCAATAACAATCGCCCCGAGAATAAATTTTTCAAATGTGGCGATGATTTCCGCATAATACAAATAAAGTTCCACGACTTGCCATCCGATAAAGCCCAGAATCGCCGCCCGAACCAACGAACCGAGAAAAGAGTACACGAGATACGCGCGCAACGGAAAACGAATGACTCCGCAGAGAGCTGAAATGGCGACGCTCGGGATAAGAGGAATTGAACGAACGATAACCAGCGACCACTCATCAAAAGTGTGACCGGGAAATTTGTTCTGCAGTTTTTCAACATCATCCCAAGAAAATCCGAGCCATCTGCCCCATCTGACTAGAACCGGTTTGCCGGCAAAGTACGCGACACTGTAAACCAAAAGTGAACCGATTGTAATGCCGGCGGCGGCCGGAACGACAACCATCATTGTCAGCGCGATTAGCGAGTCAAAATTGACCGGGCCGGATACCATCAAAAATCCGGCGCTTAAAATTATAATCGGCGACGGAATGGGAGGAATGAATTCTTCAAGAACCGCCGCGGCAAAAACTCCCAGCGCGCCGAGCGGCAAAAGGTATGTCTGGATAAAAGTTATTGACGATTCAATCATTAAAAAAAGTTATTTTGTCGCCAGCACCGCTTTATTGTTGTGTTCCGGTGAATTAATCAAACCGCAATGTTTGTACTTTTTGCCGCTACCGCACGGGCACGGCTCGTTGCGACCAACTGACGAATCTTTGGAGGTTGTCGGTCGGGACAATGCTCCGGATGACGCTTGAGCGTCATGCGACGGGCGACCGCTCACTATCGGTTGCTGTAAACCTTCCTTGAACTCCGCGGGCGGGGGCAGATTGATTTCGCCGCCGATGTTTTTGACCAGTTTTAAAATTTCGTCATTAATTGACTCCTCCATGGTCTTAAACAGACGCAGACCTTCTCTTTTATATTCCGTCAGCGGGTCGCGTTGACCATAGGCCCGAAGCTGAACACTGCCGCGCATATAATCCATGGCTTCCAAATGCTCAACCCAAAACATGTCAATCGTCTGAAGGACGGCGCGTTGAACGGCAAAAGCGAAACGAGCGTCGCCGAATTTGGTTCGTTTTTCTCCAATTATTTTTTTGAACTCATCGTCCGTCGGGTCAATGATTGAATCAAGATGCTCGTATATCGTTTTTGCGTCGCCGGTCAAAATCGCCCGACGGCGAGCATAGACGGTCTTGCGCTGGAAATTCAAAACATCGTCAAACTGGAGGACAAATTTTCGGGCGTCAAAATTGTGGCCTTCAATTTTTGTTTGAGCGGTCTCAAGAGCTCGGGTGATAAGCGAATTTTTAATCGGCTCGTCTTCGGCCAGACCGATCCGGCCCATGAGTTTTTTAATTGTATCGGGCGCGAAGATTCGCATTAAACTGTCTTCCAATGAAACGAAAAATTGGGTTTCTCCGGAGTCGCCTTGCCGACCGGTTCTGCCGCGAAGCTGATTGTCTATGCGTCTCGCCTCATGACGCTCCGTGCCGATGACAAAAAGTCCGCCGACGCCGCGCACTTCGCTCGCCTTCTCCTCGGTCGCCGGATTACCGCCAAGTTTGATGTCAACGCCTCGGCCGGCCATGTTCGTCGCCACCGTCACCGCGCCTTTGCGACCGGCTTGGGCGATGATTTCGCCTTCTTTTTCGTGATTTTTGGCGTTCAAAAGCTCGTGCGGAACGCCTTCAGTTTTCAAATAGGCCGAAAGCAGTTCATTTTTTTCAATTGAAACGGTGCCGATGAGAACCGGCTGGCCTTTTCCGTGAAGCTCTTTTATTTTTTTGGCAACGGCCTTGAATTTGCCGAATTCGCTTTGAAAAATGAGGTCGTCGTGGTCGGCGCGCGCCGAAGGTTTGTTCGTCGGGATTGAAGCAACGTCAAGGCCGTAGACCTTGAAAAATTCTTCCTTGGATGTGAGAGCGGTGCCGGTCATGCCGGACAGCTTTTCGTACATTCTAAAATAGTTCTGAAAAGTGATGGACGCAAAAGTCCGGGACTCTTTTTGAATAACTACTCCTTCTTTGGCTTCTATCGCCTGATGCAAACCTTCCGACCATCGGCGGCCCGGCTGCATCCGGCCGGTGAATTCGTCAACAATGATAATTTGGTCTTCTCGGATAACGTAATCGCGGTCGCGAATGTAAAGTTCTTTGGCCTTAATCGCGGTCTCAAGATGGTGGACATATTTTATGCCTTTGTCGGTGTAGATATTGTCAACTCCCAAAGCGCGCTCAACGGCCGTAATTCCGCTGTCCGTGGCACTGACCGCTTTTCTTTTTTCGTCAATGGTATAGTCGGTTTCTTTCTTCAAACCACCGACCATTTTTGAAAACAGCGCGTAAAGATTTTCGGACTCGCCGGACGGCGCCGAAATAATAAGTGGGGTGCGGGCCTCGTCAATCAAAATTGAATCAACTTCGTCAACAATCGCATAATGATAACCTCGCTGGCGCAAACGAGCCGGTTCGTATTCCAGATTATCGCGGAGATAATCAAAACCGAATTCATTATTCGTTCCGTATGTAATGTCGGCATCGTAGGCCTCTTTCCGCGTTGAGGGGCGCAAAAATTCGCGAATAACTTTAAATGAACCGAGCTCGTCGCGTTGGACATCAAGTTCTTTGTCGTCACCTTGTTTTTTGTGAAGCGGGTCGTAAATAAATGACTCTTCGTGATTGATGACCCCGACCGATAAACCGAGTAAAGAATAAATTTGTCCCATCCAAACGGCGTCGCGACGCGACAGATAGTCGTTAACGGTTACGATATGCACTCCCTTGCCGGTAAGAGCGTTCAGATACGCCGGCAAAGTGGCGACAAGGGTCTTGCCTTCGCCCGTTTTCATTTCCGCAACTCCGCCATGATGCAAAATCATGCCACCTATAATCTGTACATCAAAATGACGCTGGCCGAGTGACCTTTTCGCCGCCTCGCGCACAGTGGCGAAGGCCTCCGGCAGAATATCGTCAATGGTAGCGCCTTCCGCCAGACGAGCTCGGAACGACTCGGTTTTTGCTTTGAGTTCAGCGTTTGAAAGTGCCGCAAAAGACGGCTCAAGACCGTTTATTCTTTCAACGAGCGGAAAGAGGGGCTTGATGAGTTGTGTGCTTGAATCGCCGAAAATTTTTTTCAAAAAAGCCATTGTTTTAGCGAGATTTCAGCCGGAAACTTCACCATTGTAACAGAAAAACAAACAATCCTCTATTTCAGAGGATTGTTTGCGGACTTTCTCCTGTTTTGGAGCAAAAATGATTCGGAAAAAGCCGGGAATCGTTGTCACAAAAACCTATCGTCTTCGCTTTGAGGCTTTTTTGGCTTTTCTAGCCGGTGCTCGCCTTTTTGCAACTTTTTTGGCTTTTCGTTTTTTCATATTGTGAACGCGCGGAACGCGTGATTAATTAGCGTGACTAAACAAACTTAGCAACTACTCCCGAAAAATTTCATAACAAATAATTTTCCAAAGAGCTCCGACCTTTTTAAATTATGATTGATAATTTTTTTATGCGCAACGTGAATTCCTAAAAAAGGGGGACAACTTTATGAAAAATAATTTTGACGGGACAAGAAACGGGGTGAGAAAAAATAAATCGGCGGAGAAAATAAAAGGATGTTCTATATTAAATTTACTTCCCACTCAATTTGCAGGCCGGTTTTTTCTTTGACGATATCGGAAATTTTCTCGGCAAAATTTTTTACTTCGGCTGAAGTGGCCTGTCCGTAATTTACAAGAGCAAGCGGTTGGGTTTCGCACACGCCGACATCTCCTTCGCGCGTTCCATTCAGTTTGCAAACTTTGTCCAAAATCCAGGCCAGAGGAATTTTCTTGAAACCATTTTTGGAGCCGTGAGCGGTCAAAGCAGTTGAATCAACTGGCTCCACCGGAAATGATGGCAGGCCGGGAAATTTCCCTGCAAGTTCTTCGTACTTTGAGTCGGTTACGACAAGGTTTTTGAAAAATGAGCCGGCAGTGCCGTATTCCTTTATGTCGGGCAATTTCACGCGGCGAATTTGAATTACCGCTTTCCTGACTTCGGCGATTGTCGGTGATTTCTTCATCGGTGACCCTTCGTCGGCCGAAAAATAATTGGCTAAGTCCTTATATGAAATGTTCGGCCGACCGTTTGGGATAAGTTTCATGGCCACTCGGATGATAATCAAATCCCGACCGGCCGGACTTTTAAAAAAACTGTCGCGGTAGCCAAAACGGCAGTCCGAACACGAAAGAATTTTCGTCGCGTTTTCTTTTGGGTCAAAAACCTCAACCCATTCCAGAACGTCTTTAAGTTCAACTCCGTAAGCGCCGACATTTTGAACCGGCGCCGCGCCGACGCTCCCGGGAATTGACGAAAGATTTTCAAGACCGGACAAATTTTTTGAGACCGTCCGAGCGACAACGTCGTCCCAATGTTCTCCGGCTCCTGCGATGACCAGTCCGTCCTCGCCTTCATTACCGCGAATTCCGCCACGGCTCATGTCGCTATTTATGCCGATATGTATGCCGTCGCTGAAATCCACTCCCCGAATCATCGGCCGGATAACATAACCAGGAAAGTCCTCATCAGAGGCCAGAACATTTGTCCCCTCGCCAAGAATCATGTACGGCAAATTTTCACTTCGGGCGCGGGCGAGAACTATTTTGAGTTCATCCAGAGAATCAACCGCGACAAAAAAACGGGCATTCCCGCCAGTTCGGAAGCTCGTGTGTTTTGAAAGAGAAACAGAATGGGTAATCTTCATGATGAAAGTCGCGACTAATGTCACAAAAAGTTGCGATAACTCATGGCCGTCGGCAGCTAGCTCCAAATAAATGTCTATTATGAGTGCGTACCGGCGGCCACGAGCGACCGCAACAAACTAAATCATAAAGGATACCGCCTCTAATGCAACACTATGAGCGTTAAAAAAGTCATTAAGGAAGAATAAAAGGGTTTAGATTCATAGTCGTGTACAAAAACATTCAAAATACGCTCTTCGTAGAGACCTGCGTGTTGTCTCGGAGAAGAGCGTATTTTGAATGTTTCCATGCACGCAAAACCCCGCAAAAGCGGGGCCTTACGCAGACATTCATTATTTGGCTAGCACTTTCTAGCACTCACGGAGCAAGCTTAGCAAATTATCAAGAAAAAGTCAAGTTTTTCTCAAACAGCCCGCAAATGCTTTTTGAAGCAGTTGCGTTTTCTGCGGAAAAAAGCATTTGCGGGCTGTTTGAGAAAAACATGCGCCTTTATGGATTCCGACCGGCTTGAATTTCTTTAATAAAGTATTCCGCTTGATTTTTATAGGACGGAAAGAGCTTTATGATATCCCGGAGAATTTCTACTGACCGACCGCGTTGGCCAAGTGCCAGATAACCGGCCGACAAGCGGAAACGGACTTCTGGATTTTCCGGCTGGAGCGCTACCCGCTTTTCAACAAGTTTGACCGCCTCTGACATCTGACCAGTGGCCGCATAAGCGGCGATAATTCGCTCTTCTGAAGCGACCGTCTTCTCGTTAATTTTAGTCGGCGCGAGAAGCTCCGTCGCTAGAGCATTGTTTTTGTCGTAAATCGCTCCAACAGCGTATAAAATCCGAGCTTCAACAAAATCCGGCGACGAATCGTAAGCTGCCTTAAGATTCTCCAGCGCTTTTTGATTGTTTCCCAAACTTAAGTAAGCAAGGCCAATTTCAAAAGATATGCTCTGTTTTTGGGGAGATATTGTTTTGGCTCGCTCAAGATACGTCAGGGCGCCCTGAAAATCGCCTATGCGATTTTTCAAACTACCCATAAAAAGAAGATAACGGGCGTCGTTAGGAAATCTTTTGATTTGAGCATCCATTTTACCTACAGCCAGCAACATAAAAGCCTGTCGCGTTTCCGCTTTGACGGTTGGGCCGTCAAATTTCTTGAATTGACTGAACATTTGTTCGGCGGCCTCGCCATCCGCGAACGTGTCGTATTGAAAAATTTTCTTGAAGTGTTCAAGGCCTTGTTCCGGCGCCTGCTGACTGAAATTAAGGGCTTTGATAAGTGCGCGACTGGCCAAAATCGGTTTAACATTTAATACGTAAATAAGCGACGCAATGACGATAACCGCGACAACCGGCAAAACCTTTTGGGTCAGGATAGTGTTTTCAGAGAAACGAGAGAGCCACCGTGGTTCTGATTTTCCACGCGCATTCTCTGAATGAACAAAAGCCAATAAAGAGAAGAAATATATATAACTTATAAGATTGTCAAAAACAAAGAGATTTTGAAAAAAGTAAGCGGCGGTGAGACCAACGAGAATACTTTTGTCAGTGATAGAAAGGGTCCTGCTTTTCCAAACCAAAACCAAAAGAGCCGCGAATAGTCCGAGATAACTTAAAAAGCCGAGTATTCCGCCCGCCACGAGCCAATCCAAGACAATGTTATGGGCGCGGTCAAACCACGGTTCCTGGTTATACATTCTTGGGTCATAGTATTTGTTAAATACGTGATTGAAATTTTCCTGTCCCCAACCAAGAATCGGCCTTTCTAAAAAGCCACTGACAGCCATCGGCCAAACATATCGCCGGCCTTGCGAACTGATTTCAGTGCTGATTTTTTCAACAGAAACGAACGGGGTGAATCGGCTCAAAGTCGGACTGTGTTTAACAAATTGGGCATTGCGAACAGAAAAGAAACCGCCAATCAAAATAATAACGCAGAGCAATACTCCGATTGCCATTCTGCGAAGTTTCGGCCGATTCTTTTCAAAAATGGCCACGGCCAGCGCAGTCAACAGCAGACCCCCGATGAGACCGAGGATGGCGCCTCTGGTTGCGGTATGGTAAAGCACGATTAGTTGGAAAATAATGGCCAGTCCGTACCAACCGAAAAGAAGCCAATTTGACCCCTTTTGTCCGTTTGGGTTTTGTTTGTTTTGGCCGTCTTGACCACTTTGCGCGCCCTGAACATTTTGCTTGCCTTGATATAAGCTCGCCAAAAGAAACAAGGTTATGAAAAAATTAAAAAGCATGAAAACGGCCAGATATGTCGCATTCCCGAAAGTGCCATCAACCCGAACACCGCCCTGATTAATGGTCACCTTCCCTGCAAGCTGAAAAAAGGCGTAGACGGCCATTATGACGCTAGACACAACTGACACGTTAAAAAATGCTTGCCATCTGGCCCGGGTATTGAGAACCGAACTGGCCACTAAAAAGTAACCAAAAAGGTGCAGGAGCGAAATCAGACCGTCCATGCGCTCAAAGTTGCTCCAGAAGCTTCTGTAAAAACTTACTCCAAAAATGTCCGCCGCGATAACCACGCCGACAAAAATCAAAACCGCCGTCATGACCCAAGAAAAACGCGGACGGAGTTCTGCATCCCGAAACATGGCAATCAGCCAAAATCCAAACAGAATTTCAACAAGAATCCGAAAAACAAAGGCCTTGCCGGTGATGAACGGAAACAACTGGCTGTCGGCGATGATAAAAGGGAGAAAAAAGACGGCAAACAGACCGGCGGTCAGCGCGTGTTTGAGACCTTGTTTAACGAACATAGAGATTAATATAACACAAAACGGATTCCGCCAACGAGTTGCCGTCTTGGCATGGGCGGGTTAATCTTACTTTAATGATTTCAAAAATTAAACGGTTAATTTCCCCGTGGTTACGCTTGGGCGAGAAATACCTGAAAACAGACCTTGTTTATTTATCCCGCGGCGGTTTTTGGCTATCCATCGGCCATGGCGTCGCCATGCTGTCTGGTTTTTTTATTTCTATCGCTTTCGCCAATCTTTTCCCGAAAGAATCGTTCGGAATTTATAAATTCATTCTCTCGGCGGTGGCAATCTTGGGAATATTTTCCTTCACGGGACTCAATACGTCAATCGTTCAATCAGTCGCGCGGGGTTTCGGGGGGTCGCTTCGTCAAGGTTTCAGACTAAACCTTAAATGGGGCGTCGGAATATTCATGGGCGGATTAGCCCTTAGCACCTACTACTTCATAAACGAGAATGCTATTTTATCTTTCTCATTTCTCTTGGCGGGAATCCTGTCTCCGTTGACCGCAAGCGCTGGCCTATACGGCGCGCATCTGTTGGGCAAAAAAGATTTCAAAAGGAGTTCGCTTTACGGTATGGTTCGGAACACCGTGCCGGCCGTCGCCATCATTCTTACGCTTATTTTAAGCCAGAGTCTCCCTTTAATCATCATCGTCTACTTTTTTGTCGGCGCGATAGTCCCGCTATTCCTTTACTGGAGAACTTTGCGCGCCTATCAAAATGAAAATAAAACGGAGGACTCGGGACTTATTTCCTACAGCGGACACTTGAGCGTAATGGATATCATCGGGAACATCGCCCATCATCTTGATAAAATTCTCATTTTCCATTATCTGGGCGCGGCTCCCCTCGCTCTTTATGCGTTCGCCATCGCACCCGTTGAACAACTCCAAGGCGGCAAAAAAATACTTAGCACTTTGATTCTTCCCAAAATGAGCGGGAGGCCGTTTGAAGAACTGCAAAAATCCGCCCCCCGCAAGGCCATCCTTCTCGCCATTTACGCTCTTGCTTTAGCTGGCATCTATACTCTTATCGCTCCTTATTTTTATAAATTTTTCTTTCCTCAATACCTTGATTCGGTTTTTTATTCACAAGTTTACTCTCTGACTCTGCTTGCGGTCTCCGGCACGGTGTTTAATGAAATATTGTCAGCTCACAAAAAGAAAAGAGAGCTCTATGTTTTTCGGACCGTTACTCCCATTATCCAGATAGCTCTTTTTCTGATTCTTCTTCCGATGTTTGGACTTATGGGCCTTATTGTGACACACGTCATCGTAAGGTCTTTTAACGGTCTCTTGGGATACTATTTCGTTGCTCGCCCATTTAAAAGCGCCTCTTCCAATTGAGCCACAACCCACTTGCTTCCGTTTTTATACGGGTTGCCAAAGTATCGTTCCTGAAGTTTGTGCAAATCTTTAACTGGCACATTTAGCACATTTTTTATCTTGGCCACGAGCTCGTCCGGATTTTCCGCAAAGAAAGTGTGTTTCTGGTCATATTCCTTAAGACCATAGTAGTCCCCCCACTTTTGAGTTTGAAAAAAGATTGGGGTCTTAAGCGAAAGGAGCATTTCAAGGACGGCTGTACTGTGCGAACCGACCGCCACGTCAGAATTCGTAATGGCGTTTTGCAAACCGCTTTCGGCGATTTTTATGCGCGGATGTTCCAAAAGTTGCGGTTTGTTTTTCAATAACCA
The DNA here is from genome assembly GCA_964367845.1 of uncultured Candidatus Saccharibacteria bacterium. Taxonomy (GTDB): domain Bacteria; phylum Patescibacteriota; class Minisyncoccia; order Phycocordibacterales; family DATGWK01; genus JAHFLV01. Next base: position 7,385 of record CAYIYW010000002.1, on the reverse strand, counting down.
CTCTCTGAATCCGTCTCGGTGGTGCCGGAAAGTAAACATGACCTCAATGCCCGTATGCTTAAGCAATTCTTCAAGATACGGAATCACTTCATGGGGTACGGCCAGTTGTTCGGAAACAAAGAGCACCCTGACCGGGCTAGTCGTTTTCTCGGCGCTTGCGTTTGTGTTTAACCCGTCCACGACGACATCCGGAACGGAAGCATTTTCGCTTTTTTCAAGCGGCCTCATCGGACCGGAAACATAAAGCTGTTCCGGACGATAGGCCTGACTATTTTTTATGTAGTACTCCTTCCACCACTCGCTCCAAACTCCATATTTATCAACCGATAAACTTTTATCACCGTTAAAACCAGGCAAAAAATCGTAAAGATTATAATGTCTGGAGGCCACCCCATGCAAAATACCAACGGTCGGGATGGAGTTTAATTTACAACCCAACACCGCATGAAAATTGCGGTCTAAAGACGCCGCGACAAACGCCGCCTTAATTCCGATGGTACGTAAAATCCATTTCATAATCCGCGTCGCCCAAATATCGTCATACACACCAAGAAGAAACTGTGTCGCGACCAAAAACTTAAACTTCTCCTCTGGTTTCTGAAATCCAAAAATATGAAGACCGAATTCACGCCTAGCCCGCGAACGACCGCCTGAAACAATGTTCAAAAACTTTCCGGCAAAAGCCACCGCCTCGGAGTAAATAACCGGACGTTTCCTGACAAAAACATGTTGTAATACCACTTTCCAAGATTCCAAACTCCGAATAAATTCAACGAAGGGCAGATTTTTTTGACGCAATTCCTGATAAATAAATCTCATTCTGAAATCGTAATCTCGGTTTTTTTCAAATTTATCGCCGATAAAAACCATAAGCCGGCGCTTGCTTACCATTAGTGCCGGTAGATAAATCAGAGTCAAGAAAATCTGAAGAAAAACGCCGAAAGGCAAGAAAGCCCTACTTTTGAAACTTGGCTTGGCTAACAGTTTCAGTTTGCAACCATATGCTGTCAGAAAACATGAAAACAGACTCTTGTACGGCGACTCAAAAAGATGGATGTTTTTAAAATCTTTTAAATACTCAAGAAGTTTTTTGTACTGGGTGTAGGGCAGGCAAAAATAAAGAAAAAGGCCGTTGTAATACATCCACCACATCTCGTAGCCCTTATACTTAAACGATTTTGCCAAAAGATTCCCGTCGGCAAGTTTGAGACGGGACAATTCTTCCGAAAAAGCGCTGGCTTTATAAATGCTTCCCGGCTCAACAAAGTTCTCGAGATTTTGCCATTTGAAACCCGCGCTTTCTATTTCCGGTTGAAGATTTTTGGACGCAATAATGACGTCGTATTTATGCTCTGCGCCCGTCTTGACCTCCGAGGTCATCCTTACTGATTTAGCCAGATTCGGCGGCAATTCTTTGCCAAATACCACCAAAACGCCATCTTTTTTGTTCATTTGAGTTTTTGTTTATTTAGACGGGCTCTTGAGCGCTGAAATCAGGTTATTGACCGTATTTTGATGAACAAAATTCCAGGCCTTCGGACTGGCATTGGCATTGTGAGGCGAAAGGATGACATTTTCCATCTTTCGCAATGGACTGTTGCCGGGCAAAGGTTCATCTTCAAAAACATCCAGCGCCGCGCCGGCAATTTTCTTTTGCTCAAGGGCTTTAACAAGGTCAATCTCTTTCACCACCGGCCCGCGCGAAGTGTTTATGAGATAAGCCGTCGGTTTCACCATCGCCAACGTGTTTGAATTTATAAGATGTCGACTCGTCGGATTGAGGTCGCAATTCAAACTGACAAAGTCGGACTCGGCAAGGAGTTTTTCGAGCGAAACCAAGTCGGACGCCACCGGTTTGATATCACAGGCCAACACCTTCATCCCAAAAGATTCGGCCCGTTTTTTTATCGCTTTGCCGACATGGCCAAGACCGACTATTCCGAGCGTACATTCATTTAGAGCGATGGTTATTTTTTTCGTCCAAACCCCCTCTTTCATATCATTGTTCAGGTTAATGGTGTCGCGAGCAAAACAAAGAATGAAACCCATCACGCTGTCGGCTACAGGTTCGGTAAAAGCGTTAATTGTGTTTTTTATGATAATACCGTGTTCTTTGGCGGCTTCTTGGTCAATAGAGTCTATTCCGGTCCCCCATTTTGAAATCACCTTAAGTTTTGGAGCCGACTCAATCACCTTTCTGGTTACTCGGTCGTCACCGCAAAGCATAGCGTCAATGTCGCTAATAACCCCGAGAAGTTCTTGTTCGGAAAGCCGTTCGTGGACTGCAGGGATTATCATCTCAACTCCCTCTTTCTCAAATTGGTCTCTGAAACGCTCGGCGATGGGCTGAAAATACGGCGCGGAAATCAGGGCTTTGTATTTGTACTTCATATTGCCTGAAGTTTCGCATATTTTGAAGGAAAACTCAAAAAAGACGGGCCGCGGTCGCTAAATTTTATAGTTTTGTCAATACCGCCCTCACCGGCGCCGCTTCCATGGCCGAGAACTTCACGGGCAGACACATAAGTGTGTAATTCCCGGGTTTTACTTTGCTCAAATCAATTCCCTCAAGAAGCACGACTCCCTTGCCCAGCAGAATTTTATGAACCGCGACAGCATCGTCAAACTTCGCGACCGAAAGATAGTCAACGCCGATCAGTCCGACATTTCTTTCCGAAAGCCAGACAGCCGCGTCAGCGGTCAGGCCAACATAATCTTTCTTAAATTGACTTTTCTTTCCCCACAAAACCGAGTTTGAGGTCTTGAATAAAATCCGGGTAACGTTTTTAGGGACTTTTATTTTCGCCAATTCAGCCGCAGAAATTTCTTTCACTCGCGGCAGATGCACAACTAAAGCCGGGCCGGCGAAAATTTCAAGCGGCATTGCGCCAACTGAACGACCGTCGCGAATAAAATGCAACGGAGCGTCAATATGTGTTCCCGTATGAAGACCCATGTGAATTGTGGAATCATTGGCAGAGTGGCCTTTTTCAATGCTGAAAGTGCTTATGCATTGGGGAGCAGAAGCCGTCGGCCAAACTGGGGTGTTCTCATCAACTGGGACTGAAATATCAATAATTTTCATATGCTACGGCTTCAAAATTATTTTAAAATTACTGCCGGCCCGGAGTAATTCCCACGCTTTCTCAAAATCAGTTAAAGGCAAAATTTTCTTGATAAAAGGTGTCATGTCCAGTTTCGGCAAAAGAGCGAGGGCGGCTGTGAAGTCCCGGCTTTCGGCGCCGACTGAACCGACGATGACCTTTTCAAAACCGACGATGTCTTCAAAATTATAATTAATGTTTGCGTACGGAAAACCCAAAAGCAAAATCGTGCTATCAATGACGCTTTGCTGTAAAACCAGATTTAAGGCGTCGGCCGAACCGGTCGCTTCAATGATTAAGTTGAATCTGCCGATACCTTCAATTTTAGTCGCGGTCTTTTCAACCCTGTTTTCAATCAACTTCAGTCGGTCCGGATTTTTGTCAAAAACAGTCACTTTGTAGCCCTCCAGAGAAAGAACTTGGGCCGCAAAATTGCCAATCGGTCCGACGCCGATAACGGCGACCGTCGCCTTGGACGTCAGGCGGTTTTTGATTCGGCGGAGCGCCCGCAAAACAACCGCCAAAGGTTCGGAAACTGCCGCGACCTCCATGTCAAGATTAGCCGGCAAGAGATGGATTGCCGTGCCGGGCACAATGACGAATTTACTGTACGCTCCGTTGTGATTTATGACTCCGACTTCCTTGCGGGCCGAAACCTCGCCTCGGGACAGTATGCATTCACCGACCACGCGATCGCCAACTTTGAACCATTCGCGGAATTTGTTATTTGCTCCGACACGGGCAATCGTCCCTGAAAATTCGTGGCCCGGAATAATCGGATAATGAGCGATACCGTCCCGATAATAGCCGAGAGTGCCTTCGTAGACCTCCAAGTCGGTCCGACAAATGCCGACATGACTGACTTGAACCAAGATGTCGCCTGGCCGCATTTCGGGCATCGGAATTTCCCGAAATTTGGCCCGGCCTTTGTCTTCAATCACGACTGCTTCATTTCTGACCGGCAGAGGAAAATAAATGTTCTCGGTGTCTTTAGAAAGGTCAAGGCCGCGGTCGCGGAACCAACCCTGACGGCTGCCCTTCCACTGATAATATCTGAACCGGAAAATTTCTTCCAAACGCGATGGCGACCAGTTAGGAAAAGAACGGATGGTATCAACCGCCATGCGGATGAGAAACCAGCGAAATTCAAGGCGAACCTGCGGCGGATGCTTGAGACCAATCCGGAAAGCGGCGATCGCTTCACGCCGATAACGATTAAAAACTTGATACCATTTCTCGTCATGAATGTGATAAACGGCGGCCTGCGGCTCGTAATGAATTATGTGGCCATTTTTAGCCTGAAATTTGGCCCATTCAATATCTTCCAAACCAAAAAGATTTTCGTCAAAATTTTTCTTTTGCCAAAGGTCTTTGCGAATAGCCGAATTGGCGTTATTGGCAAAATCCTTCGGCGCGCTTTCATTAACCGGCGAACGGCTAAAAAATCTTTCAAAATCAAGTTTTTCGGAAAATTTGGAAGTTTTGTGGCCGATTTGCCGGCCGTAGACCATGGCGACTTTTTTATTATTGAAATGAGCAATCAGGTTTGAGAGCCATGATTTGTCCACCAGTAAAACATGAGCTGAAACAAAAACCAGATATTTCCCGCTCGCCGCCTGACAGCCGAGATTCAGAGAGTAACCGAACGTGAAATCACGGCTTTCAATTTTTATGATTTTCGCCTGGAATTTTTCGGCGATTTCCAAAGTCCGGTCGCTTGAACCGGAATCAACAACAACAATCTCATAATCCTTGTATTCCTGTTTTTTTACGGCTTCAAGGAGATTTCCGAGGTGCTTCTCCTCGTTCATTGTCCGGATGACGATGCTGGTTTCAGGCATATTTTTTCAGGTGTATCTTTTGACCAACGCATCATCCGCCATTTTTTTCTCAACTTTCACCAAGTCGGCCGGCGTGTCAACGCTGTATGTTTCAAATTCTTCGTAAACCATTTTGACCTTGTGGCCGTGCTCCAGAACTCTCAGCATGTCAATGGATTCAATTCCCTCCAGCACTGAACGGCCCCAAGCATTAAACTGTTCAAGAAAATCTCTTTTGAACGGAATGATGCATACTTGCTTAAACATCGATATAGCACCACCCTTCCATTTCTTTCTGGACGGAATCGGTTCACGGGAGAAATAAAGGGCAAAATTTTCTTTGTCTACGACCACTTTTGGGCAGTTTGGGTCGCGATGCTCTTCTTCGCTCTTTATCGGCGCCATCAAATTTAGAACTTCAATTGAATCATTTTCAATACATGGCTTGACGGCAAGGTCAATCATTTCCGGCACAATCATGGGTTCGTCGCCCTGTAGCATAACAACGAGGTCAATTCTTTTCCCCGTTTCTTTTTCTATTTTCAAGACCGCTTCGGCAGTTATGTCAGAACAGCCAGGGTGATCGTTCCGGCCCATCACGCATTTGGCGCCGATAGATTTAGCGTAGTCGGCAATAACGGTATCAGGAGTAACGATGTACACCTCGGTCAAAGTCTTGCTCATTTTGGCCCGTTTATAACAATGACCAACCATGGGCATTCCGAGGATTTTTTCAAGCGGTTTGCCCGGGAACCGAGAAGATCCCATTCTGGCAGGGATGATGCCAATGATGTTTTTGTTAACCATATCTATATCACTCAATTAGATAAAAGATACCTTAAATTTGAGTCCATGCCAAACAGAAATAATCTGTCGCCCGGGAGCAATTTGAAAAAACCTTACACCTCCTCAAACCCGAGTTTTTTGATTTGCTCAAACTGCTCGCGGGCATTGCCGATTTTTGCCAAGTGTTGGGGGTTGGGATAAAAAACCTCTTCTGGCGACAATTCGATAAACTTATTTTTTGCAACATCTTCACGCACAAAAAAAGCGTCCTGCCCGTAGCTGTCACATGCCATCAGCGCATAGCCCTTCTTTTTGGCCAATTTAGTGATGGCCACAAGCGATGCGCCGAAATAAAGAGGATGTACCCGATGAGGGTTGTAGCGATGTTTTGGGTCGTATTTGATTGTGAGTGAGCGAAGTCCCAAAGCCGGATTGTATTCCAGCACAACCACGCGCGGATTTATGGCATTGACCGCCTGCCAAACCCAATAGTCATTGCCGTCAATGTCAATTGACAACAAATCAATCTCGCCGGTCAGTCCGCTGTCCTTCAATGTTTGATTAATATTTTCAGCCGAAACAAAACTGGCTACCGCTTTGACATTGCCCGAACGGTTCCCCAATTTCTCGGCATAAAAAGCTCGCGCCGACTTTATCCATTCCTCGTTGGCATCAATGAGAAGCCCATTCCAGCCGAAATTCAAAGACAAGTTCGCGGTATTGCACTCTCGTCCGGTTTCCACGCCCATTTCTACAAAAGTCCGGTTGGTCACGCCGATTTTCGAGAAAATATAAGCCAGAATGCCGTCAGTGCCATGCTTGGAATAAACTTTAAATTCCGCATTTTTAAAGATCAGGCACTGGCTCGCCTTTGGATCGGCAAGATTTTGGTAATGCGTCAGGAAAAATGAATTTAAGCGATCTTCAACAACATCAATTTTCTTAGGGTAAATACTGGCTCGTAAAGAATCGAGAACTTTTCGAGGCAGAATTTTCATTAAAATGTTCCTAATTCCCATATTTTAGTACAAGTTTAAAAATTTGAGGTAATTTTGAAAAGACCGTTTTCGACCCGAAATTTGTAGCCACAAGTTTCAGTCATTCTTTTGATTTTTCGAATCGTCGGCCGGTCAAAGTGGCGAGCATCGTCAACCAAAATTAGATGATTCTTTATGGGGTGAACAAAAATCGCTTCCAATTCTTTAACGATCGGCGCGTTGTCTGCAGTAATTGTGCCACTATCATGAGCATCCAGCCAAAATAGCGCTCGGCCTTGGACTTCATTAAGAACTTTTTTTATAAGAATAGCGCTATCGCCGTGCAACAAATGTATATTTGGCCTGCCTTGAAAACGCTTTACAGCCATGTCAAAAAGACGATCGTTAAGTTCAATGGAATAAACCTGCTCAAATTCGTGGCCTATTTTTTCTATCATCCGACCTTCGTGAGTGCCAGTTTCGACAAAAGTTCTGACACTCGAAATCTTTGACCCAAGCAAAATTGTAGCCTTCTGTTCCGGACTGATTTTAATACCCAGAGAAGGGTGAACTAAGCCGACATGAGCAAGTGTTTTTTTAACAAGATTTTTTATCGCCATGTTTTAAATGTGATTCAACAAATATCTCAATCGGAAGACGGATTACAAATAATCACCCCTTGCCACCATGTTGTGGTA
>CAYIYW010000001.1:47306-62058 GCA_964367845.1 uncultured Candidatus Saccharibacteria bacterium | reverse complement strand
ACCAGTCCCGCGCATGTTGGTTTTGTTTGCGGTCGTCGCCCGACTAAATTTTGAGAACAATTTCGGCATTACATCCTTTGAAATACCGATGACGGTATCCTTTACGGAAAGCCGAATTGTCCTAAATGGGCAGGTGAGATGACTTCCTGACCCCTGTTCAAGCCACTGAACATAATTGACACTCGATTAGAGCGATCTTGGTTTTGTTAAGACCGACCTTGTCCGCTGCGATTGTCACGTTTCCAGCTTGTTCAGAGTACAGCAGATACAGCCAACGCAATCGTTTCCTTTCTTCTCCCGAAAGTTGATAGTGTTTCGGGTTCAGCTCCGTTTGTGCTTGATTTGTCATACGGGTAATGGTTAGCTCTTTAATATCCTTGAGCCAATCACTATCCGCCTCTTTTTCCAATGTACTCATACTTCTTTTCACCCTTTTCTATTGTCAACTGTATACTAGACCAGTACACCCAGTGCGTAGATTTGCAACGTGTGATATTCTAGGGGCAAGAAGAAATTCGCAGTGAGTTTCTTGGAAACCGGTACCCTCAAAACAGAAAGGAGGTGAAATGGTGAAAAGCCCCAAGAAGTTTTCTTGGAGGGTCACGACTGAGCCGAAAACTTGTCAGTCAAGCAAGTTTGCAGGCAAGAGTGATCGCTGTGGGTCTGGAAGGTGTACCAAGTGCAAGTGACCTTGCATGTCATGGGGGTGTAACGAAATATACCCGTTACACCCCTATTTTTTTGTAAAAGGTGACATCGCAAAAATAGTTTCGGGTTTCATTTTCATAATTTCTTTCCATGACTTTTTGGGGTAGGCTTTGCGGAATGACTTAATTATTTTGTATCCAATTGAATAGCCAGTCCATCGTTTATACTTTTTACCCCCAAAAAAGACATTGCGATATAAATCATATTCCCTTGAATGTAGCGATTGTTTTAATGAGAAAAGTGCTAATAAGCATTGCTTTTTATTAATCGTAGTGGACCATAGAGATGGTTTTCCTCCCATAACCTCTTCCCTAAAATTTTCAGCGAGACCTTCAAATACAAGAGTTTCTAGAAGAGTTAATTCCAAAGATGATTTGCGGTAGTAAAAAAATACTGCGTGACTGAACTCATGGGCGAGAGTTTCTTTTAGTGATCGAGGGGAAAACTTTGTTAAGGAAATAAACAGATGAACCGTAATTGCGTATGGAGCAAATCCGTTTACCCCTCCAAATACTGTATCGTATTTTTCACCAAGCCAAGGGAAAATAAATACAGAAAGAGAGGATAACGGCAACTGCTCAAGGCATTTCTGTGCAGCTAATTGAATAATTTTCTCAATTTTATTTTTGTTATCAGTTAATAATGGTCTGTATGTATTTATATTTTTACTATTGAAGTAACCTGAGAGACACTTATGTAAATGCGTTTTCTTAAGATAACCAGCGTATCCCGTTTTTTTATCTAGTTGGACATCATGAATAAGCGCATCAACAAATGCTATTTTATTCATGGCAAGAACCTTAGGAAAGCAAAAATTTATTTTTACAATATTTATCATACTAAAATATTAGCAAGAAAAAAGGTGGGAGCACATGGTTGTGATTCCACCCTCGTGTTTTATGTGTAGTGGTGAGGAAATTTTGGCATCCCGGTTACCTCGACCAGAGAACTCAAAATCAAGCCCTTACGCTTTTTTCTGGCTTTCCAGTATTCTCTAGCCTTTTCCTCAAAGACTCCCTGTTTGTGTTGCATATTCATGCCAACACGGTACTCCAATTACTATCTACCCGAGGGATTTGGGTGTCGTTTATTTCTAGCTACAAGATACATATTGTCCAATTAGAAATCTATGGGAGAATATTAATCGGTGGGAATCTCAACAATGAACACCGACCCTTCCCCGTCCCCTTCGGAGTTCACCCAAATTTTGCCTTTGTGGGCTGTTACGATTTCTTTGGCGATAAATAGACCCAGGCCAGTCCCCCGCATGTTGGTCTTGTTTGCCGTTGTGGCTCTGCTAAATTTAGAAAACAGTTTCGGTATTACATCCTTTGAAACACCGATGCCGGTGTCCTTAACTGAAAGCCGGATTTTGCCATTTGAGATTTCAAGACCGATATCAATCCTTCCTTTTGGCGTGTATTTTATGGAGTTGTCAATGATATTGCCGATGACCTGCTTTATTTTTTCTTTGTCGGCCTTTATGCCATAGTCAACGCCCGGCTTGAAATCAAAACCGAGTTGCAAGCCGGCCTTTTCCACATTCGGTTTAAGCTCATCAACGACAGATTGCGCCAACTCCTTAAAATCAAAGGTTGAGAAGTCATATTTCATCTGACCAAGTTCAATTCGGGAAACATTCAAATAGTCGTCAACCACCGACGCAAGAGTTTTTGTTGAATCAAAAATGATTTGAGCGGCCTTTTTCAAATCGTCGGCAATCGGCCCATAATCACCCTCTAAAATCAGAGAAGCGTATCCTTTCATGGCCGTAAGCGGACTGCGAAGTTGATGCGAAGCAAAAGAAACGAATTCGGTTTTTTGTTTGTCCAGTTCTTGGAGTTTTCCGTTTGAAATTCCAAGCTGTTTGTTAGTTATTTTTAACTGTTCTGAAAGGAGGGCATTTTCCAGAGAAATGGCGATAATATTCACAAAACTGTGAATAGATTCTTTTTCGTATTGGATGAGTTCGGAATATCTCCTGTTCAAACCTATAACCAAAACGGCAATTATATGATTTTCAGCGATAAGGGGATAGACCAGAGATGATTGGATATGCGCGTCCTGCTGGATTTTTTTGAGGTCTTCACCCGAAAATACAGCATTCCAAATGTCGGTTATTTTTTCGGTATAGCCCATCGTTTTATTTTCAACGACTTTGCCAAAAAAATTTTCGCTTGAGACATTGGGAATATCGAAAGCATCAAGAAAAACTCGGTTGACGGTTTGGGCTTTGTCCAATCGTTCAGACAATGAAAAAGCCAACGGCGAAAGAGAATCCTTGGCCTGGTCAAAGATAAGAACACCGACAAGCTCAAATTCAAGACCGCTTCGTATCGTGTTTGTAATTTTTTGGACCAGCTCTTTGGGATTAAGAGCCAAAATACTGATCTCATAGAGCTTGCCCATGAGAGAAAAAGTTTTATTTCTTACGGCGAGTTCGGCGCTGTGTTCATAAAGAGTTTCATTAACTTTACTCATCCGTTCATTGTCGGTGGCAAGTTCTGTATTTATTATCCCTAATTCCTTCGCCTGTTCTTCTATTTTTTCTCTTTGTCCAACATCTTTCTTTATGCTTCTGACCAATAACGCGCCGCCAATTATTGAGCTCAAAAATGTTATTCCAATTAAAATTATATTGCCGGAGGACCTGATAAAAAAGAATTGCGAGCCAATCAGGGTTGACATCATGACTACCAGCGCTTGAACGGCAATTAATTTGATATCAAAGGTTTTATATCTCACAATCAAGTAAGCCAGGAAGGCAACGAAAACCGGCATTCCAAAAAGCCCCCGCTGCGACATCTGCCAATCATCAGTAATACTGCCCACAATATTTCCGAAGGAAAATGTCACCAGAAACAACAGTATTCCCACGGTGACTAAAATGATTTGTCGGCGCGTAACCGCATTTTTAATTCTCTTTAAACTCATCACCGCGAACACGACTATCCAAAGGGTATAGAACACCTCAACCAGATAAGCATAATGCGTAAGCGGTCCCTCTATAGCTTCTCTATCACAGTTTGAAAGGTCGTATCCCAATAATGTGAATTTTGTGGAGATAAACACAACAAACGGAATGAGAGGGGCAAACGCCAGAATTTTATTTTTCAGCGAAGTGTCTTTGTTGGTTATAAACACCTGAACAAAATATAGGCCAGCGGCGTATATAAAGGGCTCAATCAGATTCACCACTGACCAAAAGAATATGGTGTAATGCGGCTTATCCGTGGCCCAGAGAATTAAATCAAAAAACACCCATATTGAAAACAGAGTTGTGATGGCAAACAAAATCCTGGCCAAAAGTTGCCGGGGATTTTTGTATAAGACAAAAAACCCGATTGTTAGAGAAACGACTATGGGAACAATGTGAGAGTAGTAGATAAAAGGGTTAAAAACATTTTCAGAAATAATCAAAAGGTTTGTGGTATCCCACTCGCAGGCCACCATCAAATTTTGGATGGCGTTATTGTACATATGAGTCAACCAATCCTTTTGTTTCACCTAAAAGGTCTGAATATGTTGGTATCTCGTCCTCGGAAACGAAAATGTCAAATCTTCTCAAGAACATCGTATCGTAATATGTATACGCTATTGAGGACAGAACTACGAAAAGGAGAATTATGAAAAAAATCTTTGAGTTCTTGCTGACCATATGAATCATTTTACATGTTTTCGCTGGCAATCAAAGAGCAAAAAACTCATGATGTGAAGATAGCGCAACCATATTATACGCCAATTAACCCCATAAAACCACATACTGAATTTCAAAACCACATCAAAAAACGCCCGTGAATGGCAAGAATTAGGAAATCAAAACGAGAGTTAGTGGCGGAGAAGATTGTTCGTTTTTATGCCTGTGGCGCCAAGCTGGATGGCACATCAGTAAGCGGTAATTCAGTAATAATGTTAGCCACTGCATCGCGACATACTTCATGTGAAGCTCTTCCGAAGAGTCGCTCATATTGACTGACAAGTTTGTTTATGACCTCCTTTGCATCACCGTTTTCAATGGTTACGGTGTGAGTATTGGAATCAATGACACGAATACCCCTCACTTTCTTCGCCTCATTCCAAGCAATAGGACCAACAATGAATTCTTGTTCTTTGATTATTTTTCCTGCAATTTGGTCTAGAGTGGTCATGGGGATTATCTATCCTATTTGGTGAGGTTTATATCGCTTATAGTACCTTCTCTTGAAACATTTGGATCAAGCATTGCAATACCTATCGACAAAATAAACATGGCTGTCGTAAACAAATAATCCACCCAGTCAGCCGGAAAAAATGTTTCAAGGGTTGTGGTATAGGAAAAAGAGAAGTCGGCAAAATATAGGACAACAAATCCTAGAAGAATCGCATAAATAGCTTTCTTAAAAACACCACCGAAATACTTGTAGGATAAACCGTAAACTAAAGTTGCCAGCGTTAAAATGACAACATCTCCTATTGGATAAGCAAGATCAAAGAAGACCTTGAGAATGCCTTGGTTTGAGAAATCAATTGACCCCCCACGAGCAACATGCACGAGAAGATAATATGAAATTATGATTATTAGTATTGGAATAACCAAAAGAGCTGCTTTCCCTTTTGATGAGCGTAATCCATACTTTGCCCCCATGGCCCGAGACAATTGAATCATTCCGATTGCCCATAACGGCAAACTTATTATGTACCACGCATCTGCAAGAGATGGATAAGGTACTTCTATCTGTAATAAAAAATTGTAAACCCCCGAAAAAATGTATGTACCAAGTCCCCAGGAAATCAAACCCAACGAGAGGAAAATAATTGCTCTACCCACGGTGCTTTGAAACGACCCCCACCGCCTAGCAATTAATAAACCATTGATTCCGCCAACGACTGGGATAAACCCCAAAAACAGCACTCCGTAAAGATCGTTGGCTAATGAGTATGTGATATTTAAAGAATATAAAGCAACAACTACCACCAAGGCCAGAGTGTAATCAAGTATGAGAATTTTGGTAACGATGTTTGTCTTCATGTCGTATCGTATTATGTATTAGATTATATAGGATATTCATGTACAATCAAGTCCATTCATATGAAAAATCCAATTTATATCCTTGGACTCAACTTTGTCTATCACGAACTGTCGGCTTGTATTCTTAAGAATGGTAAGATATTGGCCGCAGTTGAGGAAGAAAGATTTTCTCGCATTAAACGGGGGAAAAAATCACTTGTTGATAACCCCGACACTTTACCTGAAAAATCAATCCAGTACTGCCTTGATGTTGCCGGCATTTCTCTCAAAGATGTTGATTATTTTGGGCTTTCATTTTTTCCAGATGATCGTCTAAAAAATATCAATAGCGACCCTTACTACATTGAAGATGACTGGGGTAGTAAAAAGGGGGAAAAATTATTCCACAGAAAGATTATGCGTATTCCGTCGATGCTAAATAAACTGGCTAACAGCAACATAACCAAAAAGATATTGTGGATTCCACATCACATCTGTCATGCGAGTAGCGCTTTTTTCGTCTCCCCCTTTAGTGAATCGGCAATTTTATCAGTTGATGGGATTGGGGAGTTTTCAAGTACATGGCTTGGTTACGGAAAAGACAACAACATTCAAGTCATTAAAGAAATCTCATATCCCAACTCGCTTGGTTTCCTTTGGGAAAAAATCAGCGCGTATGTGGGCTTCACAGAATACGATTCATCGAAGGTAATGGGGTTAGCGGCGTATGGAAATCCGAAACGTTTTTATAAAACCTTTCAAAATATAGTCGCACTATGTTCTGAAGGGGAGTTCACTGTTGATAATAATATTATGCGTTTTCGTTTAGACAACTTCAAACCACTTGAAAAAATATTCGGCATTAAAAGAATTAATTCGCCAGCCGAAATAACAAGAGATCAAAAAGATATAGCCGCAGCACTGCAAAAGATAACCAATGATATTGTCATTCACTTGGCCAAATTTCTTAAGAGGAGAGTTGAAACAAAAAATATTTGTATGGCGGGCGGTGTTGCTTTAAATTGTGTGTCGAATGGTATCCTTATGAACCAGAATTTGTATGAACATTTGTACATCCAGCCGGCCGCAAATGATGCGGGAACAGCTCTTGGCGTCGCATATTACATCTGGAATCAAATACTTAAAAAAAATAGAGTGGCTGTTATGGATAATGTCTACTGGGGCCCACATTATTCGAACACAGATATCAAGACTGCCCTTGACCAAACAGGAGTGTCTTATCACAAAGCTAAAGATATTACCAAGGAGGTGGCAGAAAAAATATCTGAAGGAAATATCGTGGGTTGGTTTCAAGGAAGAGCCGAATGGGGTCCCCGCGCTCTTGGCAACCGATCCCTACTCGCCGACCCGCGCCGATCTGACATGAAAAAAATTCTTAATGAGCGAATCAAAAGGCGTGAACCTTTTCGTCCTTTTGCTCCTAGCGTTCTATCGGAGAAAGCATCTAGCTGGTTTGTCATGCCTAAAAATTGCGAGTCAATTTCAGCTGAATTCATGGAGGTTAATTATGATGTTAAAAAACTTAGGCAGAAGCAGATTCCAGCAGTAACACATGTTGATGGGACAAGTCGGATACAACTAGTTAACAAAAAGACTAACCCGTTATATCACAAACTCATTTCTCGTTTTTGCAAACTGACCGGAGTACCGCTTGTACTAAATACATCATTCAATGATAACGAACCAATAGTCTGTTCGCCTGACGACGCCATTAAAACATTTTCGCGCACAAAGATGGATTATCTAGCAATAGGCAATTATTTAGTGAGTAAAAAATAATCCCCACATCCCTACAACACAAAAACACAAAGAGCCACGGCGCATACCCATTCGTTACCATTCGTTTGTTTAATAGATGCACTAACTGCATGGGCAGATTCAAGGTCGGGGCTCCCTTTTGAAGAACTTAATTTTTTCAGAAACATCTCTGTCGCAAGTTTCTTGGCTATTGTTTCAGCTTCCTTTTTACTTGTAACATTACCGTGATATTCAGAGATATATCCAAATGTATTAATGTTTTTTGCCCTCACTGACCCAATTGCAGCTGAGGCAACCTCACTCAGTTCGTTGGTATCTTGTCTTGCCATGACACAAAAAGTGATTTGGCCAGGAATGAGCATTTTAAAACCCTCTTTGGGTGATATAATTTTGCATTTCGCTGGAAGAATACTCGAAACCGTAACAAGGTTATGTGCCAGGGGTCCGGCATCAATAAGTGCTCTGTCAAACGCTTGAAGTCGTTCAGTATGTCTACCTGTTCCGGCGATAAAAAAAGCGTATCTTGGTAGTAATCTTTCTGACATAAAATTTAAGTAACTAGTTAAATCTTTAGATAGGTCGTAATTAATATACTACTACATCTTGTATTAAAAACCACCGGGATTAGCATTCCAGTGGTTATTTTATCTTGCGACCTTTATGCTTTCTTGGACACACTACCAACACAGTTATGACCCCGACTGCGATGAACATGTAAAGCGGATAGATCATGAGTACGAAATCCACTTTATCAATTGCGAATAGATTTATAGCGTTGGCGCTGAATGCGAGCATCCACGCCAACCTATTTTCTTTTCCTGGCTCCAGGTACGATTTCCGTATCGTAGGAATAGAGCCGAAAAAATCGATAAACAAACCGGCAATCAACCCAATTAATGCGGAGTCAAAAAACCACCACAGTCCCAGGCTAACCAGTGCCCCCAGAATGCAACACCGATCCAATCGCGTCCACCCCCCCTCTCCATATTTGATGGATACAAGGGCAGCAACAAAAGGCCCCAGTATGTAACTGATTGAAACCCAAATGGTATTTGTGGCACCAGAGTAGCGATAGCTGCTTGCAAGCAATACTCCAACTACCGTCCAAATCCACCATGTTGCCCTATTCGGTTTCGTATTACCTCGAATAGTCGAGGTAATGTACGGGATGAAAGCGATGAGAGACACAATCCCCGCCGCGATTCCCATAATCTGGTGGACATTAGGCACTTCGTCCTCCTTCCTTTGTTAGGTGTTAAAGAACTGGAATGAAACCCGCGCTGATAGTAACATGTTCATGTGCCGTGTGTCAATCTCACGTTCGGTAGATTCAATATTGAAATGCAACACTTTCGTTAAATGCTTCTAATGGGGTTTTCCAGCCAAGTCGCTTTCTCGGACGATTGTTTAATGCGTCTTCAGCAACTTTGATGGTCTCATCACTAATTGTGGCAAAATCCGTACCCTTTGGAAAGTACCAACGGATGAGACCGTTGGTGTTTTCGTTCGTGCCACGCTCCCAAGAGTGATACGGATGAGCAAAGAACCACAAAATATCCAAAGTGAATTGCACCTCATCATACAAAAAGTTTTCCGTGCCGTTGTCGGAGGTCGCACTCTTGCGAGCTTCCTTGGGTAGTACCGAAAGTCTTTTAACCACCGCATTTTTGGTGACCTCTGATGTGTGGTCTTGAATTTTGGTGATGAAAACCAGACCGGTTTTTCGGTATAAAGCACTAAATCGGCGGCTTTTTAGAGTATGTGTTTCAGTTTTTTCTTGGTTGGAGCGATAGTTGAGGCAAGAAAAATAGTGTGTAGCATTCGCTCCACATGCGGTCTCTGGAGTCCTCGATGTACCCCAACAATATCTCTGATGTGGGAAAAGTGACCTTCTAGAGAATTAGTTGTTCGGGAGATATTCTTGTTTTGTTCGAATACAAAAAGATATGGCAGAAATCTAACTAAAGACATAGTCGCCTTGTGGAGTGGCTCGTGGGTGAGAGAAATCACTTCTGTTTCTGGATTAATCGTCTTTTCATTCAAAAAGTCTCGGTATTTCTCCAGATATTTTTGAAAGTAGTGTTTAAATGCCTCGCCATCAATTTTTTGGTGGAGTAATCTCACAAGTGCGAGTAACGCTTGGCCGGCTTCAAGAATGGGTTTCCTAGTTGTACCGGCGATGACAATTCTTTCCATATGAACATGGCACATTTGGAAAGAAATGCCAGAAAAAGCTTGTCTCAAGCCACCAAATCCATCTCCAGTGACAGAGAGAATGGTGTAACCCAGGTTTTCTAGATATTTTCTGCCTGTAACGTAAGCACTGGTCGTTTCAGTATCAAAAAATCCCCACCAGAGGTTCTCTTTCCTCTTAGGATCCCGGAAGACTAGCGCACACCAACTTGTCTCTCCCTTTCTTTCACCAAAGTAGAGGGCATCGACAACCAGGTTGATTTTTCTTGGGTCGTGGATTTTCTCTGGAGCCCGGTATGAACTCAAGGCATTTTTGAGAGTTTGTCTGTATACGCCATATTCCCCCTTCAATTCTCGAAGGGTTTGTTTCTCAAATACAAATTCGGACCAAATTCTTTTTTGAAATGCAACCCTTTCTCTTCTTTTGTTTCTAAACCGCCTTCCGCAATCATTACAACTCCAGGTCTGGATGTGCCGTTGGTATCCTCTTTTCTTGGTGTTAGTTGAGCCGCAATTCGGACATTTTTTGTGTTTTTTTAGTCATGGTTACTAAAAAATACCCGAACTGTGGCTTAACCACAAGGCAGAAGTCTCAAAACAGGCCGCCGATTTAGTGCTTTATGCCAAAAAAAATGAGAAATAAAGCAGATCCATCTGGACGGGCGGGATAATAATTCGCTCCCCCACCTCAAGCACATTTCCCATAATATCACAACTGGGGATAATCTGTAATGCCTCCTTGCCGCAGTTCTCGCGAAATTTCCTGACAGAGAAAAAGGTGGTCGTGTGTCAACACAATACCACCTTACGAAGAGAAGGAACCCGAGAATGAATCCGGCGCCGTGAGTGAAGTTCATTCATTTAGAGGCGGGGCTGACAGAGTTTTAGCAATTGATTCTGAAATCGGTAACCCTGTCAAATTCTCAATCCAGCCAAACTGACCGCTGGGATTGACCTCTAAAAAAACGTATTCGCCTGCTGGAGTCAGGATCATGTCAATTGCCCCAAAGGTCAAACCGCATTTCTTCATGAATGCAAGGAGTTGATTTTTGGTAGTTGAGGGCAGTTCGCACGGCTCATGTTTAACCCTGGAAAAATCATAGCGTCGCCAATCATCCTTTGTTCTAGCGCTATCCTGTGAATGGATGGCGCATGTAAAGATGCTATGACCGACAACGGTGATTCTGAGTTCAATCTCCTTTTTGACATACTCTTGAGCCATGACGGGAGCGAGCGTGATGTCGGCAATGTGTTTTTTGAGATAACCAGTGGAAATTTTATTGGTGTAGATTCCAACAGCCCCTCCCTCTTCCTGAAAAATACGTGAACGAACGGCTTTTACAGCAATGCCTCCGCCGTGGTCTTCACAAAAACGAATTAGCCGGTGCGCGTCATTGGTAATAATGGTGTCTGGAACCGTCAGACCGGCAGACGCGGCAATTTTCATCTGCAACAGCTTGTTATGTTCTAGCAAGTAGCGAGCCCGCAGTGGATGATTCATCCAAAAAACCATACCAAGGGAAGTATAGAGCGACCACAATGAGGAGGAAACCTCATCCTCCACAAACTGTCTCTCCATAACTCCTTCCATCCAAGCGGCGCAAACATTCTTCGGCCTTCTGCACCAAACACTTTTGATTAAACTGAGGTCAATTTCACCCGTAGAACATTGAATGGAACCGGTCACGACATCTGAGTGAAGTGAAAGAGCTAATCGTGTCCGGCGGTCAAAAAAGGAATCGGTATCAAGGCGAAAGTACGGTTGGCCGATACTTTGGAGATGCGCGATAACTTGTGGAACGGAGCATTCTTTTTCCCCGGTTATGATGAGAACAATACCACTTAGCATGACTACCCCTTGCGCTAGAAGGCGCTTGCGAAAGAGCTGATTCTGGGTTAAGATTACAATAATAAGTAACGTATGTCAAAAATACACATCCCCAAACTTCGGAAAATACTACACAATCACAGTATCACAGATACCCGCGAAGAAGGTGTGAAATTGATACGGCCAATTCTAAAAAATAAGAACTGCAGAGATTATCCCGATTTATTCCTTGATTTTGCATTTCTGCTTTATCATGTGGCCCTAAAAAATTATTGGAATGTAAATTCTCCGGGAAAAATAACCGCCGCCCGAAGGAAAATCAAAGAGGCAACTAAAATTCTCAAAAAACTTATTTCTCTGGAAGAAGAAATTGGTGCGACGCATAAAACCATAATAAATGCGAAAATTTTTCTTGCCCAGATATATGCCATTGAGGGAAATGTGATGGCGATAGCACTCGCCAAGGAAAATTTTAGAAAAAATTCTAATTCTCTTATGGCAAATCGAATGGCGGATGTGTACCAAAGACTGGGGAAATTAGGACTGGCGGCAAAATGGTATAAGAAATATGCGAGACTCGGTCGGAAGGAAAAAACGCCAAAATACCACTTAACCGGGGTCATGGCCAATTTTTACAAGAATATTGGTAGAGATAAATTGGCGAGAGAATATCTAAAAAAAACACTGTGTGAATTACCGAATAACAAAATTGGAGCCTCTATGCGTTCAGTGCTCAAAAGCAATTTTCCGAATGACAAATAATTAAAAATGTGGAGAACAAGGTGTGTCTCCACATTTTGGGCGCATGACCACGAATGGTCAGTCCGTCTCATAGTCATACACATCGCCGTGGGGCGTTTGAGTCGCCCCCGAATACGTCGGGTGATCACCGCATTCGGAATTCCCGTCTACTTCGCCAGAGATCTTCTCTCTCATTCTCAAGAGAAGAGGGACTGGCTTGGGAACCTCCTGCGTGCCGACACGAGACTCATGAGAACAGGCGACATTCATAATGCATCTCCTTGGAAAAGAGTTAGGAAAAAGATGACCCACACCTTCACGCTCAAAGCCAGAACAAAAACTGTGAACTCTCTACCATTCCTCCTTTCTTAAGACAGTTTCAACTCTCATTTTACTTTAGAGGTATTTTATTTGTTGTCAATATCTGACAACAGTAGCAAAATGAATATTCAATGCCGTCAAATGTTTCTACACCAGCTACTCCGCGCTATACCGCCCCGGCAATCATTATTGTGATAGAAAAACAACCGTTTTAGCCGACATGGGCAACCCGAACAGGTTCTCAATCTAACGTAATCTGAGTCTAAAACATTTAAAAATGTCCAGCACAGTTCAATGTCAATCTATCAGAATTGGTTCTCTGAATTGCCTAAGAAGTTCGGGGTCTGCCAAAATTTGTAAACCATGTTTGTTATCAAACAACCGCTTTTCTTTTATCGGTTCCTTTATTTTCAGACAATGCGCAATCATGTCGTCCAGAAATTCGCTAAATGTCTTGCCGTTTGCCCTGTTGTCCTCAAATTTTTTCAGGAAATAATCAAACGCTTTAACGGTTTGGCCATTTTTCTTAAAATATATCTCTAACACATTGTAATTTCCGACAATCTCATTTTTAAATATACCAGTAAAGTCATCTTGAAATACCAAAATCGGAGCAATGAGTTCTTTTACGAAATATTTTGTAAAATTATCTAGGCTGACATTTTTCTCTATTAAAATGTCAAGAAGCATCATGTGAGAAATTTCATGTACTGCCACAGCAAGAACCTTTGGGTACTCCGTGACACCTTGCAGGGATTTGTATATTGAATAAAAAAAAGTATTGCCACTGAACGGACTCACAGGAAAAATTGTTGGAATCAGTATATAATCTTCCTTAGCATGGCTCAGATTATAATTCATTAGATTGGCGAGTGTTTGCAGAGATATTTCTCCATTGTCCCGAACAGCACCTTCTATATATGTGGTCGATCTTTCTATATTCTTTTTATTCTGTGATCTGGTTTTTTGTATAAAATTCTTAATGATTCCTACCTCGTTTTCTGGATTTCCTTCAATCAAATATTTTAATTCCGGAAAGTGAAAAAATATCATATTTCTATGCTGTGGGTATTCCTTATTGTGTAGGAAATTAAAAAATATCTCTATTTCGGCCTTGCAGTCTTCTTTTACAATAATGTTTTTCATAAGTAGCAAGAGTCCGCCCCTACACCGTCCCGGCAATCAGTATCGTCCCGACCAGAATAATCAAAATCGCCGAGCCCTTGTGAATGAGATGTCTGGGCTTGATTTTTTCATTGACTAATTTCGGAGCTAAAAGCGTAAGAATTATTCCCAGAACAAAAACAAACACCGGCTGATAACCGTTCAGTGTCATGATAATCGTTATCGGCGCCAGAAGTACGGCATAATCACGAACCATGTATGCGACGGCCGATAGACCTTCCGAAACAAAATTTACACCAAACATCGTTCTGCCGTTTACTCTGACTGAATCAACGAATTGTCCGAACAATCCTTTTCGGAAGGCAATCAGCGCCAGACCGCAGACCAGAATCCCCAAATGAAGCCAGAACAGGGACACCGCAAAAGAATTTTAATTGTCGCAAATTTAAAAAGCGTCTCTTGAGCCGCTTGAGCCGCCATGGCCAGTGCCATGAACAAGAGCACGCCGTGTTTAATTTTGATTTTCCTCTCCTCTTCAAATTCCAACGACAGCACGAGAGCCCCGACAATAATAATCACGCAGGCGATTAACTGCTTTACCGACAAAACCTCGCCTAAAAGAAGATACGAAAACGCGTAGCCAAAAACCGGTGTCAGCAGGGCAAACGGCATAACGACCGATGTCTCGTCCTTGTTTAGGGCGATTAGATAGAAATAAATGGAAAGGGTCAGAAGAATGCCGCCAACGAGTTGAATGATAATTTGCTGCCAATCCAAAAACAATTCCGTCCGGGCGAAATAAAAAAGGACGGGCAAAACCACCAGCGAAAACCCTGTAGAGTAAACCATCAGCACATCAACCGACGACTTGTGCCTCGTCTTGGATAATAAATATTTGTCAGTGTGATTGACAAGCGCCCAGAGAATGGGCGGTATAACGGCGGCTAGTAACCATGTCATGGGGTGATTATATACCAAAATCGGCGAGGGCTGTCTGAAAATTAATTCGCTGTGTGCGGGTGCGCGTTGCCGTTATTCTTTGACTCCTTGCTATATTCCCATACAATAAT
>CAYIYW010000001.1:37144-47296 GCA_964367845.1 uncultured Candidatus Saccharibacteria bacterium | reverse complement strand
TAATCAAATTTTTGTTTTAAATTTTTTTTTTTCGTTCAGCTAGTGTGGTTTATTTTGTTAAAAAAAAAACACGACTCCATTCTCCTCCCATACATAATGAGCATCAAATGACCCCTTCCTCCCAGGTAAATGAGCTTGAACTGGCGCAAACACCGAAAAGGACCGGTACAGGCATGCTATAAAGTAGTCGGGTTTTTAAATACTGCATGCGCTTCACCTACATTGAGTTTGAGAACATCACCGTATTCCAATGTTTCCAATTTGGCGTCTCTTGCTGTGGACGAATCTGGTAATTTTCTTGCGCCGTAATTATAAAAAGTCCCACCACTATACTTAAGTTCGATTGTAAGTATTTTAAGTTCGGTCTTTTTTTCTATATAATCTATACATTTTTCAGTCGTACTACCTCTTTTATCCGATTTTTGCATGTGATAATTGCCTGTCAGAATTACGTATTTTTTAGCTTCATTGCCTCTGATAATCTCCAACATTTCTTCAGCCATGGTCTCTTCGTAATCAATCGTCCCGTTCTTTTTTTCAGGTTTTCTATTTCCAAATAAAGTAAGGCCATCTAGTTTTCCAGCTTCTATTTGATTATGTATCCACTCCAAAAAATCAATGGAGAACGAACTAATCCGACCGTCCTCAGTGCTCATGCTTTCTCTTGAAAAATCATATGGCATTTCCCATAATATATCTTTGAAACCATTCCTGGCTAGTTTGGGTAGTATAATCTTATACGCATCATAATTTTCTCTAATGCCATGGACTTCACCGATCCAGACAAGGTCATATTTGATTACATCTTTATGGAGATCCATTGGGTTATTGCAGTATTTAAAAAATAGGTAATTACTCTGAAGACGCCAACAAGTATAGTATTATGTCTCAAAAGAGAAAAACAGGTATTAGGTCAGTAAAGGTGGGGAGTATTTACCATAGATTATGAAGAAATCAGAACCAATTAATACACAACCAAACATTACCGAAACAGAATTTGGCCTCGAGAAATTACCCGAATGTAGGTTTGAACTAATAGATATCGATAGAGAAACGGAACTTTTTTATTCTTTTATGAAAAGAGGAAGATTTTCTTCTGTATTTGATAAAGTATATCCAGAGTTGCGAACAATTCAGAAAGAATGCAAGGATAAAGAGGAATGCATGAAAAAGTTTAAAGAATTTTTGGAAGATTTATCTGCAAGGACGAACGAAAAAATGTTGGCTAGTAAAGAAGATATCAAGTCAGAATGGGAGAAAATCAGACCGGAGTTTTTGGAAGCTTTATCGGAACACTTTGAGACTGAGTGGCCGGAAGATAAGCCGGAAATTGTCGGCTATATTTCCAATATGCCGGTTTATCCGCGTTTTTTGGATAAATATCAATTTTGTGTCGGTTATGAGAATATAGCTAAGTAGATTGAAACTTCGGCCCACGAGATACTGCATTTTCTTTGGTTTAAAAAATGGAAAGAGGTATTTCCAGATATGGATCGCAGAGAGTATGAAAGCCCCAGATTGGCTTGGAGATTGAGTGAAATTATGGACCCTATTATTCTGCAATGCCATCCTAAAATTAAGGAGCTGATCAAACCCGAAAGATGGGGTTATTCTTCATTTAAAGATATTAAAATTAGCGATGTAAGCATGACGGAATATTTCAAGAAAATATATTTGGATAGTGTTGCTTCAGGTAATAACTTTGAAACCACCTTGAAAAAGCTTTGGGGAGAAGCACAAAAACACGATGAGGAAATAAGTAAATTTTAATATGAATATAGAATTTACTAAAAAAATGAAAAGTATCTGTGAAAGAACGATCCATAATATCGTAGATTTTTTCAAGGACGATGCAATTGAAGCTCATGTTTTCGGCTCAATTGCTCGGGGGACAAACGATGCATTAAGTGACATCGATGTCTGGATAACATTTGAAGATGACAAAATTCAAAAAGTCATAGAAGACAGGACGTCTTCCTACGCTAAGTTTGGCGAAATAATACTTCTACATGAATTACAAAATAATTTTCCTCTTAATGGAATCCAGACTGCAATAATATATAAAATTGATGGCGAGTTAATTAGAGTAGATTTTTACCTATGCCCATTTTCAAGTTCAAGAGTACTGCCAGATTCTAAGATTCTTTTTGAAAGAAAGCCAATTGAGGTTGGCAGCATAATTCCGGAGACAAAAATGACTCCGAGGGATATTTATGGCAGAGTAACTTTTTTCATTAGTATGTGTTTTAACGGTATAAAAAAAGTGGCAAGAAAAGATGTGGCGTTTATCGAACTATTACTGAACGAATTTAAAAATACGAAAAAGAAATTCCTGAACTCTCAACTATCCCAAAAGAATGCAGTTTTGATATGATTAAAAAATCCTTAGTTATATTAGATACCGTATCAAATCCTGAACAAAAATCGGCCATAAAAGAGATAAACGGGTTTTTGATAAAAGTAGAGTCCTTGCAAAATTAACACAAATTTATGAATTCTTTAGATAAGATAACAGAAAAGCTTAAATTACATAATGATATAAATGCGGTTTTTATTACAGGTTCACATGGTACGAAAGAATCCAAATCATATAGCGATATAGATTTGGTGATCATCTTGAAAGAGAACAAGAATAATCTTTATTCTCTATATTGTTGGATAGATGACATATTTGCTGATATTTTCTTTTTTGATTTAGTTGATTTAAAAAGGATTGAAAATTGTGCGGGAAAATATGAAAATCCAATGGACAGCGTCTTTACATCTTGGCTCAAAAAAGCAGACATTAAATTTGATAAATCTGGAAATTTATCGACACTTAAAAACAAAACAGACAAAAGCGGAGAATCACCTGTCTCAACAAAAGAAAAAGATGGTTTCTGGCAGAAAATAAATTATAATTTTGTCGCAAACAAAAGATATTTTGAATCAAATGACCCATTGTATCTGGAAGCACTCGAATTGCGGCTACTATATAGCGTGATTGAAGTCATATGCGGATACATTGCTTTTAGGAATATCCCGTGGAGGGGTGAAAAGGAAGCGGTTAAATATTTAAAAAACAACCATCTGAATTTTTATAATGTTTTTAAGTCATATGCAACATCAAATAATTTAATCGACAAATTCCAATTTTACGAACAAATGATTAATCTCGTCTTTACAGGCGAATACAAAAAATGGACAGAAAAAGATGAAGTAATTCTCAAAAAAGATTTTTCGATTATAAACCAGGATGATTCTATTAAAGATTATATAAAATCATTATTTTAATTTATGGTCATATTTCTAAATGGTTCAATAAACGCGGGAAAAAGCACAGTTGCAAAGATGTTGGTTCAAAAATTGCCAAATACAGCTCTTGTCGAAATTGACGCATTCCATGAAATGATTGAGTGGATGCCCATAGATAAAGCGGTGCCTATAAACCTTGAAAACGCATTATCTGTGATTAGGAATTTCGTTAAAAGAGAAATGAGCGTAATTGTTCCTTACCCTCTTTCACAAAAAAATCATGATTACATGATATCCGGATTAAAAGATCTCGAAACTGATATTTATATTTTCACTCTATCTCCAAAAATTGAAAAGATATTGGAAAATAGAGGAACTAGAGAATTAACTGAGCAGGAAAAAGAAAGAATTAAACATCATCATGATATTGGAATACCAAATCCTACATTCGGAGAGATAATGGATAATTCAGAACAAACTCCCCAAGAAACGGCAAATTATATTTTATCTAAAATCCATGAACTACAATCTTGATTTAAACGACAGACCGTTTAATGCAATAAAAGTTGGGACGAAGAAAGTAGAGGGCAGAACACCAATAGATTCTGAGAAAAATACATATGAAAAGATGGTTCCCGGAGATATCATAACTTTTACTAACAATGTTACGGGTGAGAAATTATCGTGTGAAGTTCTATTTGTGCATCATTATGATAATGTCAGAGCAATGCTCGAAATAGAAGGAACTAAAAATGTTCTATCAAGCGGTTTGGATATAGAAGGTGGAATTAAGAGTTATAACAGTCTGGATGGTTATGAAAAAGGCATTAAAAAACATGGAATTTATGCGATTGGGGTAAAAGTAAAATAATAACGAGAGTATATCTGGGCGTCATCAAAGACGAAAGATTTCGCCGGATATGTACCCGAAGCGCCAGACGATTTACCTCTCCGAGCAAGGCAGAGTATCAAACGTATTCAGCGTTCTCCCGACATTCTCCGTGGAGCGCTCCGAGCATCAGGATTGTTTTAGGCAAGAGGGAGTTGAGTGAAGGTCAGTAGTAACCGTGCTACTTTGACTCTTTCTCATCTTGCCTTACAATAGCTACATCTGAATGCTCCGAGTGAAATACATGAAATGCCGAGCGACAATTGTAACCTCTCCGCATAAATGAAGATACTAAAAATACTCTTGTTCGGAATTATGGCCCCAGTGATGTTTCCTTTGATGCTCTTTTTGAATTTCACCTTCGGCGATAAAGACGGCCCGAAATGGTTCCAGACGCTGTGGAAGAAAAAAGGAAATTATCTGGAAAAATCCTTCGCCTTATTGGTCTCTCCGATATTTCTGGTTTCTTGGGTAATAATGCGTTTGACCTACAAATTTTGGGATGAATTGCTGAAGGATAAGTGAGGAACTCGCTTGGTTGGTTGTTTTTGTGACCAAGACACCGTTATTTTTTTGTATAAAAAAGGCCGATCAGTTGTTACACTAATCGGCCACCTCGTGTTAGAGGATTTTGCGAAGAACATCCGTGTAGGGCGTTTCGTCCATTGGCAAACTGACAACTTTCCGGTCGAGGTCTCGGCAAAGAATCGGCCTGCCGGAGTGCCGCTCGATTTCATCAAACAGAGTTGCCGTTTGCTGAAGACAGAACTGCGAGAAATCCGTTGCCTGTTCGGACGGAATGGACGCCCAACTTTCTGGTTTCCCAAACGGAAGAATATATGGAACACCAATGTTGTCGTCTCCGACAAGGAGACGACCCGAGAGCGGTACGCCGGGGTAAAAATCGCGTTCGCACACCTCGTCAATAACTTCCTTGTAAGTGCGAACACAACGGATTTCTCGCTTCGTGCCGCTGATGCGATTGATTCCCCCGACGATTCCGATACCGGCGCAAATGAGCGGCACGCGAATGCGTATCCTTGAGAGTAGCTCGATGATTCTCTCGAGAAGCGCACCCGTGAAAACCACATCATCTACAACCACCACCTCGCGCACGCCACTCATCTGCAACTTTCTGATTTGTTGAGCGAGCAATGGTGTTCCTGAACGATGGCCGAGACCACGATCTTTTCCATTCTTGTCCACTAAGCGGGCAATTTCCAGGTTCAGCTCACTCTCAAAGTAGGCGCGATCCAGCGATACAACCGGCAGACCGCTCTCGGCCACCAACTCAGCAAGACCGCAAGAGATTTCATCCTCCGAGACAAGCTCGAAGCTTGAGAAAACTCGGCGCATGTAGTTTGAGAATTCTTCCCGCAACTGGCAAAAGAATTCTCTCGCGGGCAATACGAAGCCGTATTGCCTTGCCCACTTTTCCATCAGCAAACAGATGTCAGCTGACACGACATACGGTTTGTGCACAACCTTCTCCTTTTTGGTTTGTTAAAGAACTCTTCCTTTCCAGAAATGAAAATCCCTTCTGGAAAGGGATTGAGCGCGAAGGAGTGCAAAGTATTTGGCACTACTAACCACAACCAATCTCTTTCAGGAAGAGTTGATTGTGATGATGCTTATTTTGTGCAGAAAGGAACATTGAAGTTTTATTCACGGCATATTTTTTGAATAGGTCTTTTGGGGACATTACCAAATTCTCCTTTTTTTGTTATTAAAATTTGGACTTTCATTTTTGGTCCGGTTTTCATGGCAAAAAACGCCCCTTCACTTTTTAAAGCTCTGTTCAGATAAAAAGCAGGTCCGCCATTCTGCTTTCCAATGATAGAGCCGTTTTCACTAACAAGCTGATCGTTAGCGAATGTGGAAAGAATTGTGATTTTATTTTTTTGAACCATATTTTTGCTTCACTAACTCAACGGCGAGATTAATAACTTAGCAATTCAACAAAATTTACCTTCTCCATTTTGTAGCAAGACACCCCGGCATATCGATTACAAAGCAGTGGGTAAAATATCTCCTTGCTGATAATCGCCTGTTTAAAGTCCTTTAGGTTTGATTTCGCAGCAATCTTATTCTTTAAAAGCTTCCCGTATACTTTAAAGATATTTTTGGCTCTAAAATTAATTCGACCATAATCGATACCCTGTTTTTCTATTTTTTTGAGAGCAACAAACAAATAATTCTTAGTTTTTTCTAACGCTTGTGGCCCACATTCAATTTCTAGTCCGCAGGGAACAAACTTCGTAATTGGTCCTCCAATGTCTCTAGGACTCCAAATAACTACATTTTTGATTGGTAAACTGAGAGCAAAAAGAATATTTTGTATCGTTGGTTTTGTAACGATTATAAATATTCCTGAAATCGCCTCGGTGCCATGAATATCTATGGTGTATGCATATTTTTTTGAAAGCGAGATAATTTCCGCCACTCTTCTTTGTTCATAATTTTTACTTTTAATATTTCCCGGAGCAATTCGGTTCATATCAAATTTTATGAATCTTTTACTCTTGAAGTCGGCTTTTTTATTCGCGATAACCCAGCGAAATTTTTTGTTTAACCCCGATTTCAATTTTTTCATAACCTCAGTTCCAATACACTCATCACCGTGAGTTTGGGTAATTATTAGTATTTTATTTTTCATATCTCTTCTTCGCTAGTTTAATGGCTAACTTAACAGCTGACTTTGGATTTTCAGCGACTTCAATTTTTATTCTGTTTCGGGCGTCAAGATATTGGCCTCCAAGTTTTTCACTCCAACCCCCAGTGTCTTTTATTACCACAACAGGAATATTTGCTTGATAAGCGATAGCAATTTCTGTAAGCGTACCGGAACCGCCATTAAGCGCGATAACAGCATCACAACTTAAAACAAGGGTTAGCTCTCTGCCGCCGCCGCGTTCAAGCCCACTTGCAATCACCACATCCACATTCTTTTTCTCAAAAATATCAAAACCTTTTCCATAGGTTACGCCAATAGTAAGACCGCGGGCTTTCTTTGCTCCTCGGCAGGCGGCGGTCGAGAGAGAGTCATAATCTTTCTCCGCGCCAAAAATCAGAGTTGCTCCATTTTTGGCAACCCAGTATCCGATTTCTTTTGCCAGTTTCTCAATTTTTTTTGAGTATTTAAGATCGGCGGCTGAACCCATCACTCCGATTTGTAGCTTTCTTGATGATTTTTCCATATGATTACTTTAGTTTAGTAAAGCGATGTGAACAAAAAAAATTATCTATTCTCTCCCAACCTTTCCATGATAAGTTTATAGCCGCCCATGCCCTTTTTGAGCCATTTATGAACTCGGGCAATGGTGGTGGAACTCATTCCGGTTTCCTGTGCAATTTTGGTGTAGCGTATTCGCTTCGCCAACATTCGAGCCACTTTCCACCTTTGGCTGAGTTCCACCAACTCCTTTTCAGTGAGCAAATCTCTGAAAAACCGTCGAGCCTCGTCAACGTTTTTCAGCTTGAGAATGGCACCAAAAAGAGCGTCTGTGTCTTGGTTTATCCACTTATTATATTTGTTTTCAATTTCTTTCATGCGCTTTACTATGCTAAAGTATAGCAAGGAGTAAAATTATGTCAACTCTGCCGTAAAACAGATTCACAAACCCAAATGATTCAACTAACTGCCCGTGATTTTTGTAATCTCACCTCAAACTCTCCCTGCCGTCCCCTTCAATCGGGATTTGACGGCCGAGAAAATGGGGTTTGGCGCGAGTGGTAACTTCAAAAAAGGTTTTGACAGTGGCGAAAATTTCGCGGATTCCATTTTTGAATGACGAACTGATTGGATTTTGACCGACTGAATTTTGCCCCGTCAAACCCTGCCCCGCCGGCACGCCGTAGGCATTCAGGCCAATTTTTCTGGCGGCATATATTGCCCGCGGCAAGTGGAACCTTTGGGTTACTATCAAAACGTTTTTTGCGCCAAAAATCTCGCGGGCGCGATACATGCTGTCATAAGTGTTGAAACCGGCGAAATCGGCAAAAATGTCTTCAGCCGAAACGCTATTCCCCAGAAGATAGACCCGAATCGGAGTAACTTCATTGTATGATGACACCCGATTATCCCCGCTCACAAGGATTTTTTTGACCAACCCGCTTCTGTAGAGTTCAAGGGCGGTTTTGGCCCGCTCTTCAAGCATCGGCGAAAGAGCGCCGTCGCTGTAAACACTCGCTCCGAGGACAATTGCTACAGGAATTTGAGCGTTGGCTGATGAAATTTCAGCGCTTTCGGCGAAAAAAACTGTGTCGTCTGTAACAAAAGGCGATTGTAAAACAGCCGCAAATCGCAAATCGGCCGATTGCAAGTCGTCTTTCAGAATAAATTTCTCGCTATACGAAAAAACGCGGGCGTTAATGGCCAAAACAACCAAAATTGCGCTTAAAACTAAATAGAATAGCCATCGCCCGAGCGAAATCCGTCGTAATGAGGGGATAAACCGTCGCGGGGCCATAAGCAGTTTTTTCGGCTCATTTTCATTCAAAAGCAGAACCATGGCGAGATGATATCACACGCGAGGTGTTGATACCGGCGGAAAAGTATTTCAAAGTTAAGCCGCTTTAGGTCGCTTTAGACCGTCCTAGACCTGGAACTATTCCGTAAAATCGTAAAGGTCTTGTAAAGGTCCAGAACAAGGAAAACCCCAACCGCCACTATTCCGACAGAAATCGCCTGAACAACCAAGTCGGCATTCAAAAAAGCGCTCGTAACAAAACCGTATGCGCCGTTGAAGTCCTTTGCCGTATTCAAAAAATTCCGCAAAACATTAACGACGGACACTAGCCAGCCGAAAGCAAATAAAAGCACAACAAGCCAGCCCAGTTTAAATCCAAGCAGGTTCAAAACCCTTCTGATTACATAAACGGTTCGCACCCGATTTAAAACGGCGTTTCTAACATCTTGGCTCGCCTGATTTGTCTGACCAGCTTGGCTGGCCCGAACACCCTGACCGGTCTGACCGGCCGTTAAATTTTGATTTGGCATAGTTTGATTGGACATGTTTGATATTAAGATGTCGGGGTGGTCTCCTGCATGGCCGTTTGCGTGGCATAAACTTCGTCAACTTTCTTGAATTCTTCGCGAGCCCGATGGAGACGAGTCCTTGTCGCGCCTACAGTCATACCATCCTCAAGAGCGATGTCCTCGTGGCCTTTTCCCTCAAGCATGACTTTCTTGAGCAATTTGGCTGTCACGCTTGGCAGTTTTGAGGCAACAAAGAGGAAATGGTCAAGATTGAGTTTCCGCTCATTGTCGTCCAACGCACCAAAGGACTGCAGGACTTCCGGCTCAACCGCCGACACGAATTCCCGCTCCCGTTTCCGCTTTTTGCAGTACGAGAAGCAAGTATTCAAAAGAATCCGATAGGCCCAGGATTTGAAACTCGCTCCTTCCTGGAGTTTGAATTTAGCGCCGTGAATGTAAATCTTCACGAATGTATCCTGAACGATGTCCTGCGCTTCTTCGCGATTTTTCACTATCGCCGTAACCTTGTTCAGAAAGGCCTGCTCATAGCGCGAGACGAGAATTTCAAACACGCTCGGCTGGGCGAGCGACAATGCCAGGACTTCGTGGTCGGCCTTGTTTTCAATTTCCTTAACTTGAAATTTATTCTCAACGCCCTTTTGAGAATCCGGACTGTTTTGTGTCGCCAGTTGATTCATCAATGATTGATTCATTTAGTGGCACTATACGCCCGCCGTTTCTACGGGTCAATAACTACGGGTCAAACGAGGTGGTTTTGCCACCCCGCCCCGTGTTTTGTTAATTCGACCCTCGCTTAATACAACATTCGCCGATTTAATTTGTTACACGATTTGTTTTTTAGCTAAAGTTTTTTCAGCATGGCCGTCCTGAAGGACGGCCATGCTGAAAAAAGCATGCTAAAATAACACGGACGTGGCATGGCTAATTTA
This sequence comes from uncultured Candidatus Saccharibacteria bacterium, assembly GCA_964367845.1. GTDB lineage: Bacteria > Patescibacteriota > Minisyncoccia > Phycocordibacterales > DATGWK01 > JAHFLV01. The sequence continues at coordinate 37,245 of CAYIYW010000001.1, read as the reverse complement.
CAGCTCAATATTCTGCGCTTCGCTCTGGTTCATGCACCTCTCCAGCGAATGGGTCATCGGCGGTTTGATGCGTCTCTCAAAAGCTCTCGGTGTTCGCGAAT
>CAYIYW010000001.1:30207-37044 GCA_964367845.1 uncultured Candidatus Saccharibacteria bacterium | reverse complement strand
GAATGGGTCATCGGCGGTTTGATGCGTCTCTCAAAAGCTCTCGGTGTTCGCGAATTCGTTGTCGGTTTTTTGGTAATGGCGTCAGCCGCCTCCCTGCCCAACCTTTTTGTCGGCATCACATCGGCAACGAGAGGAATCCCCGAGCTTTCACTGGGCGATGTTTTTGGCAATAACTTCGTCGCCATGACTTTGGCAGTCCTCGTCGCCATACTGTTCGCTCCGAAAAAAGAGATTGAAACCGGCGGGAAAACTGTTCAGACCACGGCAATTTTCACGATGATTGCCGCCCTTCTGCCGATAGTTCTGCTTTTTGACGGAACATTGTCCAGAGTTGACGGCATTATCTTGCTCGGTCTCTTTGTCTGCTATTTATATTGGCTCTTCGTAAAACAGGGCTTATTTACCAGAGTTTACAATCATGAAAATGGGGGCATCCCTTCGGCGGAAAAAATCCGGAGAAGCATGAAAGATATTTTGTGGGTCGCCGGGGGCATAGTCATCCTTGTCGCCGCCTCCGTCGGCATCGTTTTGTCGGCCTCGTTTTTTGCAAAAGGCCTCGGCGTGCCTCTTTTGCTGGTCGGTCTCCTCGTTACCGGTTTAGGCAATGCTTTACCGGAAATATATTTCGCCATCGCCTCCTCAAAGAAAAGCGAAACCCAGCTTATCATCGGCAATCTGATGGGGGCGGTAATTTTTCCGGCGACCCTTGTCCTCGGCATTGTCGCTTTAATCCATCCAATCAGCTCGGTAAATTTTCAATTTGCCTTGAGCAGCAGAATTTTTCTGTTTATCGCGGCCGTTTTATTCTTTATTTTTACAAGGACCAAAAAGAAAATCAGTTTAGGCGAGGGCTTGGTTTTGCTGGCGTTATATGTCTCTTTTGTCGCGGCAATTCTGTTTTAATAATTATCCGGTTGAGGTCAGAGTTTGGCGATTATCTGTCACTACGGGTTCTTACCATGCAACGGACGCAGATAACCTGCTGGGGCCGAGTTTTGATGTATTTACCCTTGCAAGCAGAACAAACCAGCACCTCGGAGCGCCGTGGTTTTTCAATCCATTTTCCGCTTCCGGGGAATGATTTCTTTTGAAGATTTTTGGTGATTGAGTTCATGGGTTTGATGTCGCGGCTAATTTCCTGGTTTATGCTTTTGGCGCGATTTGACGCTTAACGCCGGCGGTTTCTGTCTAACGCCCCTCAATAAATGTCAGCGCCTTGCCTTTTTTGTTTCCGCGGCCGGTTCGACCGATGCGATGAACATAATCGTCGTATGTCGCCGGAATATCAAAGTTGATGACATGGCTGACATCGGCAATGTCCAAACCGCGGGCGGCCACGTCGGTTGCCACGAGAACCTGGGATTTGCTGGTTTTGAATGAGCCCAGAGCTTGCTGTCTTTTTGAATGGGGCTTATTGCCGTGAATTGACTCTGCTTTGAAACCTCGGGCAATCAAAATTTTTGAGAGCTTCTCCACGCCGTGTTTTGTTCGGCCGAAGATAAGAACTTTGCTGAATTCTTTTTGACGCAAAAGCTCCTGCAGAATATCAATTTTATTGGCGCCGCGGTCAATTTTGACAATGTCCTGTTCAACATTTCTTGCCGTCTCTCCCGTCTTGACCGAAATTCTGACCGGCTCACGGAGAAATTCTTTGATAAGTTTTTCAATGTCCGCAGAAATGGTCGCCGAAAAAAATAAAGTGTGGCGTTCCTTCGGCATCGCAGATGCGATGAAGCGCATATCGTTGACGAAACCCATGTCAAGCATCCGGTCGGCTTCGTCAAGCACCATAGTTTTGAATTCGGCGAGGCGAATCATCTTGCGGTCAACCAAATCCTTGATTCGGCCGGGGGTGCCGATGATGAAATTGTATTGATATTTCAGTTGAGAAATCTGGCGACCAATCGGCGCGCCTCCAACACAGCAAACCGAAAAAATTTCCAGGCCTTTCCCGATGCTCTGAAGCTCCTGGTCAATTTGAATGGCGAGCTCACGGGTCGGCACGATGATGATGACTTCCTCCTTGCGGTTGAGCAGAATCTTGTTAATTAGAGGGATGAGAAAAGCGGCGGTTTTCCCCGTGCCGGTGTTGGCAATTCCCACGACATCCTGGCCCTTCAGAACATATGGGATAGCTCGGTCTTGAATTGGAGTTGGTTCAACATATCCTTTGGATTTGATGGCGGTTTTGAGAATGGTCTCCACCGCAAAATCTTCAAACTTGTGTTCGGGTTTGTAATGAGCCATTTCCTCGGTGATGACCGCTTTATTTACAAAACGGGAAAAATCAATCCGTTCGCTTTTGCCACCGCCGCGATTGCCTCGGTTATCGGGAAATCGGCCCCTGGCTCCGCGGTTTGCGCCACTGCGGTTAGCGTTTGCACCATCGCGATTGCCGAATGATTTGCCGTGCGACAGACCGTGCGAACGGACACCGTGAGTGCCTTGAGAACGCGCTCCATCGCCAAAACTGCGACCCTTAAAACTGTCGCCCACCTTTGAGGTGGAATTGCCCTTAAAACTTGGACGGGCAAAACCTTGTTTTTTATTGAATCTATTTTCCATTACTGATATATAATAAACGAGAAGTGATATCTTGTCAACCCTACCCTACGGCTGTCCGGTGTTGACTTTTCTAAAGAACCCTATATTGTGTTGCCAGAACAAGTACCCCACAAAGACCCCCCCAAGCCGAAAACTTACTGGAGAACATGAATGAAATCCTTTCAGGATGTTATGGGTGATCTGGCATGGCTTTTTGGTCAGCGGAGTAACATGTTCCTGCGCGGGAATACCGGGCCTCTAATTTTGCGCGACAGTGTTCACTACTTGAGCTTACTCGTGCGCGGAGCAGAATGTAACCGAACCTTGCTCGTCACGGCCTTGGCGGATTTGTTAGCAAAAACCTGCTGTTTTGCCCAGGGCTTCGACGACCTTCGTGTAATTCAGGCATTGTCATCAAAATATCCGCCTGATGGTTGCGCTTACTGCGAAAAAATGCCTTGCGGATGCGCGCAACTCCGGACCCCGGCCCAACAACTTAAGCGAGCATCGCCTGACAGTGAACAAATGGCTTGGAACATCGCCGAATGGTGCAAGCACTTAAACAGGGTCTATGGCGTAGCAAACAGTTCAAGGGGAATCTTCTTTGCTCTCATTCGGCTGGCGCAGGAGTTGCACGAAATTGAATGCATCCTGCTCATGGATTCCGACCAGCCAGTCGCATCGCTTTCGGAGTACAGAAAGCGTCTGGCCGAGGAGTTTGCCGATGTTTTTGCTTGGATTTTCTCTATCACCGCGCTTCTTGACCTTGGACTTGCTCTGGGCGAAATGGTTGAAACCCGCTACAGCGGTGTCCATGAACGTTGCGGAGAACGACCTTGCAATTGCGGGCAGTTTCCTTTGCATTCCGCCACGGAACGACCGGGCGTTCCTAACGGTTAATCAGTATGCAGAAACCGCCAGACGAAGAGTCGGGCGGTTTTTTTACAATTTTTTTATTAAAACCTTAATCTTCGTGAACGCCGTTCCCCCTGAAATAAAATATTGTCTGACAAACTTTGTCGTGATATTGTTTGCATATGAAAACCTCGGTCCAAACGAATAAAGTACCGGAACACATCGGTTCAAAAATAACGGTGCGCGGATTTGTGCAAGCAATTCGCCTGCAGTCAAAAATAATATTTATCATCCTTCGGGATATACACGGAGTGGTGCAGGTAGTTGTTGATAGGAGTAATCCCCTGTTTGAAAACGCCAAAAACATATCCACTGAATCAGTGATAGCCGTTTCGGGCAAAGTCAAAAAAACCGAGCAGGCGGTTGGCGGTGTTGAGCTTGAAGCGGAATCAATTTCCGTGATATCGGAGGCCGCCCCTGAACTTCCGATACCCGTCATCACAAAAAAGGGCGGCGAGGAAACGGACGCGCCGATACGTTTTGATTATCGCTGGCTTGATTTGCGAAAACCGGAGAAGGCCTTGATATTTAAGGTTTGGACGGAACTTGAGCGTGGCTTCAGACAATACTGGCACGATAACGGCTTCATGCAGATTTACACGCCTTCCTTTATGAACACCGCGTCGGAATCGGGAGCTTCGGTGTTTGAGGTCAAATATTTTGACCGCGTCGCTTACCTCGCCCAATCGCCACAATTCTATAAACAGATGGGCATCGCATCCGGATTTGAGCGGGTGTTTATTGTCGGACCGGTATTCCGCGCCGAGGAGTCGTTCACGACCAGACACATGACCGAATTTACCGGATGGGATTTTGAGGTTGCATACATTGAATCCCATCACGACCTTATGGATTTGGAGGAAGGCATGATTATTTCCGGATTCAAAGCCATCAAACAGACATTCCCGGATTTGGCTCTTGATATACCGACGCAAAAGTTCCCCCGCATACCGATGGTTGAGGTTAAAAAAATACTCGCCAAGAAAGGAGTTGAGTCCGCCGAAGAACATGATTTGTCGCCGGAGGAAGAGCGGGCTATTTCGGAGTATGTTAAACAGACATACAGCCATGATTTTGTGTTTATAACCGATTACCATAAATCAAAAAGTGCTTTTTACCACATGCGACACGAATCTGACACAGAAAGGTCAAAAAGAGCCGACCTCCTCTATCGCGGCATAGAAATAACAACGTTAGCACAACGTGAACATCGCATTGATATTTTGGAAAAACAGGCGATTGAGAAAGGTATGAATCTGAAACCGCTAAAAGATTATCTTAATTTCTTTAGATACGGATGTCCTCCGCACGGTGGAGGCGGAATCGGTCCGGGTCGTTTGGTAATGAAGATTCTTGGTCTCAACAACGTCCGCGAGGCGACATATTTACCGAGAGACGTGAAGCGTCTTAATCCCTAGCGTTATTCTTTAACGCGTCGGGCCCTCGCCCTTTCAATCTCGGTCAAAAATTGTTTTCGCAGGCGAACGCTTTTCGGCGTGATTTCCAGATATTCGTCGCTTCCGATAATTTCAAGGCCGCGGCCGATTGTAACTTCGTATGGTGGAACAAGGTCAACCGCTTCGTCAGAGCCGGACGCGCGCATGTTAGTGAGTTGTTTGCCTTTTGTTGGATTGACATACATTTCTTCACCTTTTGAAGTATTACCGATAACCATTCCTTCGTAAACATCAGTGGCCGGTGCAATATAAAGCTGTCCGCGATCCTGCAGATTCCAAAGCGAGAAACCGAGAGCTTTTCCAGAAGCCATTGAAACCATCGCCCCGACATGGCGCTTGCGGATTTCGCCGGCATACGGCTTAAAGCCGATAAAATGAGAAGAGAAAATGCCCTCGCCTTTTGTATCAATCACAAACTGATTTCTATAACCGAGAAGACCGCGGGTCGGCCCTTCAAAAAGAAGCCGAACTAAATCGCCGTGAACGGCCAAATTGGTCATGACAAAACTCTTGGTGCCGAGGCGGTCAATAATCGTGCCTTGATACTGATTTGGAATGTCTATAACGACTTCTTCGTATGGTTCGGTTTTGACGCCGTTTTCCTCATGAATAATGACCTGCGGTTCGGAAACCTGAAGCTCAAAACCGGCTCGGCGCATATTTTCAAGAAGAATTTCCACATGGAGTTCACCGCGGGCTAGAACGCGGAAACTGTCGGCTCCGCTCGCGACGCCGCCAGCACCACTTGTCTTCGCCACCCCTTCGCTGACACCTCCGCTGATACCGCCAAACTCCACCCGCAAGCCGACATTCACTTCAAGTTCCCGTTCAAGATATTCCCGAATCTGGCGCGAAGTTACGAACTTCCCTTCCCGTCCGGCAAAAGGCGAATTATTCACCAAAAAATTCAGCGCGATTGTCGGTTCGTCAACGGCAATAGCCGGAAGTGGCCTGACATTTTCATCCGAAGTAATCGTTTCACCGATGTAAATGTCGGGAAGACCCGCAATCATGGCGATGTCGCCAGCCACAGCTTCGGACACTTCTTTTTTGTCAATACCGTAAAATACGAAAAGTTTGGTGATTTTCCCTGAACGGGTCTCACCGGTTGGTTTTTTTACAAAAACCGTCTGGCCTTGTTTGATGACCCCCTCATAAATGCGACCAATAGCCAAACGACCGATGAAATTATCATAGCCAAGATTGAAGGGCTGGAACATGAGTGGTTTGGCCTCAAACTCCGGCGACGAAGCCGGCTTTATGTGTTCAAGAATTACATCAAGAAGCGGGTCAAGTCGTTTTGACTCGTCGGTTGGTTTTCTTTTGGCAACACCGTCTCGGCCGATTGCGTAGACAACCGGAAAATCGGCTTGTTCATTGGTCGCGCCGAGTTCTAGAAAAAGTCCCAAAACGCCTTCTTCGCAGGCATGAATATCCGCGGCTTTCTTGTCTATTTTGTTTATGACTACAATCGGACGGAGTCCGAGTTCAAGGGATTTTTTAAGAACGAATCGGGTCTGGGGCATCGGGCCTTCTTGGGCGTCAACGACCAACAGCACGGAATCAATGGAGCGCAAAACTCGCTCAACCTCCGAGCCGAAATCGGCGTGGCCGGGCGTGTCAACGATGTTTATTTTTGTGCCTTTATAAAAAATTGAGGTGTTTTTGGCGTAAATGGTGATGCCTCGCTCTCGCTCAAGGTCATTTGAATCCATAGAGGTTCCTTCGGCGATGTTCAGGGATTCAGAATTCTGGCGCATCAAAGCGTCGGTCAAAGTGGTTTTGCCGTGGTCAACGTGGGCGATTATGGCGATGTTGCGGATTTCCATATAAATATTCCGAAAAATAAAAATCCTTCCGAACGAAGGTCAGGAAAGGATAACACACTGGGGCCGGCAAATCAATGTTCGTGCTATACTGC
>CAYIYW010000001.1:28495-30107 GCA_964367845.1 uncultured Candidatus Saccharibacteria bacterium | reverse complement strand
CAAAAAACACTCTACCCGAAGAGGCGCCGATGAGTTGATTAAGAAAAAACTGGTTTTTATAAACGGCCGATTGGCGGTTTTGGGCGACAAAGTTGCCGAGCGCGATAACGTGGAAGTTCGGTTCAGAGGCAAGCAAAAGCCCCACGTCTATTTCGCTTACAACAAAGCAAAAGGCATCGTTACTCATTCCGCACGGAACAACGAAAAAGAAATCAAGTATGTCGTTTCGCTCAAAGACGTCTTCCCCATCGGCCGATTGGACAAGGAGTCGCACGGACTAATTATTCTGACAAGCGACGGCCGTATTACCGAACGCCTTCTAGGCAAAGAATTTGCGCACGAAAAAGAATACATCGTTACGACGAAGGAAAAACTCCGCTCAAGTTTTAAGCAAAAAATGGAAGCGGGCGTCAGAATTGAAAAAGATTTAACTCAAAAATGCAGAGTGGAAATTCTGGGCGAAAAAAAATTCAGCGTTATTTTAACAGAGGGCAAAAAACATCAAATTAGGCGCATGTGCTCGGCGCTTTTCCAAGAGGTTAATGACCTAGAACGGGTCCGAATCATGAACATTGAACTCGGGAATCTCAACGAAGGCGGTCATCGGAAAATAGAAGGTGAAGAACTCCAAACTTTTTTGCGGGCGCTTGAGTTGGCGTGAACTCGTGAAGCGGTTTTCCTAAAACCCTCACGACTTCACGGTCGGGGGTTTTCGTTGCGGACTAAATTTCCCACCAAAAGAAAAACCGCCCGGCTATTTCTAGCGGGCGGTTTTTCTAACGATTCCGAGATTATGCTCGCGCTACGTTTGTGGCCGCTGGGCCTTTGTCACCTTGAACAACTGTAAAAGTGACTTTGTCGCCAACTTTCAGTTCATCAAATGTAACACCATTCAATTCTTTGGAATGAAAGAAAAGATCCTTTGCTTCGCCATCGCGAGAGATGAATCCAAATCCTCTGTCCGTAAGAGTCTTGATTGTACCGTTCATATTATGATTGTTTAATTTTTACTATACCTAGAAACTCGACTTTGTTTCTGCGCCTGTGAGCATAAGCATTATATCTGATGACGGGTTTTTCATCAAGTCCGTGCCAGTTTGCGAGCAATAATCGTCAAAAACAACGGGAATTCTTTTCGGGCGGAGTCCTCGGCTTCTGCCCGCGGGCCATGTTCACTTTTTTTATGTGAAATCCATTCTTCCAATCCGGTAACACAGAAACCTGCGCTGGCGAGGGCCTTGAAATAATCCTGAAGCGGACGATGAAAGGATTTGGTAAAAATTGCGGCGGCGCTGGGCGCGCTTTTGGACACACTTTTGGGTACGCTTTCAGTCGCACCCCTCATCCCATTCGCACCGTTTATACCTGGCGTCATATCAATATCTACCGTAAACGGCCGGCCATATTTATCAATTCTCCGATATTGAACTTCTTGTTTTTCGTCATAATCCCATGAGGATGCCTTGGGAATTCGAAAACACGGGTGATTCAAGACGATAACAAGCATTCCGCCTTTTATTAGAGTCCGCGACGCTTCTTTCAGTGTCTCGCTCATTTCTTTAATGTTCTGAAGAGCAAGAATTATCAAACCGGCGTCAAAATAATCATTTTT
>CAYIYW010000001.1:25832-28395 GCA_964367845.1 uncultured Candidatus Saccharibacteria bacterium | reverse complement strand
TAGGTGTCATTGCCGGCAAACATTTCGTCATACCAGCCGGCGACCGGTTCCCATGAGGTGGAATTTTTGGATTTATTCTTTTCCATAAGCAATTCGCGAGGCCTCTACTATATCAAATTAACGCATCTTTATACCCCGCACCCGCTTTTCGGCTTCGGCTTAGCGACCGCCGGCTGGCCGGTGTTCACGGCACAGCCGTTTCCGTCGTTACCACCGCGTTGCTGACCAGCGTCAACCGCACATCCGCCTCCATTGCCCTGTCGTTTCAAACCGGCGACCTGCGAGGATATCCGCGCAAAACCGGCCCCACTGGAGTAATCGGACCCGAGCATTTCCTGCGGGTTTACATCTTTCCATTCCGTGCCTTTATCCATCATGTAAGAGGCGATGACTAAATATGTTTCCGGAAACCAATATGAATTCACGGTCAGAGCGGTTTTCCACATATCCTGCTCACTCGCACCTTGCGAGGCCATCAGTTCAAGAAGTCCGAGCATGGCCATGCCGTGATTGCAATCCGGAAAATAAGTTGAATTCCCACAGCATGGACGGAATATGCCTTTGGACACTTTCTCTACAAGCGCTTGCTGTTCCGGAGTTAGATTGAAAAACATATGCCGACTGAAGTGTTCCATTGAATCGCCTTTCGCCATAGTCCAGCCCGCCGTGGACGCAAAGTTTTTCGCTCCGCCATAACGAGGATTAACCATCTCTCCCGTGTCAAGAATAGGATTTTTGTTTGCCAATCCAAGAGCCCAGAAAAGATTCAGGAGATAGCCGGCATTATCTTTTGTAATTTTGAGTTGGCCTTTGCGGTCGCCGAAAAGTAATTCCTGATATTCCGGTGTAAATTCGCCTCGCTGGTCATACATTTCGGCAAATTTGTCTCCGTCTATCGCCCCGACGCTAACCAGTCGCGCTCCTAAATCGCCCCAAGTTACAGGCAAGACCACGCCGTCGGGAGGCAGAACAGCCGACTCCAGAGCCGACAAACTTTCAGCATTTTGAATTTGGCCATTTTGGCCATTTTGACCGTTTAGAGCGACCGTTTGTCCGGTCGGGAACCGGCCTTCATATAACATTGCTCCGCTAATCAGCACACCGGCCACAACCACGGCCAGCGGCAACAGATACGGACTGGTCGGTTTTTCTTCTGGTTTTTTGTTTTCCATATTGATGTTTTTCACGCTTTATTCATTGATATTTCTCATGTTTAGTCCAGAGAACGCTCAGGATAAAGCGTTTTATGTTTTTCATTCCTTGCAACAATCCGCAAGTTTAGTTACTAAATCTTCCAAACGAACGGAATCACCCGCCGGTGTTACTGACGAACCACCCGTTGCCACCGCGCCCCCCGTTACCGTCGCGCCAGCCGACCCGCCAACAGCTTTCACGTTTATCAAACGCAATTTAAGGGCCCAGAAGATTGAGTAAAGCCGGTATGCTCGCTTAAACATTTCAGCGGATTTATCCTTTTGGCCGTCAGCGTGCAGTTTGTTGCCGACTTCTATCAGACGCATCGTCGCCGACAAAAGATGTTTTGACGCGCACCATGTCTCACCCTCGTGATTCGGCATCAGGTCGGCCAACAGTTCCTTGCGCAGATTTCTGATTTCGGCTGACAGGTCATGGTATTCGTCTTTGTCGGTTTTCATGGCCGTGAAGAAAAAATGTTCTTCAAGACCCACGAGATTCATAACCGCGATGCTCAAGTCCTCGCCGACGGACAAATCCACCCCGCCTTCCTTCCGCAGGCGTTCAACTTTGGCTAAAAATTCTTCTGTCGCATTTTTCTCGCTAGATGATTTCATGTTGGTGATTTTACACTAGATATACAGAACCAGAATTCCGATAATAATCATGGCGATGCCGACCCAAAGATGAACATTTCGCATTTGGGTCTGTTTCCATTCTTTGACCCTGTCAACGAGAAGCGGATTGGCCGCAATCCAAAGAGTCGCGACAAGCGGCGCAATCAAGATGAGGTTATAGAGCCAGAGATAACCAAAACCCCTGAAGTAAGTGGCATGGTCGTGCAAGAGCCCGATGACCATAAGGTATGGGCCGCCCATGCACGGAAACTGGCAGAGACCGACGAGCAGACCGAGCGCAAAGGCCGCCGGAATAGAGACTGTGTTAATGAGTTTGCCCATTGAACGATGCGCTGAATCTGGAATTTTGAGCTTAATGGGGAATTTCGGAAACATCGCGCCAAGGAGATTCAAAAGACCAAACAAAATCAAGAGCGATGCGCCGAGCTTGCCCATGAAATGCGGCACACTGAAAATGTGAAGCACTTTGAGCAATCCGATGCCGATGGTGAAGTAAGCGGCAAAAATACCAAGAATGTATACTCCTCCTATTGCCAAAATTCTTTTTCTGGACAAATGCAAACTGAAAAGAAAAGCGATTGTGATGAGCAGAATTGAGAACGAGCAAGGATGGACGCTGTCAAGAAGCGCGGAAAATGCCACAAGCGGTATGAGCCAGGTGCCTTCCCGACTTACATTCCAGAGCAATTCCGAAAAGCCCGAGCTGTATTTGAGCGCGACAATGCCGATTA
>CAYIYW010000001.1:21351-25732 GCA_964367845.1 uncultured Candidatus Saccharibacteria bacterium | reverse complement strand
TTCATGCCGTTAAGGAGTTACCGTTGCCTTAACGCCAAGTTGGACAGACCCTCCGGAACCCTCGGCGAGCGTTACGAATCTCTCAATCGTTCCAACACCGGCCGGCCCGTGAGCGTTCGGGTCAAATACGACGCGAATTACCCGACTTTCCCCGGCCTTTATAATTTCATTAGCCGGCGGAACGGCGTTATGTCCCGGCATGCCAAACGGCCCGTTTACACTGCCGTCAGGTCTGACGATAAGAGCGGTTGTGCACATGCAGGAAGTAAATACTTTGCTTAATGCAATATTCTTGTCAGTCGGATTTGAAACGGTGAATTCTTTGCTGACAACACCATCCTTCATTGAGATGTTTCCGAAATCATAGAATGTTTCTGGCACGGCAAGAACACTTTTAACGTCAGACGGCCGAACGCCCTGAACAGAAGCCGATGGGGCTTGAGTGTTTCTTCCGCCACCGGCATAACCCCAAGCAAAGAGGCCGATGATTGCGAGAGCCACGACAAGAGCAACAACAATTGTTTTGGTCTTCATATTTTTTGATGTGAGATTTAATGTGAGAATTGATAATTTCGGCCGAATTAATCCAAACTGTTCTAAACCGGCCGACGCAAACACAAAAAACCCGCGCCGATAAACACGAGTTTGGGCACCTGAAAAGCTTAAAAAACAAAGCTTCCCGAGCGCCTTTATACGCGAGAAGGGCTGTTCTCAAAAAGCGAAAGCCACGCGGTTTCTTCTATTTTAAGCGGGATAACGGGTGCGAATTTGCTTGAATTACTGCGAACGACAACCTTGAGTAACGGTGGACTGGCCCAAAACACTATCAATGCCAAAGCAATGAGAGTCAAAAAAACTATGAGTGCAATCAGACCCTGCACACCCGGATTTGCCGTTACATTCAAAAACGATTGATACGCGGACAGATGATGGATAGCCGAACCAAAGCCGGTCTGCGGACAAAGGGCGACACCAGAAGACGGGAACAAGCAGTCGCTTCCCATTTGGCTACTAGGCCCGTGCATCATGAATGGAATACTGAAAAAAATCACCGTTGCAAACGACGCGAGAATCAGGCCGGCGATAACTTTTTTTGTAAAAAATTGCACGGATTAAAATTGCATGGACTAAAGCGTGTTTCCTAAAGCGTTCTTCTCCTCAACAATACCGCATTTACCGAAACAATAACAGTGGAAAGCGACATGAAAACCGCCGCGACTGCGGGTTGTAAAATCACTCCCCATGGCGCCAAAACGCCGGCCGCAATCGGCAGAGCGATGAGATTATAGCCCGTCGCCCAGAAAATATTTTGAATCATTTTTGAATATGTTAATTTGGAAAGAGTTATGATTTTCGGGATGTCTCTTGGGTCATTTTTAACGAGAATGATACCCGCCGATTCAATGGCGACGTTCGTGCCGGCGCCGATGGCGACACCGAGGTCAGCTTGAGTTAAGGCCGGCGCGTCATTCACGCCATCGCCGACCATGGCCACTTTGAAACCTTTGGCTTGAAGGGCCTTTACTTTTTCCGATTTTTGTCCGGGCAAAACTTTCGCAAAATATTCGTCCAGACCCAGCTCCTTGGAAACCCATTCCGCTACGTCCTGCGAATCGCCGGTAACCATTGCAACTTTCACGCCGAGCTTCTTCAGAGAGATTATCGCTTCGCGGGACTCCTCGCGAATAATATCGGCAAGAGCGATTCCGCCGACCAGTGAATTGTTTGAGGCATTGCTTATTGAATTGCTTGAAGAATTGCCCGACATAACATGAATGACGGTTTTGCCCTGTCGCGACAACTCGGTGACTTTGGCCTGATACGCCACCGAAAAAGAAATACCGAGGTCAGAGGCGAGCGCCTCGTTGCCGACAAAAATTTTACCGCCACCGACAATTCCCTTCGCTCCTTTTCCGGCAACCCGCTCAAACTGTCCGGCGTCAGAAAAAGAAATGCCTCTCGCTCGGGCCGTCGCAACAATCGCTTTGCCTATCGGATGCTCCGAATGACTGTTAACAGCTGCGGCCAATTTCAAAATTTCATTTCCGGTCAGACCAATTTCGGTTTGATTCTCTTTGTTTTGGCCGTTTTCAACATGGTCGCTTTCAATCTGGCCGTTTTCAACCCGACCGCTCGCTGAAATAATTTCAGTTACTCCGAATTCACCTTTTGTAAGGGTCCCGGTTTTATCAAAAAGCACCACATCAATTTTTCTAGCCACTTCAAGCGCCAAACGATGTTTGACAAGAAGACCGTTTCGGGCCGCCATTGTCGTAGAAATAGACGCGACCAACGGAATCGCCAAACCAAGAGCGTGGGGACAAGCGATGACCAAAACGGCTACTAATCTTTCAATCGCAGTTGAGGCCGTCGCGCCGGCGACAAGCCATGCGACAAGAGTAATGGCTCCGGCAACCACAGCGACAATCGTCAGGTAAAAAGCGGCGCGGTCGGAAAGCATTTGGAGACGGGATTTTGACGCTTGAGCATCGGCCACCAAACGCATAACGCCGGCCAAAAATGTGTTCTCGCCGATTTTCGTTATTTCAACTTTCAAACTGCCGTCGCCGTTGATTGAGCCGGCAATTACTTCCCCGCCGACTGTTTTCTCAACCGGTTTTGATTCGCCGGTAATAATGGATTCATTCAAATCGGAACGACCGTCAATGATTTTGCCGTCAGCCGGTATTTTTGCGCCCGGCCGAACAAGAACAATATCGCCGATTTTCAGCTCATTAAGGGAAACTTTCACGGTTTGGCCATCGCGAATAACTTCGGCCGTGTCCGGCAGAAGTTTTGCTAGTTCCTTGAGGGCGCCTTGCGCGCCTTGGACAGCTCGCATTTCAATCCAGTGACCCAAAAGCATGATGGCAATCAAAGTTGAGAGCTCCCACCATAAGTTATGCCCGACACTTGTCAGAGTTGAATAAACGCTCCAGATATAGGCAGTCGTAATCGCCAGAGCGATGAGGGTCATCATCCCGGGCAAACGCGCTCGCAATTCACGCCAAGCGCCCGCCAAGAATATCCAACCGCAATAAAAAAAGATTATGCTACCGAGAATGAGCGAGAGGTATTCCGCGCCGGCAAATTGGGGCGCCTGCCAGCCGAAAAATCTTTCCGTCAATTCTGAATAAGCCAAAATCGGGATAGTAAGGACAAAGGAAATCCAAAATTTAGTCAGAAAAGATGCGGTGCGGTGGCCAGCATGTTTGTTGGAATCATTTTTGTCGTTTTTGTCAGAAGTATTTTGACCGCTGTGACAACACCCTAAATGACTCACCGGCATTGAACCATCATGGTCGCCCGACATACCACCCGGCGCGCTTCTTGATTTTTTGGTTTTGGCCGGAATCAGGGCCATACCGCATTCCGGACACATGCCGGGCCTGTCCTGTCTGATTTCGGGATGCATCGGACAGGTGTAAACTGTTGCCGCGTCTTTTCGCTCAATTTTATTGTGGTCGTGTTCCATATTTTTATTATTTATTAATATCCCATCTGAATAAACTGGTCGCAGGTGTTCCAATATCCTTAATCCGGAGCTCAACGAACTTCGGAAAGGGCGCAACGGCGTCAAAAATCAGAACTCCTTCACGATGGTGTCCGCCGGCTTCTGCTCCTTGCCACAAAACAGGCAGATGTTCTTTGCCTTGGTCATCAGCGAGTACGGCAACTTTGGCCATATCTTGGTCTAGCTCTACGGAATGAGTGTCTATAACGACGGAAAATTTCCATTCTTTTGACGCGAATGAAATATCAAGTGGAGTAACGGTAACCGTAACTGCCGACTGGTCATCGGTTCTTGACGGCCAATTTTGCACCTTCTGTTCCACAGGACGATTCTGAAGAAAAATAAGAAGTCCTCCCGCGAGAACAACCCCAATAAAAATGGCGGCTGATAAAATTATCGTGGTTTTTTTCACAGCTGTTTTTTGAATTTAACGATTTTATCGCCGATGAACACGATTCCAAACAAATTGAAGGCAAGACCGACCCAAAAAATCCCAATTTGATATTGAGCGACAAGCGAAAGAGCTCCGGCGATGCCGAGTATCGGCAGAATATTGGCCAAATAGTGAGCGCAACACGAAATCATGGCGAGCGTGGAAGTCGTGCCCGTCATAGCCACGGTTTTGCCACCGACAGCTACGCCGCGGTTTTTCACAAGTTGTTTAAGGTAGGAATACATGCCAATTTGGATTCCAAAGCCCAGTGCCAAGCCGACCAAAAAATACCAGTAACTTGAAAATTGAGACAGAGCAAATTTTGAACCAGATACCGCGATGACTACGACAAGATACAAAAACAAAAGCGCGACAATCGCAACAAGGGCGTTAAGCAGGATTCTTGTCTTCTGTTTCGCGTCCATTTTTAGTTT
>CAYIYW010000001.1:19117-21251 GCA_964367845.1 uncultured Candidatus Saccharibacteria bacterium | reverse complement strand
TTGTCGGTCATTCCCTGTTTTCCATATTTTTCATCAAGGTGCTTGTGTGGCCTTCCCATCATAAAAAAATGGGCCAATATCATCACAACAATTCCACCAAAAATAACCCACGTTGAGGCACCCACAGCTTTGCCTCCCGCGCCGAGAAAGATAATAAGAACAAACGGCAAAGCGCAACAAAGCACCATCATCCACATCATCCAATTCCCGCCTTTCCCGTTATGATTGTGTGTAATCATTCAATGATTATTTTTTGATTATTTATTAACAAGGCTTGAATTGTGCATCCAAACAAAATAAGCGGCGAAAATCCAGGCGAAAGCAAACATATAAACTGCTCCAAGCATGAAACTACCAAAACTGATCCAAGTGAAACCCGGCAAAGTTTCAAAGAGCCGATGATGAAGTTCCGTGGCCTGCAGATTGCGAATCGGAATAAACCCGCCCAGCACGCAAAGAATATATGCCACTTCGGCTCCAAGAACACATTTCCAACCATACGACTTAAGTGAAAGATTCATGTTATTTATTTCTGGTTAATTTATAAACTTTGAGGATTTCCTTTGTCGCCTTATTCTCTTCACCACTCCGCATCTGATGCGCGACATGAGTTAAAAGATGGTTCCCAAGGATTAAATCCTCCACGCCAGCCAGCGCCCTTTTAACGGCATTGGACTGGGTGATTATATCCACACAATATTTCTCGTCCTCAACCATCTGCTGAAGACCTCTTACCTGACCCTCAATCCGCCGCAAGCGGTTCTTGATTTGTTTTTTAATGTCGGGTTTCATCTTCCCAGTATACCCCTATGGGGTATACTGTCAAATCGTCAGCCCATCTTTGCTTCAACTCTCTCTTTGGCGATTGCCAAAGCGATTTCGCGGGGATTCCTTTTTAACCTGATGCTTTTCTCCAAAACCAATTTGGCGCTATTTCTTATCTTTCGCTCAACCAAATCAAACATCTTTTCCGGACTATATCCTCGGTATTCCGCATAAGAGGAGATGACCCCGCCCGCATTGGCCACAAAATCCGGAATTATAACGATGCCTTTTTTAAACAGCTCTTCCTCAATATTTTCTCTCATGGGAATGTTCCCCGCCTCAACGATTACTTTCGCTCGGATGCCGTTTTTGTTCGTTTCATTGATAACATCGGTAACGGAAGCTGGAATTAGAAAATCAACCGGTATCTTCCAGAATTCCTCGTTCAAAATTTTGCGACATTTCTTGCATTCAGAAATGCGCTGTTTCTTTTTTATGACCTTTTGCACTTCAATATCATCCAGTCCGGCATCGTTAAAAGCCGCGCCGTGACTGTCGGCAATGGCAACGATTTTCGCTCCTGCCCGACGAAGATGGGTATAGGTGAATGTGCCGACATTCCCAAAACCGTGAATTGCCACGCGGGCGCCGCGAATATCAATGCCGAGCGCCTGGGCTGATTCTAAAACTGCTTGAGCCACGCCAAAACCGGTACTGCCGAATTCATGCGGAATACCGCACTTTTTGCCGGCTTTTCCGGAAATCTTCAGACACAAATCGGCGGGCTTTCCGGTGGCCGAACGCCAGTTGCCGGTTTCCTCCACGAACCACCGCATTTCCTTTTCGCCGGTATTCACATCCGGTCCTGCGATATATTTATGCGGCGTAAAAAACTTGATTGCGCGGGCGAAGCTCTGGACATATTTCTTTTTTAATTCATCCGAACCGCCCGGCCAGATAATTCCGGCTTTCGCGCCGCCAAATGGAATTCCGGCTAATGCATTTTTCCAAGTCATTGCCCGCGCTAATCGCCAAACCTCTTCCACGGTAACGTTGGCGGTCATTCTGATACCGCCCTTACCCGGGCCATTTGCGGTATTGTCAATTACTAAAAATCCTTCCATGCCGACTTTGGAATCGTAAACTCTTACTACATATTCCGGACCAAACGCGTCTTTTTTTATTTTTATGTCGTTATTTTTCATATGACGGTTATTTTACATCATATTTGGGGGAATAATCTTCCCCACTTTTAGTATAACAAAACAATTACTTCCTCCCCCGCAGTTCCTGCGAGGTTTCCCGGTTATGAAAAACGCCACCGAGCTTGCCCGGTGGCGAATAGACGAATAGTTGCGGAACGAGAGAG
>CAYIYW010000001.1:6417-19017 GCA_964367845.1 uncultured Candidatus Saccharibacteria bacterium | reverse complement strand
AACGCCACCGAGCTTGCCCGGTGGCGAATAGACGAATAGTTGCGGAACGAGAGAGAGCGGTCACAAAGCGAGACAAAAAGAACACGGCTAGGAAATCACCGCCCGAGGACGAAGACCCGGGCCCTTACCGCCAGGCGCACACATGCCGATACATATCGCTTGGGTTTTCTGGTTCCATGACATGGTCGGCACGCCCCCGCCCAAATAGCGAGAACCGGAGCAGAGAGTGGCGCTTTTAGAGTCAAGAAATCGTCCCGTTGAAATATGAAACCCGAACCCAAGTAAATGTCGTTCCAGAAGAGTGCTGCCTATGACGGCCTCTTGCCTCCGGTCATCCGCCGACTGGTTGGCATTCTCTGGGTCAGCGTCAACCGTTCTTCTAAAACAAACATCGTAGGAGCCAGCCGTTGACGGGTCGCGGTCGTTGGTCGGAACTCCATTGGCGAGGTCGCTAAGGTGCGCCTTAACACTGACACCGAGACCCCTAAAAGCCATCGTCACGCGCTCAATAGTGACGCCTTTGACACATCTTGTGCTTGATTATCGTCTGGCATATATGATATTTTAATCAGTCTCATCAAACATTTTAACAAGCGGTGCCTCCCAACCAAAACAAGTCTCTTTGCTAGCGAGATTTTTGAAAACTTTTATACATGAAGGATCTAGTCGTGCGTATTCCTTGAGCATCTCCACGACCCCCTCTACGAATCCCCCAACTGTGCCATCGGAATCATCAACACCTCCACGACAAAGTTTTTCATCTAGCCGCAACAGTATATCAACAAGTAATTTTGTTGTCTGTTTACTCACTGGCAGGCCAGAGACTACTTTCGATAACCTGTTGCATCCTTCATCTAAAGAGTTTTGATACACAAACCATGTACGAGAGGGACCGCTGTAAGCTTTTATATATCTTATCGCTCCAGTGATTGAATTTTTTACTGAAGACAAATCTTCTTTGGTCAACTCACCAAGCTTCTGGCTACATTCCGGTCCGGCTACTATTTCTTTATCCTCCGGGCGCAATTTTTTACCTCTCATTACCGCATAAATAGCCAAAGCTACCAAATGTTTACATAATTCATCATTTTGACCTAGATAACAGTCGCAATTTCCATAGTCGAATCTTCGTGCTTCTCCTGAAACATTATACGGTTTGGAGCCAATAACGACAGCCGAATAGCTTCTCATTCCCTCCTTGAATTTAGTAACCTTTCCTCTCTCGTATAAGTCCACTGCCCTTTCAAATGTCTGCGGGTCTGTGGCAAATCTGATTTTTTCTAAAGTGTAGGATGGAGGCATGGAATTAATGTATAACCAATCATAAACCCTTCTTTCTACTCTTTGAAGATAACTTTCTAACCTTTGCACCCTCAATCGCCTTCAACGCCACCTCATCAAAATCGACATCCTGTCGCGCTTCTATCTGTTTATATTCGTCAAACTTTTTCTCGGCAATTTCTTTCATCAATTCATGAGATATTTCGCCTGCATCTTTCAGGATATTTCTATCATTGATAGTCAAAAATCCATGCAGTTTTTCTATCCAATCCTTCATGGTCATGGGTATTCTGCGACGAGCTTGTTCTGTGGCAAATATTAGATATTGTTCCACCAAAGCATTGAGCTGGGTTAATTCCTCCTTGTTATAATAATTTTTCGCAATCACCACTTCTTCTCTTGTCGGTTTTGCTCCTCGGAAATTTGTCAGCCCTAGATTCTTTTTTGCACTATCTATTCTTTCAACTACGATCTCCGCGGCAGTATTACCAGTGACTGCATAGTGGACTTTGTTCTGCACAGTTTTGAAAAACAAAAGACTCTGATCGTTGGTTGGATCATAATCTACGCTTGTGGCGTAAATGTCGGTGATCTTTCGGTAGAATCTCTTTTCACTACTTCGAATATCCGCGATGGTTTGCTCAAGTTCCTCAAAATAATCGAACGGGAGATCTGGATTTTTGAGTCTTTCACTATCTATCACGAATCCTTTGACAACATACTCCGAAAGTCGCTCCGTTGCCCATTTACGGAAAGCTGTGCCTTGTGAAGACTTCACTCTGTATCCCACAGCGATGATAAGGCCTAGATTGTAGTATTTGACGAGGTATTCCTTGCCATCAGCACCAGTTCGTCGGAATTCCCGACATACTGAATTTTCCTCCAATTCACCTTCTTGAAAAACATTCTGGATATGCTCGGTCACTGTTGAACGGCCTTTGTCATAGAGGGTCGCGATGGTGTCTTGGGTTAGCCAAACCGTGTCGCCGTCAAACCGGACATCGATCTTGATGTTTCCATTTTTATCTTTGTATATGACGATCTGGGAATTTGGGGGTTCCATGGGTTTATTTTATACTATTTTCTTAACCCCTTGTTTATGAATCTGGATATTTCGAAGTACGCACCGAGAAAAATGCCTGTGATTATAAACATCTGCAATACTGTTAGAAAGTAGTTTAGTTTATCAGGCAAAAACTTCAGATGATACTTTTCTTCTTTGTAGATAAATTGGACTTCCGCTTCAGGAGCGACTATAAGTGGCTTATCTACAACATTCTCAATGTTTTGCGGTGCAGGATTGCAGGTAATAAGGATATTCTGTATTTTATTAAGCTCACTTATAATATCTCGAATCGAAGATTTTTGTGTAAAAATGATTCCAGAATTTGGAGAAAAAATATAATCCTTACCATTAAGATTGCACTGCATCATAATATCAACTCCTTTTTCATACCGCGGCTGAGTTACGACAAAAGCGAACTGCGATTGATTGGTAGTCTGAAAATCAAACCGTAAAAATGTGAATCTCGCAAAGAAATCTATTCTTTCAAGAGATGCGGACAATGCTTCTACCTCATTTTCAATACTTGCACTTCTTTCGGAATCAATCACCTTGATTTTTTCACACTTTATTCCATCACACTCTCTTTCAAATTTGATTGTATAATCAGAAGGGGTTAATTTCTCAATTACAAGCACAGAACTGCCAAAAATAAAAAATAAAATGATTATCAGTCGAAAAAAGACATAGACATTATTTTTAGTCACAGTTTCCTGAAGCCTTACCCTTATTAAATTGATTTTCCTATAAATCCTACTCATAATCTTTTATCGTCAGAAATTTTCTTTTTGTCGAGTTTTTCTGTTTCTGCTGGAATTATATATACGTTTTTTAGCAAACTCTCAACTATCTCTATTGCGATATCAATATCACCTGGTTTTATTGGTATGGACTTATGAGCAGACTCATTTCCAATGTCTCGAATTATGTAAGAGGAGATCACCCCCTGCTCTAGTAAGCTTATCTGTAGATACTAAATAACTAATCTTTTTATGAAAATCCCATTGGGTGGCACCTTCAGTAACACAAACTGCTTCTACGATCGCACGTAATCCTAATCCTGCCAAAATATGCGGGCCAGCGCCTATTGATTCGAATGTTTCTTTGTAAATCTTTGATACTGTATGAGGGACTCTCCATAAATTTTCCAACTGAATTCTACCCGAGACTCTATGGGGATAAATCGTAACATTACTACTATATTCCATATCACCATCATCCCCCACATAATTATAATGATCACTATTACTACTCTCTGTTTGGTAAGAGATATTTTCACATCCTCGGCATTGAATTATCTGATATGAATCATTTCCTTGGATGTCATCATTACCCCATTTACGTTCTACAGATTTCAAGACTATATGCTTCGTTTCATGTCCGCAGAATTGACAGGCGACATCTATCACTTTTCCATCATCAAGGTTTTGTACAAATTCTGTTTTCATATTTCATTAATAATATTGAGATTTTATTTCCCATCAAGGCAGAGAGTACAGATACTACGAAAATCCGCTCATTCTTCCAAAAAGTCGGCTCGAACCCACTCGTCCTCAACCGCACCCTCATCTTCACTCCCCGTTTTCCTTTTGCTTTTGTCTCAAAAATCCCCGAAAAAATAAGGATTAGTGCGGGCGGGGCGGAAGGGGGGTTTCAGGGGGGAATTCCGCCCCGCCCTCCACTTGTGGTTTGCGACGATGCGATTTCGGGCGATTTTTTACTTTCTGCGAAATTGCTGGGAGACTAGGAATCGGACCTAGATTTAGGAGTCCAAAGCTCCCCGTCCTACCATTAGACGATCTCCCAATATAAGAATTTTCTCTATTGCGCGCTTCTATCCTGCCCCACAATCTTCATCAGCGCAAGTTCAAGCGGCAGCTCGGGAATAAACGCCCGGCCGATGAGCTGGCTGGCTTTAAGAATTTCCAGAAGGGCGTCAAAAGATAAATTTTTCGCGTTCCCCGCCGCAAGTTTTTTTAGATATTCAAAATCTTCAGCCGAAACTCGGGCCTCAATTATTTTGCTCATGTCCGGCGCATTAGCCAAAAGCAAAATAAACCGGAGTTTCTCCAGAATCAATTTAGAAAATATGCCCATGTCAATGTTATTTTCCGCCGCGTTGTGCAAAGCCGTAATTCCTTTTTGCAAATTCCCTTCCGCCAGCGAATCAATAAAAGCGTTCACGACGGTTCTCCTCGGCGCGCCCGTAACTAGCTCAACTTCCTCTCGCGAGATTTTTTTACCGCCAGCGTCGCGGGAAGACCCGCCCGAAGCCGAAATGACTTTCTGTAAAATTCCTTGAGTGTCACGGAAGGAGCCGTCGCCTAAAAGTGCGATAAGGTCAGCCGCGTCCGGCTCCAGCGCAAAACCTTCTTTCTTGGCGATTATTGAGACCGACTCCCGCAGAATCTCTTGGTTTGGCTTTTTGAAAGTGAAGGTCTGGCATCTGGAAATAACGGTTTCGGGCAATTTTTCCTGTTCTGTCGTTGCCAGAATGAAAATTACGTGAGCCGGCGGTTCTTCCAAAGTTTTAAGGAGGGCATTAAAAGCGTCCTTCATGAGCATGTGCGCTTCGTCAATAATGTAAACCTTGTATTTTGATTCAAAGGGAACAGTATTTACGCCCTCGCGAATTTCTCGGATATCGTCAATGCCGCGGTTTGAAGCGGCGTCCATCTCATGGAGGTCTATGTCGCTTGTGCCGATTGCCCGAGCAAAAATTCTGGCGACAGATGTTTTGCCCGTGCCACGCGAGCCGGCAAAAAGATAGGCGTGAGAAATATTGCCAAGTTTGATTGAGTTCTCAATGACTTTGACCACATGGTCCTGACCGATTACATCCTTAAATGTTTCCGGCCGATATTTTCTGTAAAGGGCGGTTTGTTTTTTCTGCTCCTTCATCGGTCTAGTATATCAAAAAGTCGGGTGAAAAATAAAAAAACGGCCTTTTCCCCAAAATCAGATTTCCTAACAAATAAAGGGTAAGAAAAACCCTCTCTGCTACCTAACAGAGAGGGGTTGTGAACACTTGGGCTATCTAAAGCCCGATTGGGTTGGCATCTCAACAAGTGAGAAACCGCGAGGGAACGCCCTGCATCACCGGGAAGTGGAACCGATGTCCCTCATGAGATTGCGACCATTCTTGCCCAGGCAACCCCCGCCTTCGCCGGGATACCGCCTGACGATGGACGCAAACATCCGCCGTGGATCCATATGGGTCCTCCCGTCAAAAAGAACTGCATCCAGCTCCCCAAATCACACGATATGGGAAGGAAAGCTGAATAAACCCTATCATACACCGCGGATAAATTGAGGCAACACACGTTTAACGACATATGTGGACAAAGAAAAAACCCCGCTCCACCCTTATGGATGCGGGGTTTCAGATGATTGGCGGACACAGTCGGCACTAGCACAGACAAGTCGCGGGAATTCGTTGACCTGAATGGCAATTAGCGCCTGAGAGTCCTGCGCAAACCAACGAACAAACAGAGAAGCGAATCGGCTCGCCGCGGGCGCCTGCCCTACCGCCGATGCCGAATGCCGACGTTGCCGGTGTCGCGACCGACGCTGCTGGGAACAGGAATGCAATGTGCGACGACCACGGAACCGCGACTGAAGACGGTCATATCTGGGGTCTCCTTCGCTGTTGTGCTTGTATTTGGCACAAGCGGACGATGAAAAGAACAACTCTTGTCAAACTCAATCGACACATAATGTGCGACTGATGACGCATATAACCTAGCACATCTCCAAAAAATTGTCAATCAAAAATGATGTTTCCCGCGCGTCCATCGCTTAAAATTGTCACAAAATGGCTGGAAATATAGCTATTTCTGGATATTATAGAATTTAAGATATCCCCAGATTGTCTCTTCCACTTCCTTGGCGTTTTGTGTCTCCATGAGTTGCGCTCGTAACTCCCTTGCCCCGTCCCAACCGTGCACATACGCTTTGAAATGCTTTTTCATGACTGCAAAATTCTTCCGGTCGCCGAGTAATTCTTCAAAAAGTTTTGTGTGTTCCGTAAGAACCTGCAATTTTTCCTTTATTGAAATTTTTTGGGGGTCGCGCTCGCTAAAGAGCCAAGGGTTGCCGAAAATTGCCCGTCCAAGCATCACACCGTCGCAACCGGTTTCAATGGCCTTTTGTTTTGCTTCGTTCACATTCTTCACATCGCCGTTTCCGAATATCAAGGTCTTTGAATTCAACCGGTTTCTGATTTCCACTCCCCTTTTCACTTCCTCCCAGCGCGCCGAAACTTTGGACATTTCTTTTCTAGTCCGAGCGTGAATGGTAATCATCGCCGGTTCCTCGGCTAAAAGCTCCGGAAGCCATGTCTCCAATTGATTGACATTGAAACCGACCCGGGTTTTTACCGACACCGGCAGAATATCCGAACCGTCAGGGCCGGTTGCGCCCTCTTTAGCCGCCCGGATTATTTCACGTGCCAACTTCGGAGTTTTGATAAGAGCCGCTCCGGCTCCTTGCTTTTCAATACTTCTGTCCGGACAACCCATATTGATGTCCACTCCGTCAAAGCCGAGTTTTTTGGCAAGGGCCGCCGCTTTTTTCATCATCTCCGGCCGAGCGGTAAAAAATTGGGCGACAATCGGTCGCTCGGCCTCGGTAAAAATCAGGTTTTTCATGAGAGCGTCCTTACCGCCCATAAAAAGCCCGTCGGCTGAAACGAACTCTGTCCACATGACATCCGGCTTGCCACACTTGGCGATGATTCTCCGAAAAGCCGCGTCGGTGACATCCGCCATCGGCGCTAAAACAATGATAGGATTTTTGACTCCGTCGGCGCCCGGAACAATTCCGTGGGCACTCGGAATAAAAGGCGCCGCGTTCTTTAGTTTTTGCCAGAAATTTTCTTTCTCTTTTTTCACCTAACCATTTTAGCCGAGAAAGCCGTCAACGCAAGCCGAAGCGCATTATTGGTTTGAATCGCGATATTGGTTTACTCCGAACTCCAGGTCTTCTGCGGTTATCGTTACTGTGTCGCCTTTTTTTATTTTTCCTTCAAGCAGTCGTCGGGCGATAATTTCTTCAATTTTGTCCTGAATGATTCGTCGCAGTGGTCTGGCGCCGAAGGATTTTTCTTTCGCTTGAAGAGCCACGAAAGTTATCAGCTCATCGGTAATGTTCAGAACAAGCCCTTGTTCGCCGAGCCGCGACTGCAATTCATTCAAAAGAATTACCGCAATCTTCTTCCTGTGCTCGTCATTCAACGGATGAAAAATAACGACGCCGTCAAACCGGTTTATCAACTCCGGCTTAAAAATCCTCTCTTTTACCAAATGCTGAATTATTAAATCATGATTTTGAGACGGGTCCTTCCCGTTTTGAGCCAACTCCCAGATAAAATCACTGCCGGCATTTGATGTGGCGATTATGATTAAATTCCTGGCATTAACTTTTTTGCCGTGAACATCGGAAAATTGACCCTCGTCTATGATTTGCAGGAAAAGGTCGTGAACTTTTGAATCGGCCTTTTCAAATTCATCAAGAAGCAAAACGCAGTACGGGTACTCGCGAATCCGTTCGGCTAAAATACCCGTTACCGCCATTTCGGTTCCGCCTGACCCGATAAGCCGAGAAAGAGCGTCCGGAGAATTGTATTCCGACATGTCAAAACGAACCATTTTGTCTTCGGATTCAAAAAACGCGCGGGCTAGCGTCTTGGCGGTTTCGGTTTTACCGACGCCAGTCGGGCCGAGGAAAAGAAACGAGCCCAGGGGCCGTTTGCTGTCAGCAATGCCGGAACGAGCTCGGCGCATCGCTTTGGCGATTGATTGAATTGCTTCATCCTGTCCCACGATTCGTTCGTGGAGAATTGATTCCAGTTTCAAAAGCTTGCTTCGTTCAGCTTGGTTGGCCTGACCGGTCGGAATGCCGGTTTTTAGTGTGATGAGTTCGTCAACATCCGAAGCCAAAACTCTGCGGACTCTTTTTTGAATGAGCCGAGGCACAAGCTCGTCAAAGATGTCTAAGGCCTTATCCTCCGCAACCGCGCCGGAAAAATACCGGCTGGCGCCGGCGGTAACCGCCACCAGAGATTGATAAGTGAAAAAAAGATGGGCTACGCGTTCAATGTCATAAACCTTGCGCTCAAGGGCTCTAACGATTACGGCGCTGTTTTCATTTTCTATAAAAATCCGCTCAAACCGGCTCATCAATTCGGTGTGGCGCGCAAGCGATTCAACATAAGAATCTTTAACGGCAAAAGCGACAATTTGAAGAGCTGAGGAGGCCAGATACGGTTGAAGAAGTTCAACAATATCAATGCCATGTTTTTTGGCGGCTACAGTGAATGACGGAAAATTCGGAATAACCAAAATTATGTGGCCGGCGTTTACGGCCTGATTGAAAAGGCGGATGATGAGCGTTTCAAACTGACCTTCAGCGACAGACGCCTGCTCAATCGCCGTTTCATTGAGCAATAAAAGCCGTTTGTGCTCAATCTGCGGCAAAACGGAGCCGTCCCGAATCCGGCCGGCCAGACCGGCAATGACCGCCGTGAGTTCACTGCTTTCTTCAGCCACCAAAAGAGCATCCGCGCCGGAGGTTCTGGCCAAAACCTGCTCAAGTTCGTCAATTTCTTTTTTGAAAAGAATTTCGTCTGACTCCGGCGCGGCGAAGGTCCCGTACTGTTCAAGAAGATAGGTTTCGCCCCGCGACCAGTCCTTGCCTATCCCTTTAATCCGACCGAGCGAATCTCGCCCCCACCAACGATAGGCCTCTTTTTGACGCTCATATATATTGGAAACCCAAACCGCCGTGCCAATCAGGTCTTCACGCCTGACGCCGTAACCAATCAAAAAATCGGCAAACCGTTGGTCAGAATCAAAAACCGTCGCTGCAAAAGAAGCGAGAACTATTGGTTCGGCAAAAACAATTGAATCGGCGTAAACTTTTTCGCGATTACCGGCCATAAATTGCTCAACATCCTTGGGCGCGACATCAAGCCGAATTAAAATGTCTTTCCCTGCTCGGGACGCCAAAAACCCGCCGGTTAAATCGGCCGAGTGAGTATGGGAGACAATTTCTAAAATTTCGTACGGTATAGCGGGTTTACGGCGGTTTATACCCCATTCCGAAAGAGAAAAATGAGCGCCCTTAAAATAATGAGCGTAGTAAAAACAATCAAGCATAAAAATAACCAGCCAAAAGGCAATAACCAAAAACATGACGCCGTAAAGTGTGTCAGGCGAGACGACCGTCTGTTCCTCAAAAAACAAGAGAACCATCATGAGCAACGGAGCAATGATAAGCAAGAATCCTTTTATTTTCGCTCGCGCTTGGCGAGGCATTGCTCGGTCCAGAGCGACTAACCCGCTCACCCGCCCCTCTTTTTTTCTAAGTTCAGAGAAAATCATGGCAATAAAAGACGAAACGATAAAAGAATTATGACCAAAACGGCCAACGGCAGAGCCAGCCAGATTAAAAATAGCGTCAGACCAAACAGCACCGTAACGATACAGAGTCCACCGCCGAAAATTATGACCGCCGCTCTAACCGCAAAGCCGACCATCCGCATAATGGTGTTGATTACGAATGTTTCGGCGAACGACGACGGATGAAAACCCGAGCGGTATTTTTCATGGATTTTGTGCCAGGGCGAAAAAAGAGTCCTGAACAAAACCGGCATAGAGAAGAAGTGGTATACAAACCAAACAAAATTAGTGGCGATATTAAGGCAGAGCCGCAAGGCCGTTGTGTAGTGCCAGAGAAAATATTCCGGGATGAGAAGAGCGATGGGCATTGACTAATTATAACCTATCTCACATGACTTACCTTAATTTTACGAAGGCCTTGCTGGTAAACCGAACGTCAATGTAATCCAGCCGTTTCAAAAACTCCTTTTCCAGCCGAGTTTGCTCGGCAATAATGGTTTCAAGATTTTCAAATGTCGTCAGAAACGGTTCGCGATTTGAGAACAAAATTGAACCGCCGGAAGTCAACAGAAGTTCAAAATCCCCTTCAGCGCGAGCGATGAGACCAATCGGCACAAGTTTGAGCAATTTTGCGCTGTCAATAAATTTATTGAGCTCGGCGAATTCCGCTTCCGGCAGATATGTCTGACCAATCGGCTTGTTGCCGTCCGCCAGACCGTAATAGGTAAAAAGAACATTCTTAAAAAAATCGGCCGACTCGGAGAAAATATAGCCGTTGGAGTCCATAAAATAACAGCGAGCGCGTGCCTCGGAATCACACCATAAATAATCCTGGCCGTACTCGCGAATTTTGACTGAAATCGTTTTCAAACCGTCAAAAGAGACCGAAACATTTTCAATCGCGGTGGACTGCTCGTAGATTCTGTTCTCAATGGTTTTCCGCGGATACAGAAAGACATTGTTTTTTGAAAAAATCCAAAGATACGACGCGTTAAGCTCGTTTTTTGCAATTTCTTCAATCACCTCTTTTTTAACGATTCCGGTTCCTTCCACGACAACATTTTCAACACGCACCGGCTCGGCTCGGGTCAGAAAACTGGTGCCGACGATAACTGCGAGAAAAATCAGGACTCCGGCGCAATACCGATAAAAACGGTGCTTCCGCCTTTTGACCCGAAGGCGTTTTGAGCGAAATGACGACACCCGGCGGTTCATGTTTTTATTTCTGGTAATTTAATTGCGAATATTTTTATTTCCGATAAATTCCTGTCTAACATTATTCAACAGAACCCAACGCCGTTTAACACGCCTTCACTTGGCGCGAGAAAGCTTGGTTACGCCGTTCATATAAGGATGAAGAACTTCCGGAACTAAAACCGAACCGTCTTCTTGCTGAAATTGCTCAACTAAAGGAACAAGAATGCGCGGAGTGGCAATCACCGTGCTGTTTAGGGAGTGAGCAAATTTTAATTTGTCGCCGTCGCGATAGCGAATGTTGAGGCGACGGGTCTGAAAATCATGGAAATATGAAGCGGAGTGGGTTTCGCGGTAAGTATTCTCGGTCGGCACCCATGCCTCTATGTCGTATTTTTTTACCTGACCGAGGCCCAAATCGGCGCCACAGTTGATGACAACGCGATGAGCAATTCCGAGTTTCTGCATAATTTCTTCGGCGTTTGATGTTATTTCCTCGTGAAGACGAACCGATTCCTCATGGCTGGCTTCAGACAAAATGACTTGCTCAATTTTGGCAAATTCGTGAACTCGGATGATGCCTTTTGTGTCTTTTCCATGACTTCCCGCTTCCCGTCGGAAGCACGGGGAAAATGAAACGAACCTCACCGGCAGTTTTTTGGCGTCAATGACCTCGTCCGCGTAATACGCCATCGTGGCGACTTCAGCCGTTCCGGAAAGATAGTCGTTGTCCTGGGTGTGATACAAGTCCTCTTCACCCTGCGGCAGGTAACCCGTGCCGATAAACGGCATTTTTTTAAGAAGCGATGGCGCGAACATCGGCATGAAACCCTTGGCAACCGATTCTTTCAAGGCGAATTGCCAGATTGCGAACTGGAGAAGAACGGCGTCGCCCTTCAAGAAATAACCACGAAATCCTGCGACTTTAGCGCCGCGGTCAAGGTCAAGCATGTCTAGGTTTTGGAGAATTTCAATGTGATTTTTCGGCGTGAACGCCTGCGAAAAAGAAAATTTTGTTTTTTCACCCCATGTCCGAACCTCCTTATTGTCACCGTCATTCTCGCCATCCGGTACGGACATATCAGGAATGTTCGGCACGGCGACCATGAGCATTTGCCATTTGTGCATGATTTCCTTAAAAGCCGTCTCATCGCGCTCCTGCGCTTCTTTTACGCTTTTCATCGGGCCGATTAGGGCATTGCGTTCTTCATCAGAGTTCGCTTTGGCGATTTTTTCGCTGGCTCTGTTTTGTTCAGCGCGACGATTTTCTATGGAAGAAAGTAATTCACGCCGTTTATCGTCAACAGCAATAAGTTTTTCAACATCAAATTCAAGATGCTTCTTCCGAGCCGCCGTCTTTATCAATTCTTGATTTTCTCTTATGAAGTTGATGTCTAACATGACAAAATTAGTATACAAGATTTGACACAAAACGAAAACCCGCCTGACGGAATAACGGAACTCCCGCGAGAAAAATTTCCGCCTCTTTTGAAAGAAATTCCGGAACCGCCGGCGAAGCTTTTTGTGCGCGGCCGACTTCCGGACTTTAGCCGAAATGCAAACTCAAATCAGAGTAAGGATTCGTGTCAGAAACCACGCCCCAACCGAAAATATCTCTGCGTTGTCGGGTCGCGCAGCGCTTCCCAGTATGGCGTAGACGCA
>CAYIYW010000001.1:0-6317 GCA_964367845.1 uncultured Candidatus Saccharibacteria bacterium | reverse complement strand
AAAATATCTCTGCGTTGTCGGGTCGCGCAGCGCTTCCCAGTATGGCGTAGACGCATGCCGAGAACTTATCGGCGGTCTGCGCGGAAGCGACGTCGTAATCGTGTCCGGATTAGCTATTGGCATTGACGCCATAGCCCACAAAGCGGCGCTTGACGCGGGACTGACGACCATCGCCGTCCTCGGTTCCGGACTCGGCTGGGAAGCGATTTACCCGAGAACAAATATTCAGTTGGCGAAAGAAATTCTTGCCGGTGGCGGGGCGTTGATTTCGGAATTTCCGGCCGGCTACACGCCACGGCATTACAATTTCCCCGAACGGAACAGAATTATGGCCGGACTTTCGCACGCGACGCTTGTCGTGGAGGCCTCTCTTAAATCCGGCACGCTCATCACCGCTCGACTTGCCCTTGATTACAATCGCGACATATTCACCGTTCCCGGCTCAATTTATGCTAAACAATCAGCGGGACCGCACATGCTTCTTTCAAACGGCGCGATGTTGGTATCTCAAAGCGAGGATATTTTGCATGGGCTCGGTTTAGACGCATGCTTAACCGAGCAGGATTCACCCGAGCAATCTGGACAATCAGGGCAATCAGGGCAAAATTCATCCAGTAAAAAATGGCGGGTGTTGGAAAACTGCACAGCCGTAGAGAAGAAGGTCTACAAAATTCTGACCGAACCTATGTCCCGAACCGCTCTTTTGCGGAAAATCGGTGGCGACACGCGCGAGGTTAGCGTCGCTCTTTCACTTTTGGAAATGAAGGGATTTATTGTTGAGTCGGACGGCGAATTGCGACAGAAAAGTTGATTGCAACATCTCTCCAGCAAAGCCAGGAGGTGTTGCGTCAAAAAATTATTTGTAGTATTACTTAGCGACATGAAATTATTGATAGTTGAGTCGCCGGCCAAGGCCAAAACAATTTCAAAATACCTGAAAGATATCCCGAACGAAAACGGAGGAAGCGATTCGTTTGAGGTTGTGGCGTCTGTCGGCCACATTCGAGACCTGCCCAAAAGCAACAAAAAAGCCATTGATATTGAGGGCGGGTTTATTCCTCATTATGAAATTTCCAAGGGCAAGGAAAACATCGTCAGCAACATCTCTCGCCTTTCCAAAAGAGCCGACGAGGTTTTGCTGGCGACCGACCCAGACCGCGAAGGTGAAGCAATCGCCTGGCACATCTCCGAAGCGGTCGGACTTAAAAAACCAAAGCGGGTTGTTTTTCATGAAATAACCAAAAACGCCGTTGCCGAGGCCATAAAAAATCCGCGCGACATTGACCAAAATTTGCGCAAGGCCCAAGAAGCCCGCCGTGTTCTTGACCGTCTCGTCGGCTACGACCTCTCCGGTCTCATTTGGAAAAAAGTCCGTTACGGCCTTTCCGCCGGCAGAGTCCAGTCGCCGGCTTTGCGCATAATAATGGAGCGCGAGCGTGAAATTCGAGCTTTTATTCCCGTGGAATACTGGGTTATCACCGCCCAGACCGAGACCGTTCAAACCGCGACCGCCAAAAAAGAACCGATAACTTTTGTCTGCTCGGAACAGCCGAACAATGAAGCGACGGTAAATGAAATAGTCAAAAAAGCCGAGACCGGCGAATGGTCAGTCGCCGATGTGAGGGAAACCGCGGTCAAACGAACACCTCGTCCGCCTTTTATTACTTCAACCCTTCAGCAAGCGGCCAGTTCCCAGCTTGGTTTTGCACCGTCCCGAACGATGGGAACCGCTCAACGGCTTTATGAAGCAGGCCATATTACATATATGAGAACTGACAGCACAAACTTGAGCGCAGTCGCTCTTGCCCAGGCGGCAAAAATCATTGAGAAAAAATTCGGCAAGGATTTGGTCGCCGTCCAGACATACAAAACCAAAAGTAAAAATGCCCAGGAAGCCCATGAGGCCATTCGTCCGACGGACATGAGCAAGGAAACGCTCGGATTTAATGACGAGCAAAAAAAACTATACAATCTGATTTGGCGGCGAACAGTCGCTTCGCAAATGGCCGACGCTCAAATGCTACGAACAAAAATTGTGGCTCGGGTTTCTGAAATAGACGGTGGAAACAATAAGAACGGCGGTAAAAATGGGCCGGATAAAACAGTGCCTGATTTTGAATCAAACGGTTCGCGGGTCGTTTCTCCCGGTTGGCTTCTTGCCGACCCGGAAGCCAAAAATGACGATGTCATTCTGCCGGCGGTACATGTCGGCGATCCGCTTTCTCTACTATCCATAGAGCCGGAGAAAAAGGAGACGACGCCACCGGACCGTTATTCCGAAGCCGGTCTGATAAAGGAACTTGAAAAACGCGGTATCGGCCGGCCGTCAACGTACGCGTCTATCATCAAAACCATTGAGGACCGCGGTTATGTTGACAAAGTCGCCCGCTCGCTTGTGCCGACTGACACCGGCGATGTGGTAAGCACTTTCCTTGAGCAAAATTTCACCGATTACATAAGCGATTCGTTCACGGCTGAAATGGAAGATAAACTTGACGATATCGCCAACGGCGACCGAGAATATCTGAAGACCCTCGCCGATTTTTATAAACCGTTTTTGAAAGACGTTAAATCAAAAGATAAAATCCAAAAATTAACAAATCTCGGCAAAGCCGACCCGGAGTTCAAGTGCCCAGTGTGCGGAGGTGAAATGATTATCAAGCTCGGACGGTCGGGCAAATTCTTAAGCTGTGAGCGATTTCCGGATTGCGTCGGCGCGAGAAAGATTGACGGCACGGAGCTTGAAGGTCCGAAAGAAACCGGCGAAAAGTGTCCGGACTGCAAAGACGGGAAGCTTTTGGAGCGCGACGGCAAGTTTGGCCGTTTCGTGGCTTGCAGTAATTATCCGAAGTGCAAATTCGTAAAGCAGGGCGAGAATAATCAAAACGGCACCGGCGTAAAATGTCCAAAGTGCAAAGGCGGTGAAATGGTGGAAAGGCGCGGACGCTTCGGACTTTTTTACAGTTGCAGTAATTATCCAAAATGCAAACAAGCGATAAAGGCCAAACCGACCGGCAATACCTGCTCATACTCGCGCGAAACCGCCGGCGGAACTATCCCTTGCGGCGCGCTAATGATGGAGGGTACAAAAACCATCCCAGAAAGGTGTAGTGATAAAACCTGTCCGAACCATAATCCGCACAGGCTGATGAAATAAGCTCGCAGGACAAACTCCATGCGCCGTCTAACACGCTCGCGAACTTACTTTGCGGACTTTTTTCAAAACTGACTAGAGCGAAAAATTCGCCACCGAGTAAAGCTCTTCATCGTCTTTCCGTTTCTCAACCGGACTTCGGTCGTCAATAAATTCCGGCGGGACAAATCCGGATGGAGCAACATCGGCTGGTTTGCGATTTTGGCTCGCAATGTGTTTGTCCAGCAGTTCATTCGGGTCGCGAATCTGGTTTGTTTTGAGCAGGTCAAGAATCGTGCGCAAATCATCGTTTGAAAAGAAATCAATCGTCAGTTTTCCGCCATTTTCCTTTCGCTCAATAGAAACTCTGGTGCCGAGCGAAGAGGCAATTTTTTCCTCAAGTTCGGCCAATTCGGGGTCAAAAACATAATCCTTTTTGCGGGCTTTGTCGTAAGCAATTTTGCGCGAAATCGCCTCGGCCTCGCGGACAGTCAATTTTTTGAAGATAATTTCCTTAAAGAGCGTTCGCTGTTCGGCCGGCCGGTCGCCCAACATAAGGAGTGGCCGAGTGTGGCCTTCGGAAACTTGGCCGTTGCTCAATGCGTCCAAAATTTCGGTCGGCAGAGTCAGAATTCGTATGGTGTTTGAGACATATTCTCGGCTCTTGCCGACCTTGCGGGCAATTTCAACATGCTTGAATTTGAATTCATTGGCCAGTTTTTCAAACGCTCGAGCTCGGTCAAGCGGACTTAAGTCCTCGCGCTGAATGTTCTCAATAATCGCCAATTCAAGCTTCATCAAATCGGTCTCCTCGCCGTTTTTTATCAAAACAGGCACCTGTTGAAGACCGGAGATTTTGGCCGCCCGAAGACGCCTTTCGCCGGCGATGAGTTCATACT
Organism: uncultured Candidatus Saccharibacteria bacterium; assembly: GCA_964367845.1. Classification (GTDB taxonomy): domain Bacteria; phylum Patescibacteriota; class Minisyncoccia; order Phycocordibacterales; family DATGWK01; genus JAHFLV01. Next base: position 2,285 of record CAYIYW010000001.1, on the reverse strand, counting down.
CAACATCCAGACCGCCATCCGGTTTTTCAATTTCCTTGCGCGTTACCACAAGCGCTTGCAGAACGCCATATTGTTTTATGGAATCAGCTAAGCTTTCAAGTTGGGCCTTGTTAAATTCCTTCCTCGGTTGAAATGGATTGGCTTTTATTTTTTCAACATCCACCCAAAAAATGGAGTCGTTGTAATAGTAAGACATGAGGTTATTTTAGCACATTGAGTTCCGGCAAAAAATGCGGGTGCTGTGAATGACGCTCCGGCGATATCGCGCGGCGTCCTGTCTCGTTGATTTTTAGCGGTGATTTAGTAAAGTGAGGTGGCGGAAAGTGCCCGCGCGAACCCGCGTAAACAATAATGGAGGCGCGGCAGAGCAACGACGACAAGGCCGAAGTGGCGGAATTGGTCTACGCGCACGACTCAAAATCGTGTGAGGGTAACCTCGTGTGGGTTCGACTCCCACCTTCGGCATCAACGTAGGAAAGTGTATAATTAACGCACCATGCTTTTCACAGGTAAGGGCGACAATGGCACAACAAAGACCTTTGGCTGCGACCAAAGAATTTCCAAGAGCTCCGCGGTTGCAGAGGCGCTTGGCTCGCTGGATGAAATAAATTCTTTTCTTGGGTTATGCAAAGTTAAATCTAAGGTCAGTGGCTTTTCAACAAAAACCGAAAAAGGCGTCGCGTCTTTTGAAAAAATTGTGGGCGACATTCAACAAAACCTGTTCACGGTTCAGGCGCAAATTGCCGGAGCGGACAAGGAAATAACCGAAACCAAAATCAAAGAAGTTGAGGAAATGATAAACGGGATTGAAAAACAACTGCCGCCGATAAAAAGTTTTTTCGTTTCCGGCGGCACCGAGCTCGCGGCCATGTTTGACACGGCGCGCACGATGGCGAGACGAGCGGAGCGAAGAGTCGTCGCCGCAGGCGAGGAAGGCAGAACCAAAGTTCACAAGAACACACTGGCGTATTTAAACCGGCTGTCCAGTATTCTGTACGCCCTTGCCAGATTAAGTAATCACAAGTCCGGCATAACTGAAGAACCGCCGTTGTATATGTGATAAAGAATTTGCCTCGGAATAGAAAGCAGCCGAACCTTTGTGGGGTCCGGCTGTTACAACTTGTTTCGGTGTTGTGAGTTCCGCTCCTTATCGGAGAACGAGAATTGTCATGGTGGTGTTGAAAATAAAGCTGGAACAAGGGAAGAAACGTTCTTCGATCGTCCACGCTTTCGCCCCGTAGCATGAGAGAGCGCAAGAGAAAGCGACACCACCCCACAGCCACCAACTTGCGGGATCAGGACGGAACCATGCATCATTCATTGCAGGGATTCCCGCAAGCGTCATAGCAAGTGTGCTCGCTATGATTGCGGACTTCGGTCCCAATTTCCACCAACAAGCGGTAGCAGCTGTGGCTCCGATTGCCGAGATTGTTTCAACAGTGCCCCAGTGCCACACACCCCTCGTGAGGAGGATGAGAGTGACAAGAAAAGCTCCCAGAGTATACCCGGCAGGGAGCCACGGTCGCTTGTTGCCCGCAGCAAGACAGCTTATCAAGATCAACGTGTCCAAGATTGTCCACATGATCCAGCTAGCTATGTTCTGCGGAATGCTGTTGGTTGCCAAGTAAATGGCAAATGCGACAATGACAACTGCGGAAATCAGACCGCCGATGAGACCAATTTTCTGTTTCAATGGTCATCCTCCTCTTTTCGTCTTTTCAGACGATTTGTTGTTTTCTAACACCCCTTGAGAATCAAAGAACTTTACACAACAAGTGTATCATATTATACTACGCTCGTCAAGTCATGGTAGATATAGAATGACGACAACCAACCCAAAAATCCTCGTCATCCTCGGCCCAACCGCGACCGGTAAAAGCGCCTTGGCTGTGCGACTGGCTCGGGCGGTGGACGGCGAGATAATTTCCGCCGACTCGCGACAAGTTTATAAAGGGCTTAATATCGGCAGTGGGAAAATCACCGAGGCCGAAATGAAGGGCGTCCCTCACCATTTACTTGATGCCGCGTCTCCCAAACGGGTTTTTACCGCCGCTCAATTCCAAAAAACGGGGCGACACGTCATAAATGAAATCACGTCGCGCGACAAGACACCGATTATTTGCGGCGGGTCGGGTTTCTATATTCAAACGCTGGTTGATTCAATCGCTCTTCCAAACGTTCCGCCAAACCGCAAGCTCCGAATCAAACTTGAGAAAAAGACGATTGCCGGACTTTGCCGAATCCTCAAAAAACATGACCGGCGGCGATATCGGGAAATTGACAAG